>NZ_JAUSVX010000001.1:1038999-1385332 GCF_030814995.1 Labrys wisconsinensis | reverse complement strand
GCAAATATCCATCGCCCATCTCTCGCGAATCAATCGTGCGAGAGAGAATCACCTTAGGTAGGCCTCGAATACCTAAATGTGTGAACACAACAGCCACGCAGCGGGGAAGGCATTGCGCGCTTTATTCTGCTTCGGCCGGATCCTACTCTGCCGCGGTCTTGGCGCCGATGCCGAAACGGTTGTCGATATAGTCGATCACCATGCGCTTGAAGTCGGTCGTCAGGCCCGCGCCGCGCAGGGTCGCCACCTTCTGGCCGTCGACGAAGACCGGCGCCGTCGGCGTCTCGCCGGTGCCGGGCAGGGAGATGCCGATATCGGCGTGCTTGGACTCGCCCGGGCCGTTGACGATGCAGCCCATCACCGCGACCTTCAGCGTCTCGACGCCGGGATAGCGGGTCTTCCATTCCGGCATGCTGTCGACGATGAAGCCCTGGATGTCCTGGGCCAGCTCCTGGAACACGGTGGAGGTCGTGCGCCCGCAGCCGGGGCAGGCCGCGACCAGCGGCACGAAGGTGCGGATGCCCATCACCTGCAGGATCTCCTGCGCCACCTTCACTTCCGTGCTGCGGTCGCCGTTCGGCTCGGGCGTCAGCGAGACGCGGATGGTGTCGCCGATGCCGGCCTGCAGCAGCGGCGCCAAGGCAGCGGCGGAGGCGACGATGCCCTTGGAGCCCATGCCGGCCTCGGTCAGGCCGAGATGCAGGGCATAGTCGGAGCGGGCGGCGAGCTCGCCATAGACCGCCAGCAGGTCCTGCACCGCCGAGACCTTGGTGGAGAGGATGATGCGCGACTTCGGCATGCCCATCTCGACCGCGCGGTCGGCCGAGAGCAGCGCCGACTGCACCAGCGCCTCCCAGGTCACCGCGCGCGCGTCGACCGGCGTGTCGCTGCGGGCGTTCTCGTCCATGAGATGGGTGAGCAGCTCCTGGTCGAGCGAGCCCCAGTTGGCGCCGATGCGCACCGGCTTGCCCCAGCGCATCGCCGTCTCGATGATGGCGCCGAACTGGCGGTCGCGCTTCTCGCGGAAGCCGACATTGCCGGGATTGATGCGGTACTTGTCCAGCGCCTCGGCGCAGGCGGGATGATCGGCCAGGAGCTTGTGGCCGATATAGTGGAAGTCGCCGACGATCGGCACGGTGACGCCGATGCGCAGGAGCCGCTCCTTGATGCGCGGCACGGCGGCGGCGGCCTCGTCGCGGTCGACGGTGATGCGCACCAGCTCCGAGCCGGCGCGGGCGAGGGCGGCGACCTGCTTCACCGTGGCGTCGGCGTCGGCCGTGTCGGTGTTGGTCATCGACTGCACGACGATCGGCTGCCCGCCGCCGACCACGACGCTGCCGGGGCCTTCGCCCACCTGCACCGGCACGGTGGCGTGACGGGGAGAAATGCCGAAGCGGGAATAGGACGGGATCATCGGGGGCGCCCAGGACAGTCAGCTGCCCATCAGATGGACGCAAGCAGCGGGGCCGTCAATGGGGCAAGACCGCGCTGCGCGCTACGGGGGGCAAGACCGCGCTGCCTCCCAATGGGCAGGAACACGGCGGGGCGGCCAAGGCCGCCCCGCCGTGGACCGGGATCAATAGCGCTCCCAGGTGAAGAAGTCGGGATGCAGCCGGCGCCATTCCGCCATCTTCTCCCGGTGCTCGCCGATGATGACGCCGAAATGCACGCAGGCCGAGCGGTTGCCGGCATCGCATGCCATGTGCAGGCGGGTCATCTGGTCGAAATAGGGATCGTAGGCGACGGGGGTCGGCGGCGGCGCCGCATAGACGGGAGCCGGCGCGGCATAGACCGGCTGCGGCGCGAGGGCCTGGCCGAGCAGGACGCCGCCGACGGCGCCGGCGGCCAGGCCGCCGACGAATGCCGCGTTGCGTCCGTCGGCCGCCGCGGCCGGAGCCGCAGCGAGCAGCGGCGCGCCGGCGACGGCCAGGGCGAGAGCGGCTGCAAGGGTGATGGTTCTGGACACGGGAACTCTCCAAATCGGCAAATTCAGCACCCCCCTGCCGCTAGAATTGCGCGAACGGTGTGAACCTGCCGTTAACGACGCGTGCAGGCGCCGTACAGGCCTCGGCTTGCTGTCCTCCGCACGCCGCTTCTGTCGCGACGAGGCAAAACGGCGGCGGGCCTGGGCCGTGGCCGGGCGGCCGCCTCGCCTATGTCTTTTTGAGATAGGCTCATGTCGGAAAAGCCCTGGGAGAACGGCGATGGCGGAGGCAGCGGAAGCCCACGAAGGTCACGCGGCACGGCGCGGGCGCGATGCCCGGCGGGCGGCGCGGGCCCAGCGCTCCGGCGTCGCGGTGCCGTTCATCACCCGCAACCTGCCGCTGACCGAGGTGCTCTCGGAAGAGGCGATGCAGATCATCGAGCACAATGCCGAGACGCTGCTCGAGGAGATCGGCATCGAGTTCCGCGACTATCCCCGGGCCCTGGAACTGCTCAGGGGCGCCGGCGCCGACGTCAGGGGCGAGCGGGTGCGCTTCCCCCGCGGCCTCGCCCGCCGGCTGATCTCGACCGTGCCGTCCCAGTACACCCAGGTCGCCCGCAACCCCGAGCGCAGCGTCCAGATCGGCGGCAAGGCCACGGTGTTCGCGCCGAACTACGGCTCGCCCTTCGTCCACGACCTCGACAAGGGCCGGCGCTACGGCACGATCGAGGATTTCCGCAATTTCGTGAAGCTCGCCTACATGACGCCCTATGTGCACCATTCCGGCGGCACGGTGTGCGAGCCCGTCGACCTGCCGGTGAACAAACGGCATCTGGAGATGGTCTATGCGCATATGCGGCTGTCGGACAAGCCGTTCATGGGCTCGGTGACCCATCCCGACCGGGCGCTCGACACCGTCAAGATGGCGGAGATCCTGTTCGGCACCGACTTCATTCAGCAGAACACCGTCTGCACCAGCCTGATCAACGCCAATTCGCCGATGGTGTGGGACAACACCATGCTCGGCGCGGCCGACGTCTACGCCCAGAACAACCAGGCCTGCATCATCACCCCGTTCATCCTCTCCGGCGCGATGAGCCCGGTGACGGTGGCGGGCACGCTGACGCAGGTCCTGGCCGAGGTGCTGGCGGGCGTCTCCTTCCTGCAATTGGTGCGTCCCGGCGCGCCGGCGATCTTCGGCACCTTCGTCTCGACCCTGTCGATGCAGTCGGGCGCGCCGACCTTCGGCACGCCGGAGGCGGCGCTGTGCATCTACGGCGCGGCGCAGCTCGCCCGGCGGATGAAGATGCCGTTCCGCACCGGCGGCTCGCTCTGCGCCTCCAAGATCCCCGATGCGCAGGCGGCCTATGAGAGCGCGCACACGCTCCTGCCGACCATCCATGCCGGCGCCAATTTCGTGCTGCACGCCGCCGGCTGGATGGAGGGCGGCCTCTCCGCCTCCTACGAGAAGTTCATCATGGATTTCGACCAGCTCGGCGCCATGCACGTGCTGGCCAAGGGCGTCGACATGTCCGAGAACGGCCAGGCGATGGAGGCCTTCCATCAGGTCGAGCCCGGCGGCCATTTCCTCGGCTGCGCCCATACCCAGGCGAATTTCGAGACGGCGTTCTACCGCTCCAGCGTCGCCGACAACAATTCGGTCGAGCAATGGGAGGCGGAGGGCAAGCAGGACGCGCCGCAGCGGGCCAACCGCATCTGGAAGAAGATGCTGGCGGAGTACGAGGCGCCGGCGATCGACCCGGGCGTCGACGAGGCGCTGCGCGACTTCATCGAGCGCAAGAAGGCCTCGATGCCCGACGCCATGTACTGAACCGGCCCAACGAGACGCGCTCCGCCGCCCTGTGCCAAGGCGCACGGCGGGGCGGCGGGCGCTGAGTAGAGTCGTCCCATCGATCGAGCGCAGCCGCGCCGGGATCAGACCAGAGGACGACCACCATGTTCAGGAAGCTCATCTCCGCCAGCCTCGTCGCAGCGACGCTCGCCGGCGCCACCCTCGCCACCACCGGCACGGCCGAAGCGGGCTGGGGCCGGGGCGGTGCCTTCGCCGCCGGCGCCATCGGCGGCCTGCTGCTCGGCGGCATCGCCGCCAACTCCTACTACAACAGCTACCGTCCGGCCTACTACTACGCGCCGGCCTGCTTCTGGCGCAGCCAGCGCGTCTATGACGCTACTACGGCTACCATTGGGTTCGCGTGCGCATCTGCCGCTGAGCCCTCACCGGACGAGCCTCGGGACCCGTCGCGCCCGGACAAAGGTCCCGATGCCCGAGGAAGCCCCGCCCCCACGGCGGGGCTTCTGCACGTGAAAAAGCCGCCCGGAGGCGGCTTTGGAGCGTGATGGCGCGTGGGGATCAGTGAGCGATGGCCCGCTGCAGCTCGCGCAGCTGGCCGAGCTTCAGCGCCGCCTTGGCCCGCGCGACGTCGGAGGTCGCGTCCGCCACGTCCTCCTCCATCATGGTGATCTCGCGGGCGAGCCTCTCGGGCGAGAGCTCCTCGACGGGAATGGCCTGCTCGGCCAGGATGGTCAGGCCGTCCGGATTGACCTCGGCGAAGCCGCCGCGCACGAACAGGCGGCGCGGCGCGCCCGAGGCGGTCTCGCGCACCGCGATCAGGCCCGGCCGGATGGTCGACATGACCGGCGCGTGCTGCGCCAGCACTTCGAAATCGCCCTCCGTGCCGGGGATGACGACCCCCTCGACCGGCCCGGAGAACAGGAGCTTCTCCGGCGTGACGAGCTCGAACTGAAAAGTGGCCATCGGCGAAATCCTGCTGTCTCAGAGTCTCGGCGGGTCCGCGCGGCGCCCGGCCCCGCGGTCCCGTCCGGGCGGGCGGCTCACGCCGCCTCGGCGGCGAGGCGCTTGCCCTTCTCGACGGCGTCCTCGATGGTGCCGACCATGTAGAAGGCCGCCTCCGGCAGGTAGTCGTACTTGCCCTCGACGATGCCCTTGAAGCCCTTGACCGTGTCCTCGATCTTCACCTGCACGCCCGGCGCGCCGGTGAAGGTCTGCGCCACCTCGAAGGGCTGCGACAGGAAGCGCTCGATCTTGCGGGCGCGGGCGACGGTGAGCTTGTCCTCTTCGGAAAGCTCGTCCATGCCGAGAATGGCGATGATGTCCTGCAGCGCCTTGTAGCGCTGCAGGATCTGCTGCACGGCGCGGGCGGTGTTGTAGTGCTCCTCGCCGACGACCGCGGCGGTCAGCATGCGCGAGGTGGAGTCGAGCGGGTCGACCGCCGGGTAGATGCCCTTCTCGGCGATGGAGCGCGACAGCACCGTGGTGGCGTCGAGATGGGCGAAGGAGGTCGCCGGCGCCGGGTCGGTCAGGTCGTCGGCCGGCACGTAGATCGCCTGCACCGAGGTGATCGAGCCCTTGGTGGTGGTGGTGATGCGCTCCTGCAGCGCGCCCATGTCGGTGGCGAGCGTCGGCTGATAGCCCACGGCCGAGGGGATGCGCCCGAGCAGGGCCGACACTTCCGAGCCGGCCTGGGTGAAGCGGAAGATGTTGTCGACGAAGAACAGCACGTCCTGGCCCTGGTCGCGGAAGTTCTCGGCGACGGTGAGGCCGCTGAGCGCGACGCGGGCGCGGGCGCCCGGCGGCTCGTTCATCTGGCCGAACACCATGGCGCACTTCGACTGGACCTTGGAGTCCGGGTTGTGCGGGTCGGCGTTGACGCCCGCTTCGATGAACTCGTGATAGAGGTCGTTGCCCTCGCGGGTGCGCTCGCCGACGCCGGCGAACACGGAGAAGCCGCCATGGGTCTTGGCGACGTTGTTGATCAGCTCCTGGATCAGCACGGTCTTGCCGACGCCGGCGCCGCCGAACAGGCCGACCTTGCCGCCCCTGGCGTAGGGCGCCAAGAGGTCGACGACCTTGATGCCGGTGATCAGGATCTGCGCTTCCGTCGACTGCTCGGCATAGCTCGGCGCCGGCGCGTGGATCGGACGCAGGGCCTCGCCGTGGACCGGGCCGGCCTCGTCGATCGGCTCACCGATGACGTTCATGATGCGGCCGAGCGTGGCGTTGCCGACGGGCACCTGGATCGGACCGCCGGTGTCGCTGACGCTCTGGCCGCGCACCAGCCCTTCGGTCGTATCCATGGCGATGCAGCGAACGGTCGACTCGCCCAGGTGCTGCGCCACCTCGAGCACGAGGCGCTGCCCGTTGTTGCTGGTCTCCAGCGCATTGAGAATTTCGGGCAGATGCTCCTCGAACTGCACGTCGACGACGGCGCCGATGACCTGCGCAACGCGTCCGGTCGGGTTGGCCATAGATGTCTCCTTCAGGAACGGGTCGGGTCAGACGGCGGCGATCGTGACGGGCACGTTGCCGCGGGTCGCCCGCGAATAGGGGCAGATCGTGTGGGCTTCGTCGGCCAGGGCCTGGACCTTGTCCTTGTCGGCGCCGGGGATCGAAACCTTGATGTCGACGGAAAGCGCGAAGCTGACATCGTCCTTGTCGAGGGTCACCGCCACGGTCACCTTGGCGGCGGAACCATCGAGCCCATGCTTCTTGCCGAGCGCCAGGATGGCCTGGCCGTAGCAGGCGGAATAGCCGAGCGCGAAGAGCTGCTCGGGATTGTGGCCTTCGCCCGAGCCGCCGAGCTCCTTGGGGAAGGCCATGGCGAGGGCCAGGCCGCCGTTCTCGAGGACGGCGCGGCCTTCCCGGCCGCCCTTGGTCGTCGCGCTGGTACTGTAGGCCATGGCGGGTCTCCCTGGGCTGGAAGCATCAAAATTTCCGAACTCCGCTCAGAGGGCGAGCTCGGAAATTTCACGGTCTCAAGGTCTTGGCCGGGCTGCTTGGACCGGAGCCGCGGCTCCGGTCCAAGCAGCCCGGCCGGGGGTCAGAGCGCTTCCGCGCCCGAGATGATCTCGATCAGCTCCTTCGTGATCATCGCCTGGCGGGTGCGGTTGTAGGTGATGGTCTGCTTCTTGATCATCTCGCCGGCATTGCGCGTGGCATTGTCCATGGCGGACATGCGCGCGCCCTGCTCGGAGGCGCCGTTCTCCAGAAGCGCGCGCAGGATCTGCACCGAGACGTTGCGCGGCAGGAGGTCGGCGAGGATGGCGCCTTCATCCGGCTCGTAATCGTAGGAGATCCGGATCTCGCCGGGCTTGGCCACCGGGACCTCGGCCGGGATGATCTGCTGGGCCGTCGGGATCTGGGCGATCACCGACCGGAACTTCGAGTAGAACAGGGTGGCGACGTCGAAGCCGCCCTGCTCGTAGAGCTCCAGCACCTTCTCGCCGACCTGCTCGGCCTGCTCGAAGCCGATCTGGCGCACCGAGCGGAACTCGATCACCTCGATGATCAGCCTCTCGAACTGGCGCTTGAGGACGTCCGCACCCTTCTTGCCGACGCAGAGGATCTTGACGGTCTTGCCCTGCGCCAGCAGGGAATTGGCCTTGTCCCGCGCCAGGCGGGCGATGGAGGAGTTGAAGGCGCCGCACAGGCCCCGCTCCGCGGTGCACACGACCAGGAGATGGACCTGGTCGCTGCCCGTGCCGGCCAGCAGCCTCGGCGCCTGGCGGATGTCCGAGACGCCCCCGGCGAGGTTGGCGAGCACGGCGTCCATGCGCTCGGCATAGGGGCGCGCGGCCTCGGCCGCCATCTGGGCGCGGCGGAGCTTGGCCGCCGCGACCATCTGCATGGCCTTGGTGATCTTCTGCGTCGCCTTCACGGAGGCGATGCGGTTGCGTAGGTCTTTCAGCGACGGCATCGTCCCCGCCTCTCCGGTCTAGACGCGGGGTTCAGGCGAAGGTCTTGGCGAAGGATTCGACCTGCGCCTTGAGCTTGGCCGCGACGTCGTCGGAGAGATCCTTCGAAGTCCGGATCGCCTCGAGGATCGAGCCCTCGGCGCGCAGCTTGGCGAGCAGGCCGGCCTCGAACGGCTTCACCTTGGCGACCGGCAGCTTATCGAGATAGCCGTTGACGCCGGCATAGATCACCACGACCTGCTCTTCCATCTTCAGCGGCGAGAACTGCGCCTGCTTGAGGAGCTCGGTCAGGCGGGCGCCGCGGTTGAGCAGGCGCTGCGTGGTGGCGTCGAGGTCGGAGCCGAACTGGGCGAAGGCCGCCATCTCGCGATACTGCGCCAGCTCGCCCTTGATCTTGCCGGCGACCTTCTTCATCGCCTTGGTCTGGGCCGAGGAGCCGACGCGCGACACGGAGAGGCCGACGTTCACCGCCGGGCGGATGCCCTGGTAGAACAGGTCGGTCTCCAGGAAGATCTGGCCGTCGGTGATCGAGATGACGTTGGTCGGGATGTAGGCCGACACGTCGTTGGCCTGGGTCTCGATGACCGGCAGGGCGGTGAGCGAGCCGAGGCCGGCCTCCTTGCCCATCTTGGCGGCGCGCTCGAGCAGGCGCGAATGCAGGTAGAACACGTCGCCCGGATAGGCTTCGCGGCCCGGCGGGCGGCGCAGCAGCAGCGACATCTGGCGATAGGCGACGGCCTGCTTGGAGAGGTCGTCGTAGATGATCACGGCGTGCATGCCGTTGTCGCGGAAATACTCGCCCATGGTGCAGCCGGCGAAGGGCGCCAGGAACTGCATCGGCGCCGGGTCGGAGGCGGTGGCGGCGACGATGATGGAATAGTCGAGCGCGCCGTTCTCCTCCAGCACCTTGACGAACTGGGCGACGGTGGAGCGCTTCTGGCCGACGGCGACATAGACGCAGTAGAGCTTCTGGCTCTCGTCGTCGCCCTGGTTGAGCGGCTTCTGGTTGAGGATGGTGTCGAGCGCCACCGCGGTCTTGCCGGTCTGGCGGTCGCCGATGATCAGCTCGCGCTGGCCGCGGCCGATCGGGATCAGGGCGTCGATGGCCTTGAGGCCGGTGGCCATCGGCTCGTGCACCGACTTGCGCGGAATGATGCCGGGCGCCTTGACGTCGACGCGCGAGCGCTTGTCGAACTGGATCGGGCCCTTGCCGTCGATCGGGTTGCCGAGGGCGTCGACGACGCGGCCGAGCAGGCCCTTGCCGACCGGCACGTCGACGATGGCGCCGGTGCGCTTGACCGTGTCGCCCTCGCCGATCTCGCGGTCGGAGCCGAAGATCACGACGCCGACATTATCGCTCTCCAGGTTCAGCGCCATGCCGCGCGTGCCGCCCGGGAACTCGACCATCTCGCCCATCTGGACGTTGTCGAGGCCGTAGACGCGCGCGATGCCGTCGCCGACGGAGAGGACCTGACCGACCTCGGAAACCTCGGCTTCCTGCCCGAAGTTCTTGATCTGCTCCTTCAGGATGGCGGTAATTTCAGCGGCGCGGATGTCCATCAGCCGACCTCTTTCATGGCAATCTTGATCGATTGGAGTTTGGTCTTCAGCGAGGCGTCGATCATGCGGCTGCCGATCTTCACGGTCAGCCCGCCGATCAGGCCCGGATCGACCTTGACGTCGAGAGCGACATCCTTGCCGGTCGCGCTGCGCAGCGCGTCCTTGAGGGTCGCCAGGTGCGAATCGGAGAGAGGCTGCGCCACCACGACCTCGGCGCTGGTCTCGCCGCGCGCGCGGGCGACGAGCCCCTTGTAGGCCCGGATCATGTCGTGCACCGCGAACAGGCGGCGGTTCTGGGCGGCGAGCTTGAGGAAGTTGGCGGCGAGGCCGCCGATGCCGGCGCGCTCCAGCACGGCGATGATCGCCTTGGTCTGCTCCTCGGAGGAGAAGACCGGGCTGCGCACCAGACGGGCGAGGTCGGCGCTCTCGGCGACGAGAGCCTCGAAACGGGCGAGATCGGCGCCGACCGCATCGACGGCGCCGCTGCTCTGGGCGAGATCGAAAAGCGCCGACGCATAGCGCCCGGCCATGCCCGAGATGATGGGTTCTTCGCCTGCCACGGGGCGTCTTCCTGCTGGACCCGCCCCAAGACCCCGAACCCGCGTGGGTTCAGCGCCTAAGTGCTTGACGGGTAAGTTGAATTCTCAGCGGATTCGAGGCCGGAGCAAGCCCCCCTCCGCCACCTTGCGGGCTCACCTAACACACGGGCTTCACCGACGCAACACGGCGCGGCGATGTTGCGGCCCCCCAGAGATGGGCGACATTATGGCGCGGGGCGGGCCGTCGACACACAAAAAAGGCCGGCGCGGAGCCGGCCTCCCGACCGAGGGTGCCCGGAACTCAGGCCTCGGTCTTCTGCACCAGGATCTGGCGGCCGCGATACATGCCGCTCTTCAGGTCGATATGGTGCGGCCGGCGCAGCTCGCCCGAGTCCTTGTCCTCGACATAGGTGGGGGCCTTGAGCGCATCGGCGGAGCGGCGGAAGCCGCGCTTCATGCGGGAAGTCTTTCGCTTCGGAACTGCCATGACGTCATCTTCTCGGGCTCGCGGGCCGTGCGACGGACGGCAAACCGCTCAGGTCATTCGAATAAGGCGGCAGCCTATACAGGAAGAGCGCGGCGGAAGGAAGAGGCGCCAAACCGTTTCTTGAACCGGGTCTGCGGCCTCATTTGACGCAGGCGAGGATGGCGCCCGAGGCCTGGGCGCGGCTCCTGATCAGGTTGGCGAGGCTGCGCAGCCGCCGGCTGGGATCGCCGGCGTCGCGCTTGATCGGGTTGGGCAGCGCCACCGCCAGGAGCGAGGCCTCGCGCGTGGTCAGCGCCGCGGCCGGCTTGTCGAAATAGTATTGCGCCGCCGCCTCGGCGCCGTAGATGCCCTCGCCCCATTCGGCGATGTTGAGATAGACCTCGATGACGCGCTGCTTGGACCAGATGAGGTCGATCCACAGCGCCAGCGGGATCTCGGCCACCTTGCGCACCATCGTCGGCAGGTACCAGAGATAGAGGTTCTTGGCCACCTGCATGGCGATGGTCGAGGCCCCGCGCGAGGGCCCCTTGTCGCCGCCCTGGTTGAGCACCAGCTCGATCGCGTCGAAATCGACGCCGTTGTGCAGGCAGAACCGCGCGTCCTCGGAGGAGAGCACGGCCATCGGCAGGGCCGGCGCGATCTTGTCGAGCGGTGTCCAGCGCCGGTCGACGTCGCGCAGGGTCACCGCCCGCCCGATCATCGGCAGCGAGATCGGCGGCACCACCGCATAGACCAGGGTCAGCGCGAAGGGCGTCAGGCCGAGCAGCACCAGCGCCAGGACGAGCTTGCGCCAAAGGCCGCGGCGGCGGCGATCCGGTCGAATGGCCATGTCATCGGGCGTCAGGCTGGCTTCGGCCATGGTAAAGAAGATGGTTCTCCCGCGCGCGGTCGCCCGCGCGTTCTTAAGGAATAGCCGATCTTGTGGTCAAAGGCATCCCGCCGGCGCGGATAGCTCGGCGACAGCCGGCGATTCGGCTATGATGCGGCATGTCTGGTGAGGCGGTGCCGGCGTGGCCGGCCCTCGATGCGCGGCCGCTCGCGAGTCCGCCGGTCCCGCTGCGGGCGACGGCTGGAGGCTCGCCGTGACGATCAGCGACCTGCGCCGGCGGCCGGACTTCCTCGGCACGGTGGCCGACCGCATCTGGCGCGGCTTCTGGAGCGAGCACGGACATCCCCTGGAGCAGATCGCGGTCCTGACGCGCCACAGCCTCGGCCGCGATCCGCTGCCTTTCTGCCTGGTGGCGCACGAGGACGGCCAGTTCCTCGGCACGGTGTCGGTCGTCCTGTCGGAGGAGGCGGCGCGGCCGGACTATTCGCCCTGGGTCGCGGCGCTCTGGGTCGACCCGGCGGCCCGGTGCCGCGGCATTGGCGGCGCCCTGGTGGCCGAGGCGGTGCTGCGCACCGCCGCGCTCGGCATCCCGCGCCTCTACCTCGCCTGCCGGCCGGACCTGCGCGCCTTCTACGAGCAGCGCGGCTGGACAGTGTGGGAAGCGGAGATCGACACCGAAGGCCCGGCGATCCTGATCCGGGAGGCATGAGATCCCTCGCCGGCAGGGGCACCGGCGCGGACCCACGCTATGGCGCTGCAAAGGGAGCGAAGGCGGCGGCCATCTTCTCGTAGACGGCGCGCTTGTGCGGCGTGACCAGGCCGGGCAGGCGCTCCAGGCGCTCCCAGCGCCACTCGACCATCTCCTGCGGCTCGCCGGTCGGCAGGTCGGCGACGTCGATCTCGCTCTCGCTGCCTTCGAAGCGCAACGCCGCCCAGCGCTGCTTCTGGCCGCGGAAGGGGGAGAGCTTGTGCGGCGGCCCGTCATAGGGCGGGAAGTCGTAGGCCCACCAGTCCGGCGTCACCGCCAGCACGGCGACGCTGCGCACATTGGTCTCCTCCCAGAGCTCGCGCCGGGCGGCGGCGAGGATGTCCTCGCCCTCGTCGATGCCGCCCTGCGGGCATTGCCATTCGAAGCCCGGCACCACCAGCTCCGGCCCCGAGGTCAGCGCCCGGCCGACGAAGACCAGCCCGGCCGGATTGAACAGGGCGATGCCGACATTCGGGCGGTAGGGGCGCTCCGTCACGGCGCGAGATGCCGGAAGGCGGCGACGACCTTCTCGTAGACCGGCCGCTTGAACGGCACGACCAGGCCGGGGAGCCGGTCCATCGCCTCCCAGCGCCAGGCGTCGAATTCCGGCCGGACGGTGCCGCCGGCCGGGCTGGCGATGTCGATCTCGGCCCCGGTGCCCTCGAAACGGAAGGCGAACCATTTCTGGGTCTGGCCGCGATATCTGAGGGTCCAGCCGCGGCCGACCGCCTCCGGCGGCAGGTCGTAGCTGTACCAGTCCGGCGCCTCGGCGAGCGGGGAGACGCTGCGCACGCTGGTCTCCTCCCAAAGCTCGCGCAGCGCCGCCGCGCGCGGCTCCTCGCCCTCGTCGATGCCGCCCTGCGGCATCTGCCATTCGAAGGCCGGCTCGGCGCCACCGCCGCCGCGGCGGCCGATGAAGACGCGGCCGTCGCGGTCCAGCAGCATGATGCCGACGCAGGGGCGGTAAGGCAGGGCGCTGCGGTCGGTCACGGCTGCTTCCTCGCGAGTTCGCTGACGGGCACCAGCTGCACGCCGCGCTTCTCCAGGGTACGCGCCCAGTCCGACAGCTTGGCGACGGTCAGCGGCAGGCCGGTGGCGACGCCGAAGGCGGTTCCCTTGTCGCGGGCGAGCTGCTCGAGCTTGGCGAGAGCGGCATCGACCGCCTGCGGCGTCGGCACCACGTCGATGACCATGTCGGCCTTGGGCACGGCGAGGCCGAGGGAGGCGCCGACCTGGTCGGCGATGCTGCGCGGCGAGGAGCCGTCGTCGGCATAGATCAGACCGCGGCCGGCGACGTCCTTGAGGATCGGCCCCAGCGCCTCGGCGGAGGCGGTGAACTTGCCGCCCATGTAGTTGGTGATGCCGACATAGCCGCCGAAGCGGCTCATCTGCCAGTGCAGGCGCTCGAGATTCTGGTCGGCGGGCGCCGCGGCCAGCAGCGTCTGCGGGCCGGGATCGTTGTCGGGATAGTCGAAGGGCTCCATCGGCGCCTGCAGCATCACCTCGTGGCCGGCGCCGCGGGCCTGCTGCACCAGGCGGTCGAGGTCGCTGCCATAGGGGGCGAAGGCGAAGCTGACGCCGCCGGGCAGCTTGGCGATCGCCTCGGCGGTGCCGTTCTGGCTGATGCCCATGCCGCCGACCAGCACGGCGAGGCGGGGCAGCGCGATCTTGGCGCCGGACGCCGCCGCCGGCCGGGCATAGACGTCGGCCGGCCGGCGGCCGTCGGCGCCGATCTTCGGCAGCGGGCCGGCCTTGCCGCGCTCGGTCAGGGCCGGATCGGGCGGGGCGAGCTTCACCGCCGCCGCCGGGTCCGGCGCCCGCACGATCACCGAGGGCGGCGCCGCGGCGCCGCCGCCGCGCACCACGACCACGCCGGACTGCTGCTCCAGGTCGGCTGCGGTCGCCGTGCGCGCGTTCGTCTCGGCCGGCGGCGCGGCGCCGGGCGCCTCCGCCGGCTTGGGCGCAGCGGCCGGCGGCGTCATGTCGATCGCCACCGTCACCCGCGGCTCGCCGCCGAGGGGGTCGTCGACCAGCGCGACCCAGCCGGCGAACAGCGCCATCACGGCCAGCACGGCGCCGCCGAGGATGGCCCGCACGGGCAGGCGCAGGCGCCGGCGGGAGGGCTTGTCCTCCGCGACGCCCAGGGGAGTTGTCAGGTCGTTGACGGCCATGGCCATCGGTCCGGCGAATCACTTGCGTGAATCTAGAGCATTTTGGCCGGCAATTTGCGCGTGCAACCGCGATCCTGTGCCGGACTGCCGCTCTATTGCACAGCGGCCTTCTCGACCTCGGGCTTCAGCACCGTCTCGAGGGCCTCCTGGCTGAGGGGACCGACGATCTTGTAGCGGATGGTGCCGTCGCCGCCGACCACGAAGGTCTCGGGCACGCCGTAGACGCCCCAGTCGATGGCGGCGCGGCCCTTGGCGTCGACGCCGACGGCCGCGTAGGGGTTGCCGAGCCGCCCGAGGAAGCGACGGGCGTTCTCCGGATCGTCCTTGTAGTTGATGCCGACCAGCCGGGCCTTGCCGCCGGCGGCGAAGGCCTCCAGCACCGGGTGCTCCTCGCGGCAGGGCGCGCACCAGGAGGCGAAGACGTTGACCACCGTGACCTTGCCGCTCCGGAGCTCCCCGGCGGGCAGGCCCGGGACCGGCTTGCCGTCCGGCCCGACGAGGCCCTCCAGCGCCGGCAGCGGCGCATTGGGCGCCGGCCGGCCGATCAGGGCGGAGGGGATGGCGGAGGGGTCGCCGCCCAGCCAGAAGACATAGGCGAACACCGCGGCCAGCAGGCCGAAGGCGGCCAGCGGCACGAACAGGAGCGCGCGCCGCGGCCGGGCGGCCGGCTCGACGCCGGCGCTCATGCGCCCTCGCGCCGGCGGCCGGAACGGCGGGTGAGGCCGCGCTCCTCCAGGTCCGCCAGCGTCCTCGCCTGGATGCGATGGTCGACCAGCACCCAGGCGATCAGGGCGGCGACGACCAGGATCATCACGGCATAGGCGGCGACGATGAAGGCCCAGTGCGGCCCGAGGTCCATGCCGAACAGCACCATCTCAGGCCTCCAGGGGCTGGGCGAGGACCGGCGCGCCGGTCGTCGCCGCCATCAGGCGCATGGTGCGGATGCGCCGGCGCAGGATCTCGTTGCGCATGGCGAGCAGGTGCAGCACCGCGAACAGCATCGTGAAGGCCAGCGCCATCACCAGGAGCGGCCAGAGCATGGAGCCGTCGATGGTCGAGCCGTCCAGGCGCAGCACCGAAGCGCCCTGGTGCAGGGTGTTCCACCACTCCACCGAGAACTTGATGATCGGGATGTTGATCGCCCCGACCAGGACGAGCACGGCGCAAGCCTTGGCCGCCCGGCTCGGATCCTCCACCGCCCGCCAGAGGGCGATGACGCCGAGATACATGATGAACAGGATCAGCACCGAGGTCATCCGCGCGTCCCATTGCCACCAGGTGCCCCAGGTCGGCTTGCCCCAGAGCGAACCGGTGACGAGGCAGGCGAAGGTGAAGCCGGCGCCGATCGGCGCGGCCGCCTTCATCGCCACCTCCGCCAGCGGGTGGCGCCAGACCAGGGCGCCGATGGCCGAGACCGACATCACCGTCCAGCCGGCCATGGCCAGCCAGGCGGAGGGCACGTGGATATACATGATCTTGACGGTGGCCCCCTGCTGGTAGTCGTCGGGCGAGAGCACCGTGCCGGCGATCCCGGCGGCGAACAGGAGCAGCGTCACGCCGATCAGCCAGGGCATGGCCCGCGAGACGGCGGCGAGGAAGACGGTGGGGTTGGCGAGCTTCCACATGGGATGGTTCTAATCTCCGCAACGCGCCGAAACAATGTCGCGGCAGGCGGGTGCGGCAATGTGCGGGATGGCACACGCCTATTCCAAGGCGAAGCGCAGCGCCCAGGCCGAGGCCACCGCCCCGACCACCACCGCGAACAGGGTGAGCGCCGCCAGGATCAGGAACGGTGGCAGGAAGGGTCCGGCGCCGAGGATCGCGGCGTTGGCGGCGGCGACGCCGAACACCAGCACGGGGATGGTCAGCGGCAGGATCAGGATCGACAGGAGCAGGCCGCCGCGCCGGAGCGCCACGGTGAGCGCCGCGCCGATGGCGCCGAGGAAGGTGAGAGCCGGCGTGCCGACCAGCAGCGTCAGCGTCACCGCGCCGACGCCGGCGAAGGGCAGGTTGACGAAGATGCCGAGGACCGGGGCCGCCACCACCAGCGGCAGGCCGGTCGCCACCCAGTGCGCCGCCACCTTCACCGCCACGACGAGCTCGAGCGGCGGGCCGGCAAGGTGGATCAGGTCGAGCGAGCCGTCCTCCTGGTCGGCCTGGAACAGGCGGTCGAGGCCGAGCAGGGTGGCGAGCAGCGCCCCGAGCCACAGCACCGCCGGGCCGATGCGGCCGAGCAGCGCCATGTCCGGGCCGACGCCGAAGGGGATGACCGTGACCACCGCGAGGAAGAACACGACCCCCATCATCGCCCCGCCGCCGACGCGCACGGCGAGGCGTATTTCGCGCAGAAAGAGGGCGCCGAGGGCAGTCATGGCGCGGGGGGCGGAGAGGACGCTCCGCTCAGCAAGGATACATTGTCTGGCGGAGTGCGGCGGTGGAGCAAGACGCTCCGGCCGTCGATGGAAGCGCGACGCCTCGGCCTCCCCTCCCCCTTACGGGGAGGGGTGAGGGGTGGGGGTCCACCAGGAAATGCCGCAGCGCGTTGCCCAGGGCGCCCTCTGCGAGCCGGCCCGGCTGTTCTGCACCACCCCCACCCCTTACCCCTCCCCGCAAGGGGGAGGGGATCGGCCGGCGTGGTGGGTGAAAGGCGCAGTGGCACACCGGCTAGAGCTCGGGCCTCTCTCGCGACAAAACTCCCCGCCGCCCCTCTCCCCCTCATCCCCCGATCTCCAGCCGCTGCGCCGGCAGGCCGAGATCGGCATGCGTCGCGGCGAGGATCAGGCCGCCGGCCGCGAGGTGCTCGCGCATATGGGCGGCGAGCAGGGCCTGCGTCGCCGTGTCGAGGGCCGAGGTCGGCTCGTCCAGCAGCCAGAGCGGGCGGCGCGAGACGAAGAGCCGGGCGAGGGTGAGGCGGCGCTTCTGGCCGGCGGAGAGATAGGCGGCCGGCAGGTCGGCGAGATGGGCGATGGCGAGGCGCTCCAGCGCCTCGTCCGGATCGAGCCAGGGGTCGCCGTAGAAGGCGGCCCAGAAGGCGAGGTTCTCGCCGGCGGTGAGCGAGGCCTTCAGGGCGTCGGCATGGCCGGCATAGTGGCAATGCTCGCCGAGGCCGCGCTCGGAATCCGCGCCTTCGAGGGCGAGGCTGCCGCCGGCCTTCGGCACCAGCCCGGCCACGACGCGCAGCAGGCTCGACTTGCCGGCGCCGTTGCGGCCGGTGACGGCGAGGAGGCGGCCGGCATCGAGCGTGAAGGACACGCCGGCGAACACGCCGCGGCCGCCGCGCTCGCAGACGAGGTTCTCGGCGAGGAGGCGCACGGCGTGCCGTCAGACCAGGCCGATGCGCAAGAGGTCGTGCAAATGGACCACGCCGAGGGGGGCGAGCCCGTCCACCACGAACAGCGCGGTGACCTTGCGCGCCTCCATCGTCTCGAGCGCCTCGCCGACCAGCACGTCGGGCCGGATGGTCAGGGGCCGGCGCGTCATCACCACGTCGACGCTGCGGGCCATCAGGTCGTTCGACATGTGGCGGCGCAGGTCGCCGTCGGTGACGATGCCCAGCAGCGCACCTTCGCCGTCGATCACGCCGACGCAGCCCAGGCCCTTGGACGACATCACCAGCATCGCCTCCGACATCAGGCTGCCGACCGGCACCACCGGCATGCCCTCGCCGGCATGCATGACGTCGCGCACGAATTTCAGCGCCGCGCCGAGCTTGCCGCCGGGGTGGTAGACCCGGAATTGCGAGGCGGTGAAGCCGTGCGCCTCCAGCAGCGCCACGGCAAGGGCGTCGCCGAGGGCGAGCTGCATCAGCGCCGAGGTGGTCGGCGCCAGGCCGTGCGGGCAGGCCTCTTCCGCCCTGGGCATGGCCAGGCAGATGTCGGCGGCGCGGCCGAGGGTCGAATCCGGCGAGCAGGTCACGGCGATCAGCGTCACGCCGAAGCGGCTGGCATAGTCGATGAGGTCGCCGAGCTCGCGCGTCTCGCCCGACCAGGACAGGGCCATCACCACGTCGTCCGGGGTGATCATGCCGAGATCGCCGTGGCTGGCCTCGCCGGGATGGACGAAGAAGGCCGGCGTGCCGGTCGAGGCCAGCGTCGCCGCGATCTTGCGGCCGACATGCCCGGACTTGCCCATGCCGGTGACGATGACGCGGCCCCTGGCCGCCTGGATGCGGGCGATGCAGGCAGCAAAAGCATCGCCCAGGCCGTTCGACAGGGCGGCGACCAGCACGTCCAGGCCGCGCCGCTCGGTCTCGATGCTGCGCAGGGCCGAAGCGACCGCGGGGTCCAGGGACTTCGTTCTGCGCATCGCCTGTCCTGCCTGCATGCCTTGTCCCTCGTTGTGCGAACACGCCTCTTAGCACAAACTCGGCCGAATCGAACTGCGGGGCCGCAATGCTGCACAGGCGGACGGCCCGCGCCAGGGGAGCGCCAGAGGCCGATGTCCAGCCGAGCCCGCACGATCGCACAGCGCACCGGCGCCGGGCTGGGACTCGCGGGGCGCGGCCTCCTCGTCGCCGCCGCCGTGCTGCTCCTCGCCGCCGCGCCGGCGCGGGCGGCGGATTTTGCCGCCTTCGTCGCCGGGTTGTGGCCGCAGGCCGAGAAGGCCGGCGTCAGCCGCGCCACCTTCGACGCGGCCTTCGCCGGGGTGACGCCGGACCCGAAGGTGATCAGCCTCGCCGGGGCGCAGCCGGAGTTCAGCCAGACCATCCGCAGCTATGTCCAGAGCCGCGTCACCGACGCCCGGGTGGCGCAGGGGCGCGACCTCGCCCGGCGCTGGAAGCCCTGGCTCGACCGGATCGAGCGGGAGACGGGCGTCGACCGGGCGGTGATCCTGGCGATCTGGGGGCTGGAGAGCAATTACGGCAGCGGCGCCGGCAATTCGGACACCATCCGCTCGCTCGCCACCCTCGCCTGCTGCACGACGCGGCGCCCGGACTATTTCCGCGGCGAGCTGATCGCGGCCCTGCAGATCCTCGAGGCGCACGACATCCCGCCGCGCGCCATGACCGGCTCCTGGGCCGGCGCGCTCGGCCAGACCCAGTTCATGCCGTCGAGCTTCCTCAAGCACGCCGTCGACATGGACGGCGACGGCCGGCGCGACATCTGGCGCAGCGTGCCCGACGTGCTCGGCTCGATCGCCACCTATCTCGACCACTACGACTGGAAGACGAAGCAGCGCTGGGGCTACGAGGTGCGGCTGCCGGCGGACTTCGACTTCACCGCGATCACGCCCCACGAGGGCCAGCCACCGGCGGCCTGGGCGAAGCTCGGCCTGACGCGGGCCGACGGCCAGGCGCTGCCGGCCGACGGCAAGGCCTGGCTGCTGCTGCCGGCCGGCGCCCGCGGCCCGGCCTTCCTGACCCTGGAGAACTACTGGGCGATCAAGAGCTACAACATCTCCGACAGCTACACCCTGTCGGTCGGACTGCTGGCCGACCGCATCCGCGGCGGCGGGCCGGTCGCCGGCACCTGGCCGGCGGACGACAAGGCGCTGACGCGCGTCCAGCTCGAGGCGATGCAGCGCCGGCTGGTGGCGCTCGGCTTTTCCGTCGACACCATCGACGGCAAGGTCGGGCCCGGGACGCGGGCGGCGGTGCGCGCCTGGCAGGCCTCGGTCGGCCTCACCGCCGACGGCTATGCCACATCGGCGCTGCTGCAGCGCATGGGCGCGGTGCCGTGAGGCGGCCCGGCCGCATGGCGGCGCACCGGGCGGCGCGCGCCATCGCCGCGCCGCGATCATCGTGATATTGGCGGGCCATGCGTCGGGTCTCCTTCCTCGTGCTGTGTCTCCTCGGGCTGGCGCTCTGCGGCGCGGCTCCGGCGCTGGCGCAGGGCGGCTTCACCGGCTTCCTGGAGCGGCTGTTCGGCGGAGAGCCCGAGCGCCCGCGCTACGAGCCGGACCGGCAGGCGCGCCCGCGCTTCGTGCCGGTCAAGCCGCGTCGCAAGCCACGCGCCTCGCCCTTCGCGACACCCGCGCCGCAGAAGGTGCAGGAGCAGCCCAAGGAGCCGGCGGTGGCGCCCTCGATCTTCGTCGACGTCATCGGCGATTCCCTGGCCGATCTCCTGGCCGGGGGCCTCTCGACCCAGTTCGCCGACCGGCCCGACATCGCCGTGGTATCGCGCACCAAGGCGTCCTCCGGCCTGGTGCGCGACGATTTCTACGACTGGGACAAGGAGCTCGCCAAGGTGCTGGCCTCGGGCGACACGATCGCCGCCGCGGTGATCCTGATCGGATCCAACGACCGGCAGCCCCTGCGCGACAACGGCACCACCTATGACCTGGACACCGACGCCTGGCGCGCCGCCTATGTCAAGCGGGTCGACGGCATGCTCGCCCAGCTGAAGGCCAAGGGCATCAAGACCGTCTGGGTCGGTTTGCCGCCGATGCGCAGCCCAAGCCTCAGCGCCGGCATGGTGTCGTTCAACGCGATCTATCGCGAGCGCTGCGAGGCGGCGGGCTGCACCTATGTCGACATCTGGGACAGCTTCGTCAACGACGACGGCGACTATGCCGTCTCGGGGCCGGACCTGAACGGCCAGATCACCAAGCTGCGCCTGGGCGACGGCGTGCATTTCTCCAAAGCCGGCGCGCAGGTCGCCGCCCATTACGTCGAGCGCGAGCTGCGCCGCGTGCTGAACGCGGCGCCGGCGGCGGCGGCCCCGCCGCCGACCGCCCTGCTCGCCCCCACCGACAAGGAGGCGCCGGCGGCAGCCGGGGCGCCCGCCCCCGGCGCCGCCCTGGAAGCGCCCGAGCCGGAGAAGCCGGAATTCGGCCCGGTGCAGCCGCTCGACCCGGTCGAGCCCACCGCCGGCGGCGGGCTGCTCGGCGGTGCGCCCGCCGGCCCGGCGCAGGTCGCCACCACGGCCCGCACCGCGCCCGCGCCCTTCCCGCCGAACGCCGACCCTTCCGCCGCCAGGGTGCTGCTGCGCGGCGAGGCGCTGGCGCCGAAGGAAGGCCGTGCCGACGATTTCCGCTGGCCGCGCCCGCCGCCGGACGCGGCCGCCGGTGGGGAAGCGCCCGCCGGGCCGTAGGAGGGGGCGGGGCGCCGGGGCAGCACGCGCGGGCGCGGGACTCAGCCCGGCGCGCTTCTAGCCCTATGTCGCAACCGATCGGGAGACGGCTCTTCGACCGCGCGTCGATACCGCGCAGAGCCCGACCGGCGCTTTTTCGAATTGCCACCCCTCCTTGATCTCCGGCGCGGCTATGGCAGAATCTGACGGTGCGGTGCGGTGCTGCGCCTGCAGCCCGCCTGATCCGCCCCGGAACGGCTTTCCGGCCCCTCGCCAACGCTGCCGACAACAGCCTGGGACATGCCGTCCCCGGGGCCGCTTTCGCATGTCCTGACGTCCGACGCCTCGCCGCTGCCCGCGGCGCGACGGCGGCGCTCGCGCATGCCCGCCTGCCAGCCGGAGCTCCCCTCCCATCGTGAGCCCTCATGCCCCGCATCCCCGACTTCTCGCCGGCGGAGCTGCAGACGCGTGCCCGCGCCGATCTCCAGCGCTTCGCCGTCACCCAGGCCGCCTATGCCCGCGCCACCCGGGACGCCATGCCGCCCGGCGGCGGCGACGCCACCAGCCGCTTCCGCTCCCAGTTCCGGGACGAGGCGCAAGCCATGGCCGCCCGCTGGTCGCCGGAGGTGCGCCAGCGCCTGGCCTGGCGAATCGACGAGCTCGGCAGCGAGCTCACCGGCCCGCTCGCCGAGGCCGAGGCGGGCGAGCGGCGGCGCTACCATGTCGAGCGCCAGGACGGGCTCGACGCCGAGCTCCTGCGCACCATCGCCGAGCATCCCGACGCAGCCATGCGCGATGCCGCCGAGCAGCAGCTCACCGGCACCGCCCGCAACCCCGACCTGCCGCAGGTGGCCTGGGACGCCCGCCTCAAAGGCCTGCCCGACAGGCTCGCGGCGGCCAAGGGCGCCGCCATCCTCGCCGACCCCGAGGCACGCCGGGCGATCTGGCAGCGCCCGCCGGCACCGGGCGAGGCCGGCCCGGGCGATGCGGGCAGCCCGGACGGCGCGGCCGATGCGGTGTCGGCATCCGTGCCGACGACCATCGATCCCGCCACCCTGGCCGATGGCGGGCACGGCCATGCCGGCGCCTGGTTCCGGACGCGACACCCCGACGCCTCCGACGCCGTGATGCGCAAGTTCGCCCGCAACGCGGTGCAGCGGCACGGCGAGGACCGCGACCGCGCCGCGGCCGAGCGCGACGCCGTCATGGGCCTCGTCGCCCCGGACTATCTCTCCATCCTCACCACCGGCCAGGGGCACCCAGACCTCACCCCCAACCGCATCCTCAAAAGCCTCGACCCCGGGCTGGCGAAGCTGGTCTTCGAGGGCCAGCGGACGGCCGGCGAGCGCTACGTCGCCAGCCTTCGGGCCGCGCCGGCCGGCGGGATGCCGCTCCGGATCCCGCTGGCGGATCGCCGGCCGGCGGACCCGGCGGCGGCCGGCCCATCCGGCGCGGCGGCGGGACCGCTCGCGTCGCCGCCGGCCGGAGCCGCCGCCCCGCCCGTTCGGGCGCAGGAGGGACCGGTCCCGGCGGGATCCTGGCAACCGACCGCGACCATGACGCTGCCGGGCATGCCGGCCGGCACATCCGCAACGGGCATGCCCGGACTTCCAGGCCTCGCGGGCAACGGCCCGCCCCAGGCGGCGCCGGGCGGTATGGACCCCCTCGGTCTCGCCCGCGGCGGGATGGCCGCATTGGCCGCCGGCGCCGATCCGGCCTCGCTCGATCGGGACGCCGTGCTGACGCCCGTCAGCTATCGGCAACCCGGCGAGACACCTCCGGCGCCCGTCGCACCGAAGGCCGACCCAAACAAGCCTGCCGGAATCGGCTTCCACGCGCCGGCCGGTCTCGATTTCCCCGCGCTCGTCGCCGAAGCGCGCGCCGCCCCGAAGCGGTTCAGGGCAAGGATTCTTGCCGTCATCGACCGAGCGCAGGCCGAGATCCGCTCCCTCTACGATCCGACCGCTGACCAGGGTGGCGCTTTTGCGCAAGGCCAGAGCGTCGGATTCCACCAGGCGGCTGCGACAGGCTACGCCGCCGCGCTCATCGGCAGCGCGCTGACCGGCACCACGGAGGCGCTCGACCGCTTCGAAGCCGGCCTCCCCGGCATGAGCGTGAACAACGGTCTCGCCGCCTATCGCGGCCTCGACGGTGAGCTCCGCCGACAGATCCAGGCCAATCCCGGCGCCTCGCTTTCCGAGGGCGAGCTCGCCGACCTGGTCGACCGGGGGCAGCGGTTTCAGGACAGCCTCGTCAGCCGCGCGCCCGTCGCACCCGCCGTCCCTCGGGGCGCGGCGCCGCACGCCCAGCCTCCGGCCAACGCCCAGGCGCCGGATGGAGATCCGCTGTCCGGGCCGATCCCCGAGCCGCTCGACCGAGGCTCTCCCTCCAACTTCGGCTTCGCCCGGCCCGGCGGGTTCGATCCATCCGCGTTCGCCGGCCAGCTGAAGGCCGCCCGCTGGAAGCTCTCGGGGGAGGTTTACTCCAAGATCGACCACTCCCTCGAAGACATGAGGGCCCATTACGAGCCCGCCTTCTGGCAGGGCGGAGGCCGGGCTCTCGGCCAGCCGCCCGAATTCCAGGAGAGCCTTGCGGACGCCTATGCCGCGGCCATCGCCTTCGCTGCCGTCACGGGCAGCTTGGACGCGGTCGACTATCTCCAGAACGAACTCAAGCGCATTCCGGTGCGGGGCAGCCTCGCGGCCTACAAGGCTCTCGCCGGCGATCTCGCGACCCGCCTGCAGGTCAACAAAGGCCAGCCCCTCTCCGGCGCCGACTTCATTCAGCTGATGGAGGACGGCAGGACCCTCCAGGACGACTTCATCAGCAAGGCCTATCGCTATCACTACGACCTCGTCGGCACGGTGCTCGGCGGCATCGTCCTCGAGGCTCCGGCGCTGCTTCGATCGGGTCGCAGTGCCGCGAAGGCGATGCAGTCCGTGCTGGAGCCGAATCCTAAAGCAATGGGGCACGGCAGCGCCAAAATTGAATCCGTCCCCCCGGAGCCGCCTCCCCGTCCCCCATCGAAAGACGACGTCGATGGTCCGATAACGTCCAAAATCTCTCCCATTCCGGATTTCGAAGATCCCGTCCGCTACCCGCAGTTCAAACGGGGAGCACCGTTACGTCCCAATGAAGAGGTAATACGAAAATTCGAGCAGGCCGGTCATTCGCGTCAGTCCGCTTTCAGCCTAGCAATTGACGAGGCGTTCAACAATCGTGTCCACAAATTTAAGTTCATCAGCCTGGATGAAGTCAGGAATCCCGGTCGTATTGTCCCGGTCAAATCGGGGAGCCCCAGTCCCAACGATATTTTGCTCGCAAAGCGAATCGGTGGTGTGCCAAACTCGGCTTTCGATAACATTCTTCTCAAGGGAGGCTCGCCGAGGGAACTTGACACCATCAGCGACATATATATCGCTCAAACTAAGCTCGCTTTCAAACTGAAGAAAGCTATGAGAAGGCAAGCGAGAACAACATTTGAGGTAGCTCTTGCGACAGGTAGAATACCTTATTTTCACAGCAATGATGGATTTTCCGATGAAACAATGAGGATTATTAGACAATATGAAAATGAATATGGAATCACTGCAAAGATAGATGATGTTCCATTTTGAAGTTTAATAGACCTATATAACATACATCGTTCTGATACACGTCATTACACCACACGGCCACAAATCAAGAGATGGAACCATGAGCGTCATCAATTTTTGGATCGTCGCCACCGTCGGAGATAAATTTGGACACGAGTATATGTCCGATGAAGAAGAATATCTCTATGACTCTAAGTATCCAATCTTTCACAACGGCGAGAGAATGGGAATTATCATGGAGAAAATAAGTAATTTCTGTGACAAGACGTGCGGATGGTCGGACAAATTGACGTTTCGTGAACTCGATGACGATGTCCTTTCGTTCGTCAATTGGATGCACCATAAGACGCCAGACAACATACTCGAAAAGATGCAAAATTTCTTCCGTCTCGTCGGCGAGGAATTTCCAGCCTCCTATGGGCTCTGCACCATGTTCGACGGCGAGGAGCCGAGCCCCATAGCCGAGGTGACGGTTCTCAAGTTGGTCGGCAAGACATTGCTGACGGAGAAAGATCCCTTCTTTGCGCGATACCTGCCCAAGTACGAAGAGGGCAAATAGGGAGTCCGGCCGGCCGGCGAGGAGATTTGCCTCTGCAGAAAGGGCGGTCGCCTGACAGCTCCGCGCCCCAATGGGTTCAGGCCCGAACGCATCGGCATGAAGGCGCCGCGCGCCTCCGGCCGATGTCGTGAAACACCCACCGGCGTCCTTCGGCGCAGGCCGTCGGGCCCCAGCACGCGGCGCGCCCATCCGGGCCGCCGGACCCGACTCGCCCTATGCCGGCAGTTTCGCGTCGTCGGCCTGGGCGGCTCCAGCGGATCGCCCAGACCGCCAGTCCCAGCTTGCGCCAATAAAATGCAGCATCACCGTAATTCCCGCTTGAGGAGATCGAGAAACGAATACAATCTGGACTGACAGGGCAGATGAGTTCATTGTAGGAGGTAACGATGAGCTTGTCCGATTTCACCTCTATCGACCTCATTACACGGTTGCCGGGCGTCTCGTCACGTGTCGGATTGGTGATTTACGACAATGGGGACATCGCCGATGATGCCGAGCGCGAGAGCGCGCTCCGGCGAAAGTTGTCCGCCTATCTTCTGTTCGTTGTCTCAGGTCAGTTTGCGAAAGCCTATCCGAGCGTGGCCGATTGCGAATTGTCGGCAGAAGTGGTGTGCGCAACCCCGCCGACAGAGGCCATGAAGCAGATGGAAGCGGTGCATGCCCCCGGAATTCCGGACTTCGTTCTGCCGGTCAATGTTACAGAAGACGCGGCATTCCGAGCCAGGTTCGGCCTCTCTGACAGGAGACCGTTGCCGCGATGAGCGCTTGTTGATCCCGCGAACTTGCTCGTGCGAGAGCCGATGGGGGAGCTCGGGATCCTCGAGTCGACCGCGATCGCGGCATTGGGCGATGCCTGGGGCGGGCGGTTCGCCAGTGGCTTTCCTTTGCGGCGAGCACCGTCGGCCTCCGGCGTGACGTGTCCATGTCCTTACAGATCGGACGAGCGAACGCGACTGATTCCCTCAGGGGCTTATGACCACGACATTCGATCGCCTATCCAGCAGGCTGCGGGTGGCGATCGGAGACAAAGGCTATGGCGGCGGCACTTCTGTAGTGGGGTCGGGAGCGATTGATGGTCAATAATTACTTAAGCTTGACAGAAGCTCTGGAAATGGCAAACGAGGTATTACAGAGACCACCACAAGATCCCGAGTTTAGCTACGTCATATTTGACGATGCAATCATCGAGAAGCCAACATGCTTCGTTTTCAACTACCAAAGCAGCAAGTACCTGCGCAGCGGCCGCTTCGAGGATCAACTGGTCGGCAATTCGCCGATCCTCGTGGACCGTCGCACCGGTGAGGTGCATTTTCTGGGCACGGCGCTGACAATCGAGCACTACATCCGGGATTTTGAAGCAGGCCGCTTGCCGAGCCAGGTGCATAAGAAGTCCGGTGACGGCACATAGGGGCAGATTGAGCATATGACGCCGCGATCTACGTCACGTCGTCGTCCTCCGGCCGCGACTTGCCGCATCGCAAGCTCCGGCCAGTGATCGGACCCACCTTGTCCTGGCACGCCTCGTTGCCGAGCGTGCGGCCGATGCTCTCGGCCGCACGCCGTCGCTCGACGCGGTCCGGTATCCGGCAACAGTCCGCCCCCCGCCCGGCGGCTCGCGAGCGGGCGCATCGCGCTCGAACCCGGAGGCCTATTCGGTCAAGACGCCGCGCTCGCCCGTTGCTGCGCTGAGCGATGTGGCGGGAATGGCATGGCTCGCCATGCGGCGAAGCAAGGACAAGCACTGCCGGGTCTGTTCGATGCAATCCAGATGTGGATCGACATCGGGAATCCAGCCTTCGTACTCGACTTCCAGGATGTGCCGGATTGGACTCTCGACGATCGCCGCCATCAGCTCGCGCAGCGGGAAGTGCGGCTCATCGCCGTTCTCGTCGAGGCGCAGCAGCTTGGCATGGACAATCGGCGCATAGGGCAGGCAGGCGCGGAAAAGCGAAACCGGCGCCGGCTCGGACGAGGCCGCCTGGGTCTCGACATGCATCAAGGGCAGATCCGAGGTCGAGACCCGCCAGGCCTCGAAGTCGGGCACCATTCTGAGGCTCGGTGAAGCAAAGCTCTCGACGAGCCGCAGCACGGCGCCGGGCGTATGAAAGGTCCCCTCGGACCGGCCGGTCTCGATGCCGATGCGCACGCCCGTGGCCTCGGCCAGCGGCAGCACCTCGACGAGAATCTCGTTCAGGGTTGCCCGCCCTTTGTCCACATCGATGCCATCGAACCCGTCGCCGAGCGGAAGGGTCAGCTGCTCGGCGCCGAGCTCGGCCGCCGTCAGCAGGTATTCGCGCAACTGCTCGACCAGGGCCGGCCGGGAGGAAATCCGTACCGTGCCGAGAAAGTCCGTGTAGAACCACGTCGACAGGAGCTTCAGGCCACGACTCTCGAGCTCGGCGCGCAGGCGGCGCATACCAGCCAGATGCCGATATTCGGGCAGCCGCACATAGTCTTCGTTCAGCTCGATCTGCGATACGCCGAGATCGACGATGACGTCGAGGAGCGTGCCGAGCGGAACGCCGCGCTCAAGGGTCAGCTGCTGCAGCGACCAGACGCTCAGCGCCAGAGAATCCAACATGTCTTCGCTCTAGCCTTCACAGATGAGTTCGGCGGAAATGTTCTGGGTCAGCGATGGCCAGAGGTCGTCGAGGTCGATTTTCGGGGTGTTGACGAAGAGCGAAACGAAGAACCGGCAGGCAATGACGCGCCGCCCCGGGGCAATCGGCGGACGGCTCAGGTTGAGGGTGGCGGTCTCGCCCATATGCCACCAGACGTCGGTGATGGTGCGCAGATGAGTCAGGGGAAACCACTGGCGGCGCAGGACGAAGAAAGAACCCACCGCCGGGACGGTTTCCCCGTCGATGTCGATCTCGAGCCTGCGGATCCATCCCAGCGGATGGTTCGGATGGAGGAACTGGTTGCCGATGTCGAAGGCGACGTAGTTCCCGCCTTCCGCATCGGCGGAGCGCACGTTCCTTATCGGCCCCCGAAGCATTCCTCGGGCAATACAATAGGTCGAGCCGGCGGGCATCGGTCACTCCAATACTAGAACGCTGCGTCTGGTGGCGGCGGCGCGTCTACGGCACGGGTGCCTCGCCCTGACTGCCGAGAATGATCAGGGAGAGAATTTCATTGCGCGTCGCCTCATGGGTCTTGCGCCGGCCGACCACGCGGCCGCCCGCCATGACCACCAGTTCGTCGGCGACCTCAAAAACATCTTCGATGTCGTGGCTGATGAGGAGCACGCCGACGCCGCGCGCCTTGAGCGTCTGGATCAGCTCCTTGACCTGCCGCGTCTCGCCAGGGCCCAGAGCGGCGGTCGGCTCGTCCATGATCAGCAGCTTGGCGTTGAAATAGAGGGCTCGCGCGATGGCAATCGACTGGCGCTGCCCGCCCGAAAGGTTGCGGACAGGCACCGTCAAATTGGTGAAGCGGGGGTTGATCTGGCTGCAGATGTGGGCGGTCTCTGCCCGCATCCGGCGGCGATCGGCGAAGACGCCCAGCCAGCGCTTCTCCCTGCCGAGAAACAGGTTGCCGGCAGCATCGAGATTATCGGCCAGCGCGAGGTTCTGGTAGATGGTCTCGATGCCGTGCGCCCGCGCGTCGTTGGGGTTGGCGATGCGGATCGGCTGGCCATCGACGCGGATGATGCCGTTGTCGGCGCGATAGGCGCCGGCGAGAATCTTGATGAGGGTCGATTTGCCGGCGCCGTTATGGCCGAGAAGGCCGACGACCTGGCCGGGGAACACCTGGAGCGACACATCGTCGACCGCCTGCACGCCGCCGAAGGACTTGCTGATCGAGACCATCTCGATGAGGGGATTTGCGCCGATCACAGCCGCCCCTCCCGCCGCAGACGCTGCAGGCGCCGGCGATCGAGGCCGAGCAGGATCTTAGCCGACTGCACATCGACCAGCAGCGCGAAGAGGATGAGCAATCCCTGCATCACGATCTGGTAGTTGGCGTTCATGCCCAGGAGATTGAGGCCGTTGTTGATCATGCCGATGATCAGGCATCCGAACACGGTGCCCACCATGTTGGCCTTGCCGCCGAGCAGCGGGGTGCCGCCGATGACGACCGCGGTGATCACCACCAAGAGGAGGTCTGATCCTGCGGCAATCTGAGCCGAGGCCGATCGCGCCGTCAGCAAGACGGCGCCGACCCCGTAGCACGCGCCTGCCAATGCATAGACCTTCAGCCGCAGCAGCCTGATGTTGATGCCGGCGACGCGCACGGCCTCGGGATTGCCGCCCTGGGCGATGACGTGCTGGCCGAACACCGACTGGCTCGCCAGCAGATAGAAGCCGATGACGATCGGCACGACGATCACGACAGGGAGCGGCACGCCTGCCCATCGCGCCTGGCCGATGGCGATGAAATCGGCCGGGAGATCGGAGATCGGCACGAGATTGGAGATGATGTAGAGCACGCCCGTGAAAAGCGCGCCGGTTGCCAGCGTCACGATGAAGGGCGGCAGGTCGAATGTCGAAACCAGCGTGGCGTTGAGTCCGCCGCAGAGCGCGCCCATGGCAAGGCCCGCGGGGATGGCGAGCTCATAGGGGAGGCCGGCCTCGGCCATGAGCTTGGCCATGACGAAGCCGGCGAGCGCGATGATGCCGCCCAGCGACAGGTCGATCTCGCCCATCGCCAGAATCAGGGTGTAGCCCAGCGCCACGATGGCCATGACGACGCTCTGCTCAAGCAGCGCCAGGGTATTCGGCCGGGTGAAGAAATACGGAGAGGCGAAGGACAGCACGGTCGCCAGCACAACCGCGAACAGCACGGCCTTGTTGAGCAGCAGGAGGCGGCGCCAGGCAGCGGACATGCCGCCCGGTGGCCATGTGGATCGAGTCATCGCTGAACCATCGACATTGGGGCGGGATCGAGCCGGATCATGCCTTCTCGGCGTAAGTGTTCACGTTCGAGGCGTCGACCGCGTAGACCGGGTTGATGTAGTAGCTCTTGTCCTTGAACGTGCCCAGGACGAGGCCGACGGCGACATCGATCACCTGGGCGTTGCCCTGCAGCGTCACGCCGACATCGAGCGCCTGCTGGCCATTCCTGATCCGCTGCAGGCCCTCGCTGGTGAGATCATAGCCGCTCACCTGCACGTCCTTGCTCCTGCCCCCGGCGGCCAAGGCGTTGGCGGCGCCCATCGCCATGATGTCATTGGCCGCGGCGACGTGGTTCATGTCGGGATGCGCCTGCAGCCAGTCCTGCGTGAGGTTCTGCGCCGTCGCGGTCAGCCAGTTGCCGTAGCCGGATGCCACGATCCGCATGCGGTCGGGCATCTCCTTGGCGAGATCCTTGATGGCATCGCACCGCAGCAGCTGGGCGGTCTGCGCAGGTGCGCCATAGATGAGGCCGACCTTGAGCACGGCGCCCGGGTTCTTCTGCAAGTAGGCGCGCAGCCAGTCGGTGGTGGCCTTCGAATAGCGCGCCTCGTCGTTGGAAAAGAAAGCGACGTCGGCTATCGCGGGCTCCGGACTGGAGGGACGCTTGTCGATAATCTTGACGCCTGCGTCCTTGGCGGCCCGGGCCGCGGGCAGCGAGCCCTTGGCATCGACGGCACTGAGGATCAGCACGTCGGGCTGCTTGATGAGTGCCGTCTGCACGTCGGACAATTGCTTGTTGACGCTGCTCTGCGCGTCATAGACGTCGAGCTCGACGGCAATGCCCCTGCCGCTCTTGCTGATCTCGTCGACGCGCGCCTTCATGGCGGCGAGCCCGACATTCTGCGTCTGGTCCAGCACGTCGATGCTGAAGGCGATCTTTATCGTCCGCGGCGTGGATTGGGCATGCGACCTCGACACGATCCCCGCGAGGGGCAGCGCCAGGGCGCCCACACCCAGGATTGCCGTCCGGCGCGACACGCCCGCGCTCACCAATCGCTTCGTCACCTGCATCCTCCCTTGAGCTGCGAGCAACCCTGCTCGGTTCTGCATTTATTATGCTGACTTTTGCATATTTAATGCTGAAGTGCAACAGTGGCGATGTCGCGCAAGTTCCTGTCGCTCGCCGATTGCGGCCCGGCCCCTCGCCGCGACAAACTTGGCCCGGGTTGAAAGAGCACTCCGATGGTCGACGCATTCGATTCGCTGAGCCTGATCCTGGAGCTGATCCGCTCCGGCCAGGCGGTCGCACGTCCGGCGCTGCAGCAGGCCTCGGGCCTCGGCCGCGGCATCGTCGCCGAGCGCGTGAATCTGTTGCTCGATCGCGGACTTATCGCCGAGGGAAGGCTGGCGCAGGCGAATGGCGGCCGTGCCGCCCGGGAATTGCAGATCCGGGCCGAAGCCGGAGCGCTCCTCGTCGCCTATGGCAGTCTCGGCGGCTTCGTTGCAGGCGTCGCGGATCTCTCCGGCCACGTTCTCGCCAGCGAATGCGTGGCCTGCTCGTTCGCGGAGGGCCCAAGCGCTCTGATGGGCGAGATCAAGGCGATCTGGAATCGTCTGCGGCCACAAGCAGATATCTGGGGCATTGGCGTCGGCCTGCCCGCCCATATCAGCTTCGATGAAGCGACGCTGCTCGACTCGCCCTCTCTGCCGACGAGCTGGACCAGCTATCATCCGCGGCGCGATCTGAGCCCTGCGTTCGGTGCGCAGACCTGGGTCGATACGGACGACAACATGCTCGCCCTGGGCGAATTGCGGGTCGACAGGACCGGCATCAAGGGCGATTTCCTGTACATGTTCGCTGACCTGGTGCTCGGGGCGGCCACGGTCGTCGACGGTAAGGTCTATCGCGGGGCGCAGGGCGCGGCGGGCAATATCGGCCATATCCACAGCGAGGGCGCCGACGACCTCTGCCGCTGCGGCCGACGCGGTTGCCTGGAGGCGGCCGTCGGCGGCGAGGCTTTGATCCACAAGGCCACTATGCGCGCCCGAGCCGGCGAGAGCGCGCGGCTGATGGAAAGGATCCGGGACAATGGCGGGCTGTGCGTCGCCGATCTCGGCGAGGCGGCACGCGAGGGCGACGCGGTCGCGGTGTCGCTCCTGACCGAGGCAGGACGCCGCATCGGCCTGACGCTCGCTTCGGCGGTCAACCTGTTCAACCCGAGCGCCATTCTGGTGGGCGGGTCACTTGCCGCCACGAGCAACCTCTTCCTCGCGGCGCTCAAGACCGAGCTCTACCGGCAGTCACTGCCTTTCGTCAGCCGCGACCTCGCCGTGGTTCCCGCGACGCAGGATGTGAACGAGATGGGCCTGGTGGGAGCGGCGCACATGGTTCTCGACCAGATCTTCAATGCACAATCGATGGCACGATGGCTGCGTGAAGGCCGATCACCGGCAGTCCTCGCTTCACACCTATAGGCGCGTCAGGGCTTCTGCGTCCGATCGACGGCGTCGACCACGTCCGCGACCGGCACGGTCCAGACACCGCCCTTGGCCCTTTTCCACGCCGCAATGCCTTCGGTCGCGGACGGAAAATCCGGCGACTGGGTGCTGAGGCGGGTCACGCTGGCGTCCAGTGCCGGCCCGGACAGCGGAGCGTGCGCGAGGGTCGGCGGGATGCGTTCATCGGCCCAAGTAATGCCGACAATGCTGATGTGATAAATAAAACCAATCTTCGCTGATACTATATCAGCATCGATTCGCCTGATCTTCAGCAATGACCCTTTGTCTTGATCACGAGCCCGATATTCCCAGACCTGCCCAACCTTGTATTTCCTTGGTGCTGCTTCGGCGCTCATCGCGCAAGATGCAACAATTGCCGCCATGATTGCGATTGTCTTCATTTGCGCCTCATCACGTGAAGCCGCGTACCCTGCGTCATATCGCGTTCGGTCGCAACCGGGACGTGACAGGAATTGCCGAGACGTCGAGGTGGCGGCAGATGTCCCGATACGACGCCCGCCGGCACTCCAGCTCCCGGTCGCGACCGTCCGGTGTTCCGGAGGATACACCTCGGCGCCACCAGCCAAGATTTGGCCACGGTGCCTTCGTAGCGTCATGAAGACGTCCCTGAGGCGGGGCGCAAACGATCCGCCGCCTGGTCTCTGCCTTCATTCCTGATGATCGTCGGCCCTGCGTGCCTTCCGGCGCTGCCCGCTGTGGCAGCCCGGCGGCTGGCGCCGGTCATCGACAACACGGTCTTTTTTTCTGCGCCGACCACCGCCTCCAGGTGAACGACGAGAACGACCGCGTGCCGGTCCATCCGCGGCACGATGGGGAAGTCCATTCCTGACCCCCGGCCATACGAGAGGCTCCGAATGCACAAGGCCCTTCGCTCATGCGTGACGCCGCTGATCTTCGCTGCTCTCGGATTGACCTGTGGGCAAGCCCAGGCGCGAGGCTGTTCCGGCACCGCCTACTGGGACTGGCATTTCGAAGGTGCGGCCTTGCGCCTCGCCCCTTACGTCAGCTTCGTGGGCCCGCGCTGGAACGATCAGATCTCCTCCATCAAGATCCATTCCGGCGTCTGGCGCTTCTATCGTGATGCGAACTTCCAGGGGCCGATGCTCGAACTCGGCCCGGGCGGCTATACATTTCAAGCCGGGGATGCCTGGAACGATCAGATCAGCTCGTTCCAATGCGTTCGCCCGACCAATTGAGAGCCGCGCAGACGTTCGCGCCCGATGGGCTGCGCCGGCCGCGGATAGCGACGCGCCGGACTTCCAGGACAGATCAAGGCGCTGACGCGGGACTTCGTCGGCGTTTGTCGGGATCCTCGTGCGGTTGCAGATCCTGCAACCCGCCTCGGGTCCCGACCTCGCGCGTTCGCGCGAGGCCTCTGCCCTAAACCGGCAGCGTCGTCGCCCCCATCAGCGCCTCGTCGATGGCCCGGGCGGCCTGGCGGCCTTCGCGGATGGCCCAGACCACCAGGGACTGGCCGCGGCGCATGTCGCCGGCGGCGAAGATCTTCTCGTTGGAGGTGCGATAGGAGGTCTCGTCGGCCTGGACGTTGCCGCGCCGGTCCAGCAGGACGCCGGACTGCTCCAGCATGCCGGGCCTGACCGGACCGGAGAAGCCGAGGGCGATGAAGACGATGTCGGCGCGCAGCACCCGCTCGGTGCCGGCGATCGGCGCACGCTTCAGGTCGACCTCGGCGACGGTGACGCCGATGACTCGGCCGTTCTTGCCTGCCATGCCGAGCGTTGCCACCTGGAACTCGCGCTCGGCGCCCTCGGCCTGGGAGGAGGAGGTGCGCATCTTGGTCGGCCAATACGGCCAGACCGCCAGCTTGTTCTCCTTGGCCGGCGGCTTCGGCCGGATGTCGAGCTGCGTGACCGAGATCGCGCCCTGGCGGAAGGAGGTGCCGACGCAGTCGGAGGCGGTGTCGCCGCCGCCGATCACCACGACATGCTTGCCGGTGGTGAGGATCGGGGCTTCGTCGCCGACATCCTCGCCACCGACGCGGCGGTTCTGCTGCACGAGATAGGGCATGGCGTAGTAGACGCCGGAGAGCTCCGTGCCGGGCAGGGCCGGGTCGCGCGGGGTCTCGGCGCCCCCGGCCATCAGCATGGCGTCGTGCCGGGCGGCCAGCTCGGCGAAGGGCGTGCCGGCGCCGACATGGACGCCGTAATGGAAGACGACGCCCTCGGCCTCCATCTGGCGCACGCGGCGCTCGATATGGTGCTTCTCCATCTTGAAGTCGGGGATGCCGTAGCGCAGCAGGCCGCCGGCCTTGGGCTCGCGCTCGTAGACATGCACCTCGTGGCCGGCGCGGGCGAGCTGCTGGGCCGCGGCCAGGCCTGCCGGGCCGGAGCCGACGATGCCGACGCTCCGGCCGGTCTTGCGGGCGGCCGGCTCGGGCTTGATCCAGCCCATGGCCCAGGCCTTGTCGGCGATCGACTGCTCGATGGTCTTGATCGTCACCGGCACGTCCTCGAGGTTGAGGGTGCAGGCCTCCTCACAGGGCGCCGGGCAGATGCGGCCGGTGAACTCGGGGAAATTGTTGGTGGAATGCAGGTTCCGGGCCGCGGTCTCCCAGTCCTCCTGATAGACCAGCTCGTTCCAGTCGGGGATCTGGTTGTGGACGGGGCAGCCTGTCGGCCCATGGCAGAACGGAATGCCGCAATCCATGCAGCGCGCCGCCTGCTTGGCCACGTCCTTGTCGTCGAGCGGCAGCGTGAACTCGCGGAAATTGCGGATGCGATCGGAGGCCGGCAGGTACTTCTGCTCCTGCCGGTCGATCTCGAGAAACCCTGTCGCCTTGCCCATTCGTCAGATCCCACTCGTCATCCCGGCCGGAGCCCGCGCTGGCCGCCGGTCCGGGACCGCCGCAGCACGGCGACGCCTTGTTCGAGGTGCGGTCCCGGCACGGCCGGGACCCCAGGTCACTCCGCCGCCATCAGCGTGCGCATCTTCTCCATCTCGCGCAGGGCGCGGCGGTACTCCACCGGCATCACCTTGACGAAACGGGTGCGATAGTTCGCCCAGTCCTCCAGCATGGTCCTGGCGACGGTCGAGCCGGTGTAGCGCAGATGGTTCTCGATCATCTGGCGCAGGCGCTCCTCGTCGTGGCGGCCCATGTCGGTGACGTCGATGCGGCCCTTGAACTCCAGGTCGCCGCCATGGTGGTGGAGGCGCTCCATCAGGTCCTCCTCCTCCTCCACCGGCTCCAGGTCGACCATGGAGAGGTTGCAGCGCTTCTTGAAGCTCTGGTCCTCGTCGAAGACATAGGCGACGCCGCCCGACATGCCGGCGGCGAAGTTGCGCCCGGTCTGGCCGAGCACCACCACGACGCCGCCGGTCATGTATTCGCAGCCATGGTCGCCGGTGCCTTCCACCACGGCGACGGCGCCGGAATTGCGCACGGCGAAGCGCTCGCCGGCGACGCCGCGGAAATAGCATTCGCCCGCGATGGCGCCGTACAGCACGGTGTTGCCGACGATGATCGACTTTTCCGGCACGGCGAGGCTGTCCGGGCTCGGCCTGATCACCAGGCGGCCGCCCGACAGGCCCTTGCCGACATAGTCGTTGGCCTGGCCGACCAGGGTCATCTCGACGCCGGCGGCGAGGAAGGCGCCGAAGCTCTGGCCGGCGGTGCCGGTCAGCGTCACCTTGACGGTGCCCTCCGGCAGGCCCTCATGGCCGTAGCGCATGGCGACCTCGCCCGAGAGCATGGCCCCGGCGGTGCGGTCGACATTGGTGATCCCGGCCGCGATCTCGACCGGCCGGCCATAGTCGAGCGCCGGCGCCGCCTCGGCGATCAGCCGGCGGTCGAGCACGGTGTCGATCGGATGGTGCTGGCTCTCGGTGTGGCGGGTGCCGACCGAGGCCGGCATGTCGGCCTTGTGGAAGATGCGGGTGAAGTCGAGCCCCTTGGCCTTCCAATGGTCGATGGCCTCGCGCTTGTCGAGCAGCTCGGACCGGCCGATCATGTCCTCGACCCTGGCGAAGCCCATCTCGGCCATCAGCTCGCGCACTTCCTCGGCGACGAAGAAGAAGAAGTTGATGACGTGCTCGGGCGTGCCCTTGAAGCGCTTCCTCAAGACCGGGTCCTGGGTGGCGACGCCGACCGGGCAGGTGTTGAGGTGGCACTTGCGCATCATGATGCAGCCGGCCGCGATCAGCGGGGCGGTGGAGAAGCCGAACTCGTCGGCTCCGAGCAGCGCGCCGATGACGACGTCGCGCCCGGTGCGCAGGCCGCCGTCGACCTGCAGGCCGACTCTGCTGCGCAGGCGGTTGAGCACCAGCGTCTGCTGCGTCTCGGCCAAGCCGATCTCCCAGGGGGAGCCGGCATGCTTGATCGAGGTCAGCGGCGAGGCGCCGGTGCCGCCCTCGAAGCCCGACACGGTGATATGGTCGGCGCGCGCCTTGGCAACGCCGGCGGCGACGGTGCCGACGCCGACCTCCGAGACCAGCTTGACCGAGACGTCGGCCTTCGGGTTGACGTTCTTCAAATCGAAGATCAGCTGCGCCAGATCCTCGATCGAATAGATGTCGTGGTGCGGCGGCGGCGAGATCAGGCCGACGCCGGGGGTGGAATGGCGCACCTTGGCGATGACCGCGTCGACCTTGTGGCCGGGGAGCTGGCCGCCCTCGCCGGGCTTGGCGCCCTGCGCCACCTTGATCTGCATCACGTCGGCGTTGACGAGATATTCGGCCGTGACGCCGAAGCGGCCGGACGCCACCTGCTTGATGGCCGAGCGCTTGGAGCGGCCGTTGGCCATCGGCTTGAAGCGCTCGGCCTCCTCGCCGCCCTCGCCGGTGTTGGACTTGCCGCCGATCTGGTTCATGGCGATGGCCAGCGTCTCGTGCGCCTCGCGCGAGATCGAGCCGAAGGACATGGCGCCGGTGACGAAGCGCCGGACGATGTCGGCGGCGGGCTCGACCTGGTCGAGCGGCACCGGCGCGTGCCCACGCTCCTGCGCCGTCTTGATGCGGAACAGGCCGCGGATGGTCTGCAGCCGGCCGGCCTGCTCGTTCACCCCGGCGGCATAGGCGCGGTAGCGGTCCTGCGCGTTGTGGCGCACGGCATGCTGCAGCGTAGCGACGCTGTCGGGCGTCCAGGCATGGTCCTCGCCGCGCATGCGGTAGGCATACTCGCCGCCGACGTCGAGGGTGGTCCGGTAGACCGGCGCGTCGCCGAAGGCGTCCTTGTGGCGGGACACGGTCTCGGCGGCGATCTCGACGAGGCCGACGCCCTCGATCATGGTGGCGGTGCCGAAGAAGAACTCCTCGACGAAGGCCGAGGACAGGCCGACCGCGTCGAAGATCTGGGCGCCGCAATAGGACTGGTAGGTGGAGATGCCCATCTTGGACATCACCTTGAGGATGCCCTTGCCGATCGACTTGATGTAGCGCTTGACCACCTCGTGCTCGTCCACCTCCTCGGGGAACTCGAGCGAGGCGTGCAGGTCGGCGAGGGTCTCGAAGGCGAGATAGGGGTTGATCGCCTCGGCGCCGTAGCCGGCCAGGCAGCAGAAATGATGGATCTCGCGCGCCTCGCCGGTCTCGACCACCAGGCCGGCGGCGGTGCGCAGGCCCTTGCGGATGAGGTGATGGTGCACGGCCGCCGTCGCCAGCAGCGCCGGGATCGGGATGCGGTCCGGCCCGGTCTGGCGGTCGGACAGGATGATGATGTTGTAGCCGCCATGCACCGCCGCCTCGGCCCGCTCGCACAGGCGGTCGAGCGCGCCGCGCATGCCGTCCGCGCCCTGGACGGCGGGATAGGTCATGTCGAGCGTCTTGGTGTCGAAGCGCTCCTCGATATGGCCGATGCAGCGGATCTTCTCCAGATCCTCGTTGGTGAGGATCGGCTGGCGCACCTCCAGGCGCTTCTTGCGCGAGGTGCCTTCCAGGTCGAGGATGTTCGGCCGCGGCCCGATGAAGGACACCAGGCTCATCACCAGCTCCTCGCGGATCGGGTCGATCGGCGGGTTGGTGACCTGGGCGAAGTTCTGCTTGAAGTAGGTGTAGAGCAGCTTGGACTTGTCGGAGAGCGCCGAGATCGGCGTGTCCGTGCCCATGGAGCCGGTCGCCTCCTGGCCGGTGGTGGCCATCGGCGGCAAGAGGATCTTGATGTCCTCCTGGGTGTAGCCGAAGGCCTGCTGGCGATCGAGCAGCGACACATCGGTGCGCGAGGCGCGCGCCTCCACCGGCGGCAGGTCCTCCAGCACGATCTGGGTGCGCTTCAGCCAGTCGCGATAGGGATGGGCCGTGGCCAGCGTCGCCTTCATCTCGTCGTCGGAGATGATGCGGCCCTCCTCCAGGTCGATCAGCAGCATCTTGCCGGGCTGCAGCCGCCACTTCTGCACGATCTCGCTCTCCGGGATCGGCAGCACGCCGAACTCGGAGGCGAGCACCACCAGCCCGTCCTTGGTGACGAGGTAGCGCGCCGGCCTGAGGCCGTTGCGGTCGAGCGTGGCGCCGATCTGGCGCCCGTCGGTGAAGACGACCGCCGCCGGCCCGTCCCAGGGCTCCATCAGCGCGGCGTGGTATTCGTAGAAGGCGCGCCGGTCCTCGGACATCAGCGGGTTGCCCGCCCAGGCCTCGGGGATCAGCATCATCATGGCATGGGCGAGCGAATAGCCGCCCTGCACCAGGAACTCGAGGGCGTTGTCGAAGCAGGCTGTGTCGGACTGGCCCTCGTAGGAGATGGGCCAGAGCTTGCCGATATCGTTCTCGAACAGGTCCGAATCGACCGAAGCCTGGCGCGCCGCCATCCAGTTGACGTTGCCGCGCAGGGTGTTGATCTCACCGTTATGGGCGACCATGCGGTAGGGATGGGCCAGCGTCCAGGACGGGAAGGTGTTGGTGGAGAAGCGCTGGTGCACCAGGGCCAGCGCGCTCTCGAAGCGCGGGTCCGCCAGGTCCTTGAAATAGTCGCCGAGCTGGGTGGCGAGCAGCATGCCCTTGTAGGTGACGGTGCGGCTCGACATCGAGGCGGGGTAGAACCCGGCCGTCACCGGCCGCCGCGCCACGTCGTTGTAGACGGTGTTGGAGATCACCTTGCGGATGATGAACAGGCGGCGCTCGAAATCGTCCTGGTCGGCGAGGCTGGCATGGCGGCCGATGAAGGCCTGCATGTGCACCGGCTCGGTCGGCAGCACGCTCTCGCCGAGGCCAGCATTGTCGACCGGCACGGCGCGCCAGCCGAGGAACTCCTGGCCCTCGTCGGCGACGACCTTCTCGATCACCCGCATGACATGGCTGCGGCCTTCCTCGCTGCGCGGCAGGAAGAAGAAGCCGACGGCGTAGTGGCCGGGCTCGGGCAGGGCAAAGCCGAGCTTGCCGCATTCCTCGCTGAGGAAGGCGTGCGGGATCTGCACCAGCATGCCGCAGCCGTCCCCGGCCTTGGGGTCGGCGCCGACGGCGCCGCGATGGTCGAGATTGTGCAGGATCTGCAGCGCCTGCGTGATGATCGCGTGGCTCTTGCGGTTCTTCATGTCGGCGATGAAGCCGACGCCGCAGGAATCCTTCTCGCGCGCGGGGTCGTAGAGGCCTTGGGGCCCCGGCAGGCCGGGATCCCGGGCCACGGCGCGGTCGGCGGTTTTCGCCGCGCGCATCGCTGCCGCCGAAACCGTCTCGCGCCCAAGCCTGGTGATCGCGCCCATGGATCCACCCCTTCTCGTCAGCAGGCTCCGTCCACCATCATCCCGCCGCGGAAGCGGGGACGCGCAGACGACGCCGGTTCACTTAAAGCCGTTCTATGCTGCACTGCATCGCGCTGAAACGCGAGCACAGAGTTTCCGCGCAACCGTCCGGGCCTCGGTGCCATCTTCGGAGGGTCGCGATCCGCGATGGGACAGCAAGCCTGTCCTATCGCGGATGGCTGACATGACATATTTCCGCCACGACCACAAGCGGCGATTCCGCGCAGCCGCGACATTTTCTTGCGTGGAAGGCGGCACACCGGAAAGAAGACAACCGGCGTGGCGCCTGACGGCGCAAGAGGGCTGCGCCCTCAGGCGCCGGCGACGGCGGCCCGCCAGCGCGCGCGGTAGCGCAGCAGCGCCTGCGCATCCGCCAGCGGCGCGGCCTCGGCCAGCGGCGGGCGGGCAGGAACCTGCGGCCAGGTGGCGAGCAGCGAGGCACCGAAGGCCGTGCCGGCGGTGTCGAGCGCCAGCAGCACCGGCTGGCCCGGCCGAAGCGCCGCGAGCACCGCGCAATAGAGCGGGTTGGCGGCAAAGCTGCCCTCGACCGGCAGCGGTCCGCGCGCGGCGCCGAGCACGTCGAGCTGGAAGTCGGTGACCAGCGCCGCATAGAGCGTGGCGATTGCCGCCCGGGCCCCAGGCCGGTCGGGCAGCGTGCCCTCGATGCGGCCGTGCCGCCCTTCGAAGGGCCCGCCGTTCGGCACGAAGGCGGGGAGGATCATCGCGCCCGCCGCCAGCACGGCGGCGAGATCCTCGGCATCGGCCTGCGGCGGCGCGCCGTCGAGGATCACGGCGAATTCGCGCCCGCCCATGAACTTGGCGGTCGGCAGGGGGCGGCCGAGCACGTCGACGTTGGAATAGGAATCGCGCTTCGGATCGAGCCCGTCCGTGGAGGCGCCGACCGCCATGATCACCACCCAGGTGCCGGTCGAGACCACGGTGAAGGGCGGCTCGATGGTGAGCAGGTGCGGCAGGATCGAGGCGTTGGAATCGTGGGCGCCGGCGAAGACCCGGACGTCCGGCCGCAGGCCCGTGGCGGCCGCGATCTCCGGCTTCACCGGCCCGATCACCGAGAAGGCCGGAACGACCGGCGGCAGCAGCCGCTGCCAGCCGCGGCGCTCGACCAGCGAGGAGGGGCGGCCCTCCCTGGGGAGCCAGGCGTCGCCGTGGCTGCCGAGCGAGGTCACCTCGTTGCGGGCGATGCCGGTGAAGCGCCAGGCATAATATTGCGGATACATCAGGAGATGGCGGGCCCGGGCGAAGGCTTGCGGGTGGCGGGTCTCCTGGTAGAACACCTGCTTGCCGTAGTTGAGGCCGCCGGAGATCGGCGGCGACAGCGTCTGCGCAAAGGGCGGGCGGAAGGGCGCGTAGTCCGGCTCCATGGCGTCGAGGCCGGCGAACTCATAGTCCATGACCGGCAGGACCAGGCCCTCGTCGTCGACCAGCGCGGCGCTCGCCCCGTGCGTGGTCACCACCAGGGCGTCGACGGAACAGGCCGCGGCGGCCTCGCGCAGCGCCTCGAGGGCGAAGCGCCAGACCAGCTCGACATCGGCATGGGGGTAGGGCGGGCCGGGCAGCGGCGCGTTGGGCACGGAGCGCTGCCAGAGCACGCGCGCCCCTGCGAAGATGACGAGCTTGACGTTGGTCTTGCCGACATCGAGAACGGCGGTGACGGGCATGGGGGAACCTGCGTTGCGGGCGTTCCGGTCAAAGCCTTCCCCACGAAGCTGGGGAAGGTGGCCCGACGAAGTCGGGTCGGATGGGGTGCGGCGGGCAAGTCGGTGCCCGTGTTCGGCTTGCATCACGGCCGTGCAACCCGTCAGGGGGTGTCGACCTGCGGACCACACCCCATCCGGCCTTGCTGCGCAAGGCCACCTTCCCCAGCTTCGTGGGGAAGGCTTTCGTCGCCCCTTCTCCGTCCGTCAGTCCATGTGGAACATCTCGGCGAGCGGCACGGCGGCGGGCGTGCCGTCGGCATTGTAGGCCATGATGTCGCGCATGTGGTCCCACCAGCGCCGCATCACCGGCTCGGACGGCAGGGCGTCCATGGTGTGGTCCTCGCGCCGCTCGAGATAGGCGAAGAGGATGTCGGTCTCGGCGTCGAGATGGATGGAATAGTTGCGGATGCCGGCCCCCGTGAGCAGGGCCGAGAGCTCCGGCCAGATCGCGTCGTGCCGGCGCTTGTATTCGGCGGCCATGCCGGGGTTGAGCTGCATCTTGAAGGCGTAGCGCTGCATCAGGGTCTTCTCGCGATCAGGCGGCGGACGATGATCGGCAGGGCGATCGAGGCGACCAGCAACAGGCCGATCACCACATTGATGACGATGCCGGGCACGTTGAGCAAGGTCAGGCCGAAGGTCGCCAGGCCCAGCACGAAGACGGCGATGACCACGCCCGGGATGGTGCCGGAGCCGCCGGCGATGGAAACGCCGCCGAGCACCACCATGGTGACGATGTCGAGCTCCCAGCCGAGCGCCAGATTCGGCCGGGTCGAGCCGATGCGGGCGGTGAGCAGGGCCGCGGCGAGGCCGGCGAGCAGCCCGGTCAGCACGAACAGGATGAAACGGATGCGCCCGACGGGAATGCCGGAATAGCGCGCCGCCACCGGGTTGTTGCCGATGGCATAGAGCATGCGGCCCCAGACCGTGCCGTGCAGCACCACGGCGAAGACCGCCGCCAGCGCCAGGAACAGGCTGAAGGCGAGGTAGAGCGGCGGCTCATCGAGGATGAAGTTCTGCGCCCACTCGGTGAATTCGGGCGGATAGGTGGTGATGGCCCCGTCGCCGAGCACCACCTGCGCGATGCCGCGATAGAGCGACATGGTGCCGATGGTGACGACGATGGCCGGCAAGCCGAAAGCGGTGACGAGCAGCCCGTTGAAGGCACCGCAGAGCGCGCCGACGGCAAGCGCGATCAGGACCAGCGTGCCCGGCCCGGCGCCGGCCTGCATGGCCAGGCCCATGGCGAGCGAGGCGAGCGCCATGATCGCGGCGACGGAGAGGTCGATCTCGCGCACCAGGATCAGCAGCGCCATGCCGAGCGCGACGATGGCCTTCTCGGAGAAGTTCTGCGTCGTGTCGGAGAGGTTGTAGAGGTCGAGGAAGTAGGGCGACAGGATGGTGTTGAACACCACCACGGCGACGAGCAGGATGACGAGGATGGTCTCCCAGCGCAGCAGCCGGTCGCTCCAGCGAAGGGGAGCGCGGTCGAGGACCTGGTAGCGCAGGCTCTCGGCGGGAACGTCGGTCATGGCTGGCCTCCGGCGGCGGCGCGGCGGGCCTCGGGCAAGATCAGCTTGCCGCCGCGCTTCTCGGCCCGGGCGTTGACGACGACGGCGGCGAGGATGACCGCGCCGGAAATCGCCATCTGCCAGAAGGGCGAGACGTTGATGACGGGCAGGGCGTTGACGACCACGCCGAGGAACAGCGCGCCGAGCAGCGTGCCCGTGACCGAGCCGATGCCGCCGCCGATCGAGACGCCGCCGATGACGCAGGCGGCGATGACGGTGAGCTCGTAGCCGACGGCGACGTCGGTGTAGGCGATGCCGAAGCGCGACACCCACAGATAGCCGGAGAGGCCTGCCACCGCGCCTGAGAGCGTGAAGACCAGCAGCTGCTGGCGCGCCGGATCGATGCCGCAATAGCGCGCGGCCACCGGGTTGCCGCCGACCGCGTAGAGCGCGCGGCCGGTGCGGGTGCGGCCGAGGAACAGGGCGAAGGCGGCGGCGACCAGGCCGGCGGTCCAGATCAGGTTGGGCACGCCGAGGACGGCGCCGCGGGGAAAGTCGAGGAAGGCCGGGCTCATCTTGTCGGACATCACCCATTGGCCGCCGCCGACGACGAAGACCAGGCCGCGATAGACGGCGAGCGTGCCGAGCGTCGCCACGATCGGCGGGATGCCGACGAAGGCCACCAGGGCGCCGTTGACGAAGCCGAGGACGGTGCCGATGACGACGGCGGCGAGGAGGATCGGCGCGACCGGCAGCTCCGGCATGGCCTTCTGCAGGAGGGCCACGATCATGCCGGTGAGGGCGAGGTTGGCGGCGACGGACAGGTCGATGCCGCGGGTGAGGATGACGCACATCTGCGCCAGGGCGAGCATGGCGAGGATGGCGGTGTCGGTGGCGACGCCGACGAGGCTTCCCGGCGTCAGGAACACCGGCGCGCGCAGGCCGATGGCGAGGACCATGGCCACGATGATCGCGGCCAGCGCCGCCTCGCGGGCATAGCGGCGGACGAGGGAAGTCATCGGGCGTCTCCCGGCGAGGCAGCGAACTCTCCGCCGAAACTATGGACGAAAAGGAATGTCCGAGGAGCGAGACGGCTCCGTTTCAGAACGGGCGCGACGCTGCGGCCTTCCCTCTCCCCTGCGGGGAGGGGTAAGGGGTGGGGGTCGGTGACGTAGGGCTCGCCCTGTCCTGATGGACCCCCACCCTTTATCCCTCCCCGCAGGGGGGAGGGGATTGGCTGGCGTCGAGGCTTCCACAGAAGCGGCTTTGTTGAACCCCGCATCAATGGCCTCCCGTCGCCGCGGTGACGATGGCGGCGGCGTCCATCGCGGCGCGGTCGAACTCCCTGACGATGCGGCCCTCGTGCATGACCAGGATACGGTCGGCCATGCCCATCACCTCCGGCAGCTCGGACGAGATCAGCAGCACGGCGAGGCCCTCGCCGGCGAGCTCGACCATGAAGTCGTGCACCGCCGCCTTGGAGCCGACGTCGATGCCCTTGGTCGGCTCGTCGAGGATGATGATCCTCGGGTTGGTCGCCAGCCATTTGGCGATGACCACCTTCTGCTGGTTGCCGCCGGAGAGCTCCTGGAGCTTCTGGTCCCAGCTGGCGGCCTTGACGGAGAGGCGGGTGCCGAGGCGGCGGGTATCGGCGAGCTCGGAGCGGCGCGACAGGAAGGAGGCGCGGGCATGGCGGGCCAGGCTCGCCAGGGTGAGGTTCTCACGCACGCCGAAGGGCAGCACGGCGCCCTGCACCTGCCGGTCCTCCGGCACATAGGCGATGCCGGCGCGGATGGCGTCGGCGGGCGACGCGATGGCGAGCGCCTCGCCGTTGACGCGGATCTGCCCGCGCGTCGGCCGGGTGATGCCGAACAGCGCCTGCATCACCTCCGAGCGCCCGGCGCCGACCAGGCCGTAGAGGCCGAGGATCTCGCCCTGGCGCAGGGAGAAGGAGATGTCGGCGAACTCGGTGGCATTGCCGAGGCCCTCGACCTCCAGCGCCACGCCGCCGATCGGCACCGCCCGCTTGGGGAAGACCTGGTCGATGGAGCGGCCGACCATCAGGCGCACCAGCTCGGCGGGCGTCGCATCGGCGATGGCGCCCTCGCCGACATGCTCGCCGTCGCGCAGGCAGGTCCAGCGGTCGGCGACGCGGAAGATCTCCTCGAACTTGTGCGAGATGAACAGGATGGCGCGGCCCTCGCGCTTGAGCTGGTCGACGATGCGGAAGAGGTCGTCGATCTCGCGGGCCGAGAGCGCCGCGGTCGGCTCGTCCATGATGACGATGCGCGCATCGTGCGACAGGGCACGGGCGATCTCGACCAGGTGCTTCTGGGCGACGCCGAGCGCCTTCAGCGGCGTATCCGGGTCGATGTCGCAGTCGAGCCGGGTGAGGAGCTCGCGGGTGCGGGCACGCATGGCGCCCCAGTCGACCAGGCGGCCCTGGCCCGCGGGCATGTGGCCCATGAACACGTTCTCGGCGACGGAAAGCTCGTCGAACATCACCGTCTCCTGGTGGATGGCGGTGACGCCGGCGGCCCAGGCATCGCGCGGACCGGCGAAGCTGCGCACCTCGCCGTCGATGCGGATGGTGCCCTCGGTCGGCTGGTAGATGCCGGTGAGGATCTTGACGATGGTCGACTTGCCGGCGCCGTTCTCGCCGAGCAGCGCCGTCACCTCGCCGGCATGCAGGGTGAGGTGGACGCCGCTCAAGGCGCGCACGCCGGGAAAGCGCTTGGAAACGCCCTCGAGCGCCAGCAGCGGCCGGGCCGGCGTGGCCGCCGGTCCCGCCGCCTCCGGACGAAGGGACAGGGTGGACCCTGATGTCATGCTCGATGCGCCATCCACGATTGCCGGCCTGGTGATTTCGAATAATGTCGAGTGCGGACAGAGCCAAAACCGCGGCGTCATGGCCGGGCTCGTCCCGGCCATCCACGCGATCTCCACCTCGACCGTGTTCGCGTGGATGGCCGGATCAAGTCCGGCCATGACGAAGTCCTGCCGGCCTTGCGCCGGATATCCCTTCCCGGCTCAGAAGATCTTCGAGAACTTCTCGATGTTGGTCTTGTCGAAGGTGAAGGGGTCGGCCATGGCCGCCTCGTTGCCCTCGCCGATCTTGATGTCGCCCATGCGCCCGGCCTTGACGACGGTGCCGGCCTTGCCGGTGGCCTCGCCCTTGACCAGGGCGGCGGCGATCATGGTGGCGGTGTAGCCGAGGTCGATCGGGTTCCAGATGGCGAAGGTGTCGGTGGCGCCGGCGAGCACGGCCGCCTTCATCTCCGAGGGCAGGCCGAGGCCGGAGACATAGACCTTGCCGACCAGCCCGTTGTCGACCACGGCCTTGGCGGCGGCGACGATGCCGACCGAGGTCGGGGCGATGATGCCCTTGAGGTTGGGATGGGCCTTCAGGAGGGCCACGGTCTCGCGATAGCTCTTGTCGGCGAGGTCGTCGCCGTAGACGGTTGCGACCAGCTTCATCTTGGCATAGTCGGGTTTGGCCCATTCCACCTTCATCTTCTCGATCCAGGTGTTCTGGTTCGTCGAGGTCGTGGTGGCCGAGAGGATCGCGACCTCGCCCTCATTGTGCAGGGTGCCGGCGATCATCTGCACGCATTTGGAGCCGATGAGGTCGTTGTTGGACGGGTTGAGGTGCATGATGCGCCCGGCCGGGCCGACGGCGGAATCGAAGGAGATCACCTTGATGCCGCGCTGCAGCGCCTTCTTGCACACCGGCACCAGCGCATCGGGGTCGTTGGCCGAGACGGCGATGGCGTTGACCTTCTGGGCGATCAGGCCGTCGATGACCTGGATCTGCGCCTCGCCTGTCGTGGCCGTCGGGCCGGTATAGATCAGCTCGGCATTGCCGAGCTCCTTCACCGCTTCCTGGCCGCCGTCGCGGCAGGCGTCGAAGAAGCCGATGCCGAGCGCCTTCACCACCATGGCGATGCGCAGGTTGCCGGCGGCCTGCGCCTGGCCGAAGGGCAGCGGCGCCGCGCCCGCCAGGGCGGTGGCGGCAAGCAGCTTCAGCGCGTCGCGGCGCGATTGCTGATGACTCATCTCTCAGGTCCTCCCATGTCCGTCGGTTCTCGATCGGATCGTTGTGTCGGCGTCGGCGCGGCTCAGGCGGCGTGGATCATCGCCTCCTCGTCCTGCGCGATGATGACCCGAACGCCGGCATCGCGCAGCATGGCGAGCCCCGAGGCCGGCGCCGCGTCGTCGGTGATCAGGGTGTGGATGCGCGAGAGCGGCGCCACGGCCATGTTGCCGCGCGGCTCGAACTTGGAGGAATCGGCCAGCACGATCAGGTCGGCGGCGCGCTTCAGCAGCTTGGCCTCGGCCCGGGCGAGCAGCGGGTCGCCCTCGATCACGCCGAGCGGGCCGATCGACAGCGCGCTCATGAACATCTTCGAGGCGGTGTAGTGCTGGATCGAATCGTCGTCGAAGGGCGAGACGATGACGTTCTGCTCCCGGTAGATCTCGCCGCCCGGCAGGACGATGCGGTTCTCGCTGTCGTGCACCAAGGCCTCGGCCACGGGGAAGGAATTGGTCAGAATGTGCAGGCGGCGCGGGCGCAGGAACTCGATCATCTGGCCGGTGGTGGTGCCGCCGTTGATGATGATCGATTCCCCGTCCCGGCACAGGTCCACCGCGGCCCTGGCGATGACCCGCTTGCGGGCGCCGTTGAGGGTGCGGCTGACGTCGAAGGAGCGGGTGGCGAGCTGCGGCCGGTCGTCCTGCGACACCGCTTCCACCGCCCCGTGCACGCGGCGCAGCAGCCCCATCTCGGCCAGCTTGGTCAGGTCGCGGCGCAGGGTTGCCGGCGAGGCGTCGAGGAGGCCGGCGAGGTCGCGCACGGGCATGACAGCCCGCTGCCGGACCTGCTCCAGAATGGCCTGCCACCGCTCCCGTTCGTGCATCGAGCGCCTCCTGTTCGCTCACGAAATGCCACGAACGCTCACGGTCGTCAAAGGGAATCCGCAAGATTCGACCAATATTGCAATGCAAACGATCATTTTGCGTCGCAAAAACGCTCGTATGGGCAAGATCGCTGCGGACCGGTGATTGACTGTGATCGAATGGCGGCCTAAACGGTCATCAATCATCAAAAGATGTCACGCCCTCTGGGAGCCGCGCCATGAACGCCCATTCGCCCGCCGGATCGCCGCCCTCCGACCGTCTCCCCGATCTCTGGGACGACGCCAAGGCGGCGGGCCTCGACGAGCCCGGCCAGCTGCTCTACCGCTCCAACCTCCTGGGCTCGGACCTCCGGATCACCAATTTCGGCGGCGGCAACACCTCGGCCAAGGTTGCGGCCCGCGACCCGCTCACCGGGGCCGAGGCCACGGTGCTGTGGGTCAAGGGCTCGGGCGGCGATATCGGCTCGATGAAGCTCGACGGCTTCTCCACCCTCTATCTCGACAAGCTGGAGCAGCTCAAAGGGCTCTATCGCGGCATCGCGCACGAGGACGAGATGGTGGGCTACCTGCCCCATTGCACCTTCAACCTCAACCCGCGCGCAGCCTCGATCGACACGCCCCTGCATGCCTTCGTGCCGGCCGCCCATGTCGACCATGTCCATTCCGACGCGGTGATCGCCCTCGCCGCCTCGCGCAATGCCGAAGAGCTGACGAAGACCGTGTTCGGCGGCGAGATCGGCTTCCTGCCCTGGCAGCGCCCCGGCTTCGACCTCGGCCTGAAGCTGGAGGCCGTCGCCAAGAGCGACCCGAAGCTGGTCGGCGTGGTGCTCGGCGGCCACGGCCTGTTCACCTGGGGCCCGACCTCCAAGGCCTGCTACCAGACGACGCTGCGCATCATCCAGACCGCGGCCGACTGGCTCAAGGCCAACGGCCAGCGCCCGGCCTTCGGCGGCGAGCGGGTCGCCGCGTTGGCGCCCGAAGCGCGCGCCGCCGTCGCCGCGCGCCTGATGCCGGAGATCCGCGGCCGCATCGGCAAGGAGGAGAGCAAGGCCAAGGTCGGGCATTTCAACGACGCGCCGGAAGTGCTGGACTTCGTCAATTCCAACGCGCTCGACCGCCTCGCCCCGCTCGGCACCTCCTGCCCCGACCATTTCCTGCGCACCAAGATCCGGCCGCTGGTGATCCCCTTCGATCCCGCTTCGGGCGGCATCGAAGCAGCCATCGCCGGGCTCGACGACCTCATCGAGGCCTACCGGGCCGACTACGCCGCCTATTACCAGCGCTGCAAGCATGCGGATTCGCCGGCCATGCGCGACCCCAACGCGGTGATCTACCTCGTGCCCGGCATCGGCATGCTGTCCTTCGCCGCCGACAAGGCGACCGCGCGCATCGCCGGCGAGTTCTACGTCAACGCCATCAACGTGATGCGCGGGGCGACCAGCGTCAGCGACTATGTCGGCCTGCCCGAGCAGGAGGCGTTCGACATCGAATACTGGCTCCTGGAAGAGGCCAAGCTGCAGCGGATGCCCAAGCCCAAGAGCCTGGCCGGGCGCATCGCCCTGGTCACCGGCGGGGCCGGCGGCATCGGCCGGGCGATCGCCGCCCGCCTGATGGCGGAGGGCGCCTGCGTGGTCCTGGCCGACATCGACCAGGGCGCGCTCGACGAGAGCGTCGCCGAGTTCGGCAAGGCCTTCGGCAAGGACGTGGTGCGCGGCGTCAGGGTCGACGTCACCGACGAGGCGGCGGTGATCGGCTCCTTCGCCGAGACCGCCCGCGCCTTCGGCGGCATCGACATCGTCGTCAACAATGCCGGCATCTCTTCCGCCGCGCCGGTGGAGGACACGTCGCTGGAGTTGTGGAACCGCAACATCTCGATCCTTGCCACCGGCTATTTCCTGGTGGCGCGCGAAGGCTACCGGCTGATGAAGCAGCAGGGCCGCGGCGGCTCGATCGTGTTCATCGGCTCCAAGAACGGCGTCGCCGCCTCGGCCGGCGCCTCGGCCTATTGCACCGCCAAGGCGGCGGAGCTGCACCTCGCCCGCTGCATGGCGCTCGAGGGCGCGCCGTTCGGCATCCGCGTCAACTCGGTCAACCCCGACGCGGTGCTGCGCGGCTCGAAGATCTGGCAGGGCGAATGGCGCCAGCAGCGGGCGCAGTCCAACAAGATCGGCGAGGACGACCTCGAGGAATTCTACCGCAAGCGCTCGCTGCTGCAGCGCTCGGTCTTCCCCGAGGACATCGCCGAGGCCGTCTATTTCTTCGCCTCCGACCTTTCGGCCAAGTCGACGGGGAACTTCCTCAACGTCGATGCCGGCAACGCCACCAGCTTCACGCGCTGACGCCTCGGAGGCCGCCATGTCGTTCCAGATTTCCGCCGACCTCATCGCCTCGGCCAATGCCGCCGCCGCACCGGGCCACGAGGAGGACTATGCCGCCCTCGGACGCACTCTGGCGCGGCGCGGCGTCGACATCGAGACCGTCACGGGCGAGGCGCAGGCCTTTGCGGTGGCGGTGCCGACCTGGGGCGTGGGCACCGGCGGCACCCGCTTCGCCCGCTTTCCCGGCCCGGGCGAGCCGCGCAATATCTTCGACAAGATCGAGGATTGCGGCGTCATACAGCAGCTGACGCGGGCGACGCCGACGGTGTCGCCGCATTTTCCCTGGGACAAGGTTTCCGACTACGGCGAGCTGCGGGAAGCCGCGGCGCATCAGGGGCTCGGATTCGACGCCGTCAACTCCAACACCTTCCAGGACCAGCCGGGCCAGAAGCTCAGCTACAAGTTCGGCTCGCTCTCGAACAACGACGAGGCGACGCGCCAGCAGGCGGTGGCGCACAATCTCGAATGCATCGAGATCGGTCGCAAGCTCGGCTCCACGGCGCTGACGGTGTGGATCGCCGACGGCTCGAACTTCCCCGGCCAGTCCCACCTGACGCGGGCGCTCGACAACTACCTGGAGGCGATGAGCCAGGTTTACATGGCCCTGCCGGCGGACTGGCAGGTGTTCCTCGAGCACAAGCTCTACGAGCCGGCCTTCTACTCCACGGTGATCTCGGACTGGGGCTCGAACTTCGCCGCGGCGCTGGAGCTCGGCCCGAAGGCCAAGTGCCTGGTGGACCTCGGGCATCACGCGCCCAACGTCAACATCGAGCAGATCGTGGCGCGGCTGGTGCGTTTCGGCAAGCTGGCGGGCTTCCATTTCAACGATTCGAAATATGGCGACGACGACCTCGATTCCGGCTCGGTCGATCCGTTCCGCCTGTTCCTGGTGTTCAACGAGCTGGTGGATGCGGCCCACCGCAAGGCCAGGGATTTCGCGCCGGCCTATATGATCGACCAGTCGCACAACGTCACCGACCCGATCGAGAGCCTGATCGGCTCGGCCATCGAGATCGGCCGCGCCCACGCCCAGGCCGTGCTGGTCGACCGGGCGGCGCTGGCGGCGGCGCAGGAGGAGAACGACGCCCTCGGCGCCCATCGCCTGATCAAGCAGGCCTTCGTTACCGACGTGTCGCCGATCCTGGCCGAGGCGCGGCGGCGCAGCGGCGGCGCCCTGGACCCGATCGCGGTCTACCGGGCCTCCGGCTACCGCACCGAGAAGGCGAAGGAGCGGCCCTCGACGGGCGTGGCGGCGGCGGGAATCGTGTAACCGAGATCTGGGCTCCATCCTCTCCGCCGTCATGGCCGGGCTTGTCCCGGCCATCCACGCGAACGCAACGGCAGGACCAGTATTGCTGCTCGGCCGCCGTGCCCTCTCCTGCCGCGCCGGAGGTCGCGTGGATGGGCGGATCAAGTCCGCCCATGACGGTCGCGGATGGTGCGTCCGGATTCGCCATTCCTGCCACGGCGCTTCGACGCGCGGCGCGATCTCTGCTATGGGCTCGGTCCGACTGCGAGAGCTGCCATGTCCTTCCTGCCCGATATCCACACGCTGCTGTTCTACAGCCTCGCCTGCCTGATCCTGTTCATCACGCCCGGCCCCGACATGAGCCTGTGGCTGGCCAAGACGCTGAGCGGCGGGCGGCGGGGCGGCACGGCGGCGATGCTGGGCACGCAGGTGGGCTGCCTCTGCCACACCGTGTTCGCGGCGGTCGGCCTCTCCGCCCTGCTGGCGGCTTCGGCGACGGCGTTCACAGCGCTGAAGATCGTCGGCGCGCTCTATCTCGCCTGGCTCGCCATCGACGCCATCCGCTCCGGCTCGGCGCTGAACGTCAAGGGCGACGATCGGCCGCCGCAGAGCTTCTGGAAGACCTTCGCGGTCGGCCTCGGCATCAACCTGACCAACCCGAAGGTGGTGCTGTTCTTCCTGACCTTCCTGCCGCAATTCGTCACGGCCAGCGACCCCCACGCCCCGGCCAAGCTGCTCTTCCTCGGCCTGTTCTTCATCGCCGTGAATCTGCCGCTCGCCTTCGCCCTGATCCTCGGCGCCGAGCGGGTGATCGCCTGGCTGAAGCGCCGGCCCAGGGTGCTGCGTGGCATCGACATCAGCTTTGCCGGCGTGTTCGGCTTCTTCGCCTTCAAGATCCTGACGGCGTCGGCGCGGTGAGCGCGATGGATGCCGCGCCGAACCGGGTCAACCTGCCGGCCTGGAACGAGCGGGCCGCCATCCACCTGCGCGATGCCACCGGCTTCTACGACATCGACGGCTTCAGGGCCGGCGCCGACAGCCTGATGCCGATCGAGGCGGCGGAGATCGGCGACGTCGCCGGCCTGCGCGTCGCCCATCTGCAATGCCATATCGGCCTCGACACGCTGAGCCTGGCGCGGCGGGGCGCCGAGGCCTTCGGGCTCGACTTCTCGCCTGTCGCCATCGCCGGGGCGCGCCGGCTGGCCGAGGAGACCGGCATCGCCGCGACCTTCGTCGAGGCCGACGTGTACGAGGCGCGGCAGGCCCTGCCCGGCCCCTTCGACCTCGTCTACGTCACCTGGGGCGCAATCAACTGGCTGCCGGACATCCGGCGCTGGGCCGCGGTGGTGGGATCGCTGCTCAAGCCCGGCGGACGGCTCTATCTCGCCGAGACCCATCCCTTCGCCTTCGCGCTGGAAGAAGAGGACGGCCGGCGCGTCGTCGCCTATCCCTGGCGCTCGCCCCCGGACAGGCCGCTGGTGTTCGAGGCGGCGACGACCTACACCGGCGATCCCACCCCGCTCGCCAGCACCCGGCACCACGAGTGGCTGCATCCGCTCTCGGCGATCCTCGGCGGGCTGGCGCAGGCCAGCTTGACGCTGACGTTCCTCAACGAGCACGAGACCCTGCCTTACCGGTTGTTCCCCTCGATGGTGGAGGTCGGACGGCAGACGTACCGCCTGCCGGACGGAGCGGTACCGTTGCCGCTGTCCTTCTCGCTCTCGGCGGTGAAGCTTGGCTGATCGCTCACGCCTCGAACAGCTCGCCATGGATCTCGCGCAGTTCCTGCCCGCTTTCCCAGGCGAGGAACGCCTCGAGCGACATGTCAGCCCGTCCGGCTTCCGCCATGGCCGCCTCTCCTGTCGATCATGATATACCACGGCGAGGCTGGTAGTTTTTCCACTCTTTTCGCCGGCGGCAAGATTGGCTAAACACCACGCCGGCAAACGCTTTTTCTGGCAGGAGACGCTCATGGCGCCCCGCACGCTCTACGACAAGATCTGGGACGACCACGTGGTCGACACCACCGCGGACGGCACCAGCCTCCTCTATATCGACCGCCACCTGGTCCACGAGGTGACCAGCCCGCAGGCCTTCGAGGGGCTGCGCGTCTCCGGCCGCAAGGTGCATTCGCCCGAGCGCACGCTCGCCGTGGTCGACCACAACGTGCCGACCTCCGACCGCTCCAAGGGCATCGACGATCCCGAGAGCGCCACCCAGGTCGAGACCCTGGCCCAGAACGCCCGCGACTTCGGGGTCGAATATTTCTCCGAGCGCGACCAGCGCCAGGGCATCGTCCACATCATCGGCCCCGAGCAGGGCTTCACCCTGCCCGGCACCACGATCGTCTGCGGCGACAGCCACACCTCCACCCACGGCGCGTTCGGGGCCCTCGCGCACGGCATCGGCACCTCGGAGGTCGAGCACGTGCTCGCCACCCAGACGCTGATCCAGAAGAAGGCCCGGAACATGCGCGTCACCGTCGACGGCAAGCTGCCGGACGGCGTGACCGCCAAGGACATCATCCTGTCGATCATCGGCGAGATCGGCACGGCCGGCGGCACCGGCCACGTGCTCGAATATGCCGGCGAGGCCGTGCGCAGCCTGTCGATGGAAGGGCGCATGACCATCTGCAACATGTCGATCGAGGGCGGCGCCCGCGCCGGCCTGATCGCGCCGGACGAAAAGACCTTCGCCTATCTCGAGGGCCGGCCCAAGGCGCCCAAGGGCGAAGCCTGGGAGCTGGCGGTGGCCTATTGGCGCACGCTCTTCACCGACGAAGGCGCGCATTTCGACCGCGAGATCAAGCTCGACGCCGCCCGGCTGCCGCCGATCGTCACCTGGGGCACCAGCCCGGAGGACGTCGCCTCGGTCACCGGCTCGGTGCCGCGCGTCGAGGACGCCGCCAACGAGCACCAGCGCGCCAAGATCGAGCGGGCGCTGGCCTATATGGGCCTGCAGGGCGGCGAGCGCATCCGCGACATCGCCGTCGACCGGGTGTTCATCGGCTCCTGCACCAATGGCCGCATCGAGGACCTGCGCGCCGCCGCGCTGGTGGTGGCGGGCAAGACCGTCAACCCCAATGTCAACGCCATGATCGTGCCGGGCTCGGGCCTGGTGAAGCTGCAGGCGGAAGCCGAGGGGCTCGACGCGGTCTTCAAGGCGGCCGGCTTCGACTGGCGCGAGCCGGGCTGCTCGATGTGCCTGGCCATGAACGCCGACAAGCTGCGGCCGGGCGAGCGCTGCGCCTCCACCTCGAACCGCAACTTCGAGGGCCGGCAGGGCTACAAGGGCCGCACCCACCTGGTCTCGCCGCAGATGGCGGCCGCAGCGGCGATCGCCGGACGCTTCGTCGACATCCGCGAATGGGACATGGCGCCGGCCTGAGGCGCCGGCGGCCGGGCCCGGCGCGGACACGCCTTCCGGGACCGAGGGAAGACCGCGGCCGCTCCCGCCAGGGATCGAGGCCACGCGGGGCAGCGGGGGAAGGGGTGCCGTGAGCCATTCCGACGAGGACGCCGCAAAGCGCGCATCGCCGATCGCGACGCGCGCCGATGGCCCATGGGCCCGCCCGTGACCGCGAACCGCTGCTGCCTCCCGCCCTTCGCGCCGGGCATGACCATCGGCCTGTTCGGCGGCAGCTTCAACCCGCCGCACGAAGGCCACCGGCACGCCAGCCTGGTCGCCCTCACCCGGCTCGGCCTCGACCGGATCTGGTGGCTGGTGACGCCGGGCAACCCGCTCAAGGACAATCAGGGCCTGCCCCCGCTGGAAACGCGCATGGCCGCCGCCCGGCGCCTCGCCGCCCATCCCCGCATCGCCGTCACCGGCATCGAGGCGGCGATCGGCGCGCGCTACACCTACGACACCGTCCGCTGGCTGGTGCGTCACTGCCCGGGCGTGACCTTTGTGTGGATCATGGGCGCCGACAACCTCGCCGGCTTCCATCGCTGGCAGCACTGGCGCGGCATCGCGGCGCTGGTGCCGATCGCCGTGGTCGCCCGGCCCGGCGCGCTGACCAAGGGCCCGCTGGGCAAGGCGGCGCGGGTGCTCGCCGCCAGCCGGGTGCCGGAGAACGATGCGCGCGACCTCAAGTGCCGCCGCCCGCCCGCCTGGGTGTTCCTGCATGCGCCGCTCGACGGCACCTCCTCGACCGCCCTGCGCGCCCGCGGCCAGGGCCTGGCCGGCCCGCAGGCGGATCCCCGCACGCCGGCCTAATCGCCTGCCTCGTTGAGAAACGGCTTGAGGGCGGCCTTCCCCTGCGGAATCATGCGTGCGAGCCGAGAGTCGGCACGCCGGCGGCTCTCTCCGGGAAAGGGAGGATCGGGTCATGGCGACGAACGACAGGCAGTTCACCGGATCCATTCCGGAGGTCTACGATCGGCTGCTGGTTCCCCTGATCTTCGAGCCCTATGCATGCGAGATGGCGGAGCGAATCGCCGGCCTGGCGCCCCGCGACGTGCTGGAGGTCGCGGCCGGCACCGGAGTCGTCACGCGAGCGCTGGCGGCGCGGCTTCCGCGAACGGCACGCATCCTCGCCACCGACCTCAACCAGCCGATGCTGGACCATGCGCGCGCACGATCGGCCGCCGATACGCAAATCACCTGGATGCAGGCGGATGCGCTGGCGCTGCCCTTCGAGGACGGGCGCTTCGACGCCGTGGCCTGCCAGTTCGGCGCGATGTTCTTTCCCGACAAGGTCAAGGCCTATGGCGAAGCCTGCCGCGTGCTGCGGCGGGGTGGCCGGTTTCTGTTCAACGTCTGGGACGAGATCGGGCGGAACGCCTTCGCCGACATCGTGACGCATGCGTTGGCGGAGCTGTTTCCCGACGATCCGCCGCGCTTTCTCGCCCGCACGCCGCACGGCTACAATGATGCCGAGACCATCCGGGCAGAGCTCGGGGCGGCCGGCTTCGGCGCAATCACGATCGAGGCGGTGGAAGCGATCGCCCACGCGCCTTCGCCCGAGCAGCCGGCAGCGGCCTTCTGCCAGGGCACGCCGCTGCGGGGCGAGATCGAAGCGCGCGGTGGCTCGCTGGATGCAGCGACCCGTCACGCCGCCGCGGCGCTGGCTGCCCGATTCGGCACCGGACCGATCGACGGTCCCATCCGGGCCCTGGTGGTCACCGCTGCCCGCTGACCAGCGGCCGGGCCGCAAGAGGTGTGTTCGGAACGACTCAATGCCGATATTTATGTCCCGTTAACCCTGGACTCCTAGGCTTTCGTCGGGCAGGCGTCATTGAAACGACGCCCTTCCTCGCTAATATTGTGGTTGCCGATGAAACTCGCGGATGTCCGCGCGTGGATTAAGCCAAGAGGGACGACCCCTGACCACCCTGGTGCGACGCGAAGCGGAGGTGATTCCGCTTCATCCCGTAGCCCGACCGATCCCGAGGGATGTCGAGGAAACGGTCCGAATGCTGCTCGCAAGCCTGGACGACATGAAGGCCGAGCAGATTGTCGAAATCGACATTCGCGGCAAAAGCTCCATCGCCGACGTGATGCTCATCGCCACCGGCCGGGTCGCCCGGCACGTGGCGGCGATCGCCGATCGTCTGGCGAAGGATCTCAGGGATGCCGGCCATCACGGCGTGCGCATCGAGGGCACCCCCGTCTGCGACTGGGTGCTCATCGACACGGGCGACGTGATCGTCCACATCTTCCGCCCGGAAGTCCGCCTCTTCTACAATCTGGAGAAGATGTGGTCGTCCGGCCGCCCGAACGAGATTCGCCCCAGCTGAGGGTGGTCCGGCGATGCGACTGGTGATCTGCGCCGTGGGCCGGCTGAAAGCCGGTCCGGAGCGGGATCTGACCGCGCGCTACGCCGAACGCCTCACCGCGACCGGCCGGAGCCTGGCGCTCGGTCCGCTCGACGTCGTCGAGATCGAGGAGAGCCGCGCCCGCCGCGCCGAGGACCGCAAGGCCGAAGAAGCGCACAAGCTGCTCGCCGCCGCCGGCGGCGCGCTGGTGGTGGCGCTCGACGAGGCCGGACCGGCGCTGGCGAGCGAAGCCTTCGCCGCCAGGATCGCGGCCTGGCGCGACGCCGGCACCGCCTCGCTCGCTTTCCTGATCGGCGGCGCCGACGGTCATGGCCCGCCGGTGGCCGAGCGCGCGGCCCTCACCCTCTCGTTCGGCCGGATGACCTGGCCGCACCAGATCGTGCGCATCCTGCTCGCCGAGCAGCTCTACCGGGCGGCGACCATCATCGCCGGCCACCCCTATCACCGCGCCTGACGGCGTGTCCGCTCACCCACCCATCGCCGCCCTGACGAAGGCCTTGGCGTCCTCGCTCGCCCATTCGGCCGGGCCGGCAAGCGAGGCGAGCATGCAGCCCTGGCGGTCGACGACCAGCGTGGTCGGCATGCCGAAGGCGAGCCCCTGCGCCTTGAGATCCTGGAAGATCCTGGCGGAATGGTCGGCATAGCGCGTCAGCCGGTCGACCTTGATCTCGTCGAGGAAGCTGGCGGCGCGGTCGACACGGTTGGTGTCGATGTTGACCGAGACGACCTCGAACCCCGGGCCGCCGAGATCGGCCTGCAGGGCGTCCAGCGCCGGCATCTCCTTGCGGCAGGGCACGCACCAGGTGGCCCAGAGGTTCAGGAGCACGGTGCGGCCCTTGAAATCGGCCAGCGTCGCCGGCGACCCGTCGGGTCGGGCAAAGGCGAGCGGCACCAGCGGCTGCGGCGTGGCGGCGACGTTCAGCGCCGCCACCTCCCCCCTGGCGAGCGGCCCCAGCTTGGCCGTCAGCGCCGCGGCGCCGGGACAGGCCGCGCTTTCGCCGTTGCGGGCGCCCGATCCGATCCCGTATACCCCCGCCACGCCGGCGGCCACCCCCGCCAGCGCCACCAGCCCGACGATCATCCCGCGGCGGGATTGTCCGGGGGCGATGTCCTTGTCTTCCATGCGAGCAGACCCTGATGAGCAACAAGATGTGGGGCGGCCGGTTCCAGTCGGGGCCGGACGCGATCATGGAGGAGATCAACGCCTCGATCGACTTCGACAAGCGCCTGTGGGCGCAGGACATCCGCGGCTCCCTGGCGCATGTGACCATGCTGGAGGCGCAGGGCATCCTCGGCCCGGCCGACGCCGCGGCCATCCGTGACGGCTTAGAGGCGGTGCGCGGCGAAATCGAGAGCGGCGCGTTCACATTTTCGCGGGCGCTGGAAGACATCCATATGAATGTGGAGTCGCGGCTCGCGGCCATCGTCGGCCCCAATGCCGGACGGCTGCACACCGCGCGCTCGCGCAACGACCAGGTCGCCACGGATTTCCGGCTCTGGGTGCGCGACACGATCGACGAGCTCGACGCGCAGCTGAAAGACCTGATGACGGCGCTCGCCGACAAGGCGCTCGCCTTCGCCGGCGCCGTGATGCCGGGCTTCACCCACCTGCAGTCGGCCCAGCCGGTGACCTTCGGCCACCACCTGCTCGCCTATGTCGAGATGCTCGCGCGCGACCGTGGCCGTTTCGCCGACGCGCGCCGGCGCCTCAACGAATGCCCGCTCGGCGCGGCGGCCCTGGCCGGCACCTCCTTCCCGATCGACCGCTTCGCCACGGCGCGGGCGCTCGGCTTCGACCGGCCGACCGCCAACTCGCTGGACTCGGTGTCCGACCGCGACTTCGCCCTGGAGGCGCTCTCGGCCGCCTCGATCTCAGCCATGCACCTCTCGCGCTTCGCCGAGGAGATCGTGATCTGGACCACGCCGCAATTCGCCTTCGTGGCGCTGAGCGACAAGTTCACCACCGGCTCCTCGATCATGCCGCAGAAGCGCAATCCCGACGCGGCTGAGCTGGTCCGCGCCAAGGCCGGGCGGGTGATCGGCGCGCTGGTGGCGCTCCTGGTGGTGATGAAGGGCCTGCCGCTGGCCTATGCCAAGGACATGCAGGAGGACAAGGAGCAGACCTTCGACGCGCTGCAGACCCTGTCGCTCGCCGTCGCCGCCATGGCCGGCATGGTCCGCGACATGCAGCCCGACCTCAAGCGCATGAAGGCGGCGGCCGGCGCGGGCTACGCCACGGCCACCGACCTGGCGGACTGGCTGGTGCGCACGCTGAACCTGCCCTTCCGCGAAGCGCATCACGTCACCGGCCGCCTGGTCGCCGCCGCCGCCGCGCGCAAGGTCGGGCTGGAGAAGCTGACCCTGGCCGAGATGCAGGCGGTGGAGCCGCGTATCGATGACGGCGTCTATGCCGTGCTCGGCGTCGAGCGTTCGGTGCGCAGCCGCACCAGCCATGGCGGCACCGCCCCGGCCAATGTCCGCGCCCAGGCGCGGCGCTGGGCGCGGCTGCTCGCCAGGCCGTGAGCGCGGCCCCACGCCGCTCGCCCACGGCCGGAAAGGCGTGCTAAGCACGGGACGACGATCGGAGTTGCCGTGATGCCGCGCCTTGCCCTTCCCCTCCTTCTCGCCCTCGCCGCCGCCGTGGCGCTCTCGGGCTGCGGCCGGCAGGGCAAGCTCGAGCCGCCGCCCGAGCAGAAGCTGGTGCAGGGCCAGGACGGCAAATCCAAGGATCCCGGCCCGGAAAAGCCCAAGACCTCCTTCTTCCTCGATCCGCTGTTGAACTGAGATGCACCATTTCGCCTATCGGGGCGGCGTGCTCCATGCCGAGGATGTCCCGCTGCCGACGATCGCAGCCGAAGTCGGCACGCCCTTCTACTGCTATTCCGCTGCGACGCTGCGCCGGCACTACCGGGTGTTCTCCGAAGCCTTCGCCGGCGTGCCCTCGCTGGTGTGCTACGCCATGAAGGCCAATTCCAACCTCGCCGTGCTCAAGGTGCTGGCCAAGCTCGGCGCCGGCATGGACGTGGTGTCGGAGGGCGAGCTCAGGCGCGCGCGCGCCGCCGGCGTGCCGCCCGACAAGATCATGTTCTCGGGCGTCGGCAAGACGGCGCGCGAACTCGCCTACGCCCTCGACGAGGGCATCCTGTGCTTCAACGTCGAATCCGAGCCCGAGCTGGAGCGCCTCTCGGCCATCGCGACCGCCAAGGGCCGCACCGCCCATGTCTCGCTGCGCGTCAACCCGGATGTCGACGCGCGCACCCACAAGAAGATCTCGACCGGCAAGTCCGAGAACAAGTTCGGCATCCCGATCGCGCAGGCCCGCGCCGTCTACGCCAAGGCGGCGAGGCTGCCGGGACTCGCGGTCTCCGGCGTCGACATGCATATCGGCAGCCAGATCACGGCGCTGGAGCCCTACGACGCCTCGATCGAGCGCCTCGCCGGGCTGGTGCGGGAACTCAGGGCCGACGGCCACGTCATCGAGCATGTCGATCTCGGCGGCGGCCTCGGCATCCCCTATCGCGACGACAACGAGCCGCCGCCGCATCCGGAGGACTACGCGGCCGTGGTCAAACGCTATGCGCCCGACCTCGGCGCCAGGCTGATCTTCGAGCCCGGCCGGCTGATCGCCGGCAATGCCGGCATCCTGGTCAGCGAGGTGATCTATGTGAAGCAGGGGGAAGGGCGCACCTTCGTCATCGTCGACGCGGCGATGAACGACCTGATCCGCCCGACCCTCTACGACGCCTATCACGCAATCTGGCCGGTGAAGGAGCGCCCGCCCGGCGGCGCGATGATCGAGGCCGACGTGGTCGGGCCGGTGTGCGAGACCGGCGACTATATCGCGCTCGGCCGCGACATCCCGGCGGTCGCCGCCGGCGACCTGATCGCTGTCATGTCGGCGGGCGCCTACGGCGCGGTCCAGGCCGGCACCTACAATTCGCGCCTGCTCGTGCCCGAGGTGCTGGTGGACGGCGAGCGCTACGCCGTGATCCGCCCGCGCCCGAGCCATGACGAGCTCCTGGGGCTCGACCGGGTGCCGGACTGGCTGGGGTAGGCGGCGGAGATACGAAGGAGCCGAACGGTCCCGATACCCGGATCAAGGCGCGGACCGCAGCGCCGGCGTTCCGGCCGAGGCAAGCTCTTTCAGTACCGACAGCGTTCGCGTGGATGGGCGGGTCAAGCCCGCCCATGACGGAACGGTTGCGGCAAGAACGGTGACGGTGCCACCACCCGCGACCGTTCCGTCATGGGCGGGCTTGACCCGCCCATCCACGCGAACACAGGTGGTCTCGGCAACAGCATAGTCCCGTCGAGCGCTCCTGCCGCCGTCGGTTCACCGCGGTTCAGAGCGCAGGGACCGGCGCTGAAGAGTGCCCCGCTCCGGGGCCCCCGGGCCGGATCACCCCCGCCGCCGGCCGGCGCGGCGGCCTTCGTCCGATCCCGGGGCCTTCGGCGGCGCCACCAGCGGCCCGATCTTCGCCACGACCTCCGCCATGTCCGGCCGCCCCGCCCGGGCATGGGCGTCGATGGCCTGGCGCATGGCCGCGAGGTGGGCCGGCGAGGTGCCGCAGCAGCCGCCGATGATGCGCGCGCCGGCGTCCACCGCCAGCCGGGCATAGTGGCCCATCAGCTCCGGCGTGCCGGAATAGTGGATGTGGTCGCCGTGGAACTGCGGGATGCCGGCATTGGCCTTGGCGATGATGATCGCCTCCGGGTTCGCCTCGGTCATCGACAGCACCGAGACCAGGAGGTCGGAGGCGCCGACGCCGCAATTGGCGCCGACCGCGACCGGGGCGGGGGTGAGCTCGCCGAGGAAGCCGGGCATGGCCGCCGGCGGCAGGCCCATCATGGTCTTGCCGGCGGTGTCGAAGCTGCCGGTGATGGTGTAGGGCAGGCCGACCTTGGCCGCGGCCCTGGCGGCGGCCCGCATTTCCTCCGGCGCGGACATGGTCTCGATCCAGGCGACGTCGGCGCCGCCCTGCTTCAGGCCCTCGATCTGCTCGGCGAAGATCTCGACCGCCTCGTCTTCGGTCAGCGGGCCGAGCGGCTGGAACAGATCGCCCGTCGGGCCGATCGAGCCGGCGACCACCACCGGCCGGCCGGCGCCCGCGGCCACAGCGCGGGCGAGCTGCGCGGCAACGGCGTTGAGCTCGCGCACGCGCCCGTCGAGCTTGTGCAGGGCGAGGCGCCGGCGGTTGCCGCCGAAGGAATTGGTCAGGATGATGTCGGCGCCGGCGTCGACGAAGCTCTGGTGCAGGGCGCGGATCCGCTCGGGATGGTCGAGGTTCCACATCTCCGGCGGGTCGCCGGACATCAGGCCCATCTCGAACAGGTTGGTGCCGGTGGCGCCGTCGGCGAGGAGCACGCCCTTCTGGGCCAGGAGCTCTGCGAGCATGGGCCTTGTCTCCGCTCTGGATGCTCCCGGCGCGCCGGCACCGCCGGCCGCGACCGCGAGCTGATCAAAAAAAGCATGACCCGGACCCGGGTCATGCTTCTGGTCGTCGGGGGATGGCGAAGGCCCGCCCAGCGGGCCCCGCCGGTCAGTTCGGGACCGCGGTCTTCTGGTCCGGCGGGAAGAAGGCGCTCTTCTGGGCGCCGCGCAGCAGGTCGAGCGCAGCCTTGAGCTGGGTGTCGTCCTTCTCGTCGGCCGGCACATAGGCGGAGGAACCGCCCTCCTCCTTCTTGTCCTGGCTCTCCAGATGGCCCTTCAGCCCGGCCTCGCCCTTGGTCTCATCCTTGCCCTTGAGGTCGTCGGGCACGTTCTGCTTGACCTCGATCTCCGGCTCGATGCCCTTGGCCTGGATCGAGCGGCCGGACGGGGTGTAGTAGCGCGCCGTGGTCAGGCGCAGCGCCCCGTTGCCGTTGAGCGGGATGATGGTCTGCACCGAGCCCTTGCCGAAGCTGCGCGTGCCCAGGATGGTGGCGCGCTTGTGGTCCTGCAGGGCGCCGGCGACGATCTCGGAGGCCGAGGCCGAGCCGCCGTTGACCAGCACGATCACAGGCTTGCCGGCGCTGAGATCGCCGCCCGGCCGCGCCGAGAAGCGCTGGATGTCGTCCGGGTTGCGGCCGCGGGTCGAGACGATCTCGCCGCGGTCGAGGAAGGCGTTGGACACCGCGATGGCCTGGTCGAGCAGGCCGCCGGGATTGTTGCGCAGGTCGATGACGTAACCCTTGAACTTGTTGGCCGGGATGTCCTTGTTCAGCTTCTCGATGCTCGCCTTCAGGCCGTCGAAGGTCTGCTCGGTGAACTGCGTGATGCGGATATAGCCGACATCGTCGCCCTCCACCTTGGAGCGCACCGACTTGATGCGGATGACGTCGCGGACGATCTTGACGTCGAAGGGGTCGTCCTTGCCGGCGCGCTTGATCTTGAGCGTGATCGGGCTGTTCACCGGGCCGCGCATCTTCTCCACGGCCTGCTGCAGCGTCAGGCCCTGGATCTGGTCGCCGTCGAGGGCGATGATCAGGTCGCCCGAGAGGATGCCGGCCTTGGCCGCCGGGGTGTCGTCGATCGGCGTGACCACCTTGAGGACGTTGTCCTCCATGGTCACCTCGATGCCGAGACCGCCGAACTCGCCGCGGGTCTGCACCTGCATGTCCTGGAAGCTCTTGCCGTCCATGTAGCTGGAATGCGGGTCGAGCGAGGCGAGCATGCCGTTGACCGCCGCCTCGACCAGCTTGCCGTCGTCGGGCTGCTCGACATAGTCGGCGCGCACGCGCTCGAACACGTCGCCGAACAGGTTGAGCTGCTTGTAGGTGTCGGTGACGGCCGCGTTGGCGCCGCCGAGGAAGATGCGCGGCTGCGTGACCACCAGGGCTGCCGTCGCGCCGAGAGCCACACCGCACAGAAGAAGGGGAAGCTTGCGCATTATCCGCGTGCCTTTTCACCTTGTTTCGCCCACCACGGGGTGGGGTCAATGGAAACGCCGTCTTTCCGAAACTCTACATATAGCGTCGGCTGTGCCGCGCTGGTAGTCGTGCTGGAGGCCACCCGGGTCTCCCCCGATCCCATGGCGGCTACCGGCTCGCCCGTCAGGACGAACTGCCCGAGACCGACGTTGATCTTGTCCATGCCGGCTAAAACGACATGGTAGCCTCCACCGGCATTGATGATCAAGAGTTGGCCGTAGGAGCGGAACGGCCCGGCATAGACGACCCAGCCGTCGCAGGGCGCCGTCACCGTGGCCGAGGGCGGCGGCGCGATGGCGATGCCCTTCTCCACGCCGCCATTGCCGTCGTCGTCGCCGAACCGGCGCAGGGTCTGGCCGGCGGCCGGCAGGGGCAGCATGCCCTTGGCTTTCTCGAAGGGCCGGGCCGGCGACAGGCGGTTGGCATCCTCCAGGGCGGCGAGCGCGCCGGGTGCGGCCGGCTTGGCCGCGGCGGCGTCCGCCGCCTTGGCCGCATCGCGCGAGGCCGCCACCTCCTGCTCCATGCGGGCGATCAGGTCCTTCAGGCTGGAGGCATCGTGGGCGAGCGCCTCCGAATGCTCCTTCTCGGTGGCCAGCGAGCGCTGCTGCTGGGCCAGGGCCTTCTCGCGCTCCTCGACCAGGAGGTCGATGCGCTTGCGGTCCTCGACCAGGGAGGCGAGGCTCGCCTTGAGCGAATCGCGCTCGGCGGTGATGCCGGCGCGGACCTCAGCCAGGCGCTGGAGATCCGCGGCCAGGGCCGTGGTTTCCTTGCGCATCTCCGGCAGCACCGCGCCGAGCAGCATGGCGCTGCGCACCGCCTCGAGTGCGTCCTCTGGTCGCACGAGCAGGGCCGGCGGCGGATGATGGCCCATGCGCTGCAGCGAGGCCAACACCTCGACGAGCACGCCGCGGCGGGCGAGCAGCGAGGCCTTCACCGTGTCCTCGTCGGCCCGCAACGCGGACAGGCGCGATTCGGCCTCCACCACCTTGTCCTCGGTGTCGCGCGCCCGGGCGCCGGTCTCCAGCAGGTCGGCGCGCAGCTTCATGCGGTCGGTGTCGAGGGAGCGGATCTGGTCCTGGAGGCGCCCGACCGTCTCGTCGCTGAGCTTGATCTCGTCCTGAAGCCGGGCGAGCTCGCTGCGCTTCTGCGCCGCGTCGGGCGGCGCCTCGGCCTGCGCGGGCGGCGGGGCCGGCGTCTCGGCCGCAGCGGGTCCGGCCAGCGCGCAGACGACCGCGCCTGCCGCCGCCAGGCGCGGGGCCGTCAAAAGCGTTGCGAGGGCACGAAGCGCCATGTGGCGAAGTTGATACGCGATCGTCTTAAGGAAGTGTCACATCCGTGCTTGCGCGGCGTTGACGCCTTTTGTGTGGCGCGCGCCGTCGCGCCGCCGCAACGGGTGCCTTTGCTGTGGACGCCCGCCCTCGGCCTGCCGTAAGAGCCTGTCTCGGGCCGGCGCGATGGCCGGTCGACCGCAATTGCGCCGAAGTCTTCGGATTTCACCGGGCTCCGGCGGGACCGCGCCGAACCCTCCTGGTCGCGCGAAAGGCCATCATGCTCCGCCGCTTCTATGACTGGCTGATCCGCATCTCCGACAAGCCCTATGCGGTGTGGGTGCTCGGCGCCATGTCCTTCGCCGAAAGCTCGATCTTCCCGGTGCCGCCCGACCCGCTGCTGCTGGCGATGACGGTCGCCCACCCCAAGCGCGCCTGGCTCTACGCCCTGGTCTGCACCGTCACCTCGGTGACGGGCGGCATGGTCGGCTACCTCATCGGCATGTGGTTCTACGACAGCATCGGCCACTGGATCGTCGTCACCTTCGGCGGCGGCGACAGCGTCGAGAAGTTCCGCGCCTTCTATGCCGAATGGGGCTCGATGGCGATCCTGGTGAAGGGGCTGACGCCGATCCCCTACAAGATCGTCACCATCCTCTCCGGCTTCTCCGGCTACGATTTCTTCTGGTTCGTGGTGCTGTCTCTGATCACCCGCGGCGCCCGCTTCTTCATCGAGGCCGGCATCCTGAACTATTTCGGTGACGACGCGCGCCATTTCATCGAGCGCAACCTGACCGCCGTCGCCGTCGTCTTCGTGGTCACGCTGGTGGGGGGCTTCCTGGTGTTGAGGTACATGTTCTGATGTCCACGACCCTCTCCTCCCCCGGGCGAATCGCGGCGGCGGTCGCCGCCGTGGTCGCCTTCCTCGTCATCGCGGCAGCGCTGGTGCTGGAGCATGGCTTCGGCTACGCGCCCTGCCCGCTCTGCCTGGAGCAGCGCTGGCCCTATTATCTCGGCGTGCCGCTGGCGGCGCTGCTGGCCGTCTTCGGCGGCCGCCTGCCGAAGGCCGTCCTGGCGCTGGGGCTCCTCGTCCTCGCCGGCCTGTTCGCCTGGGGCCTGTCGATCGGCGCCTACCAGGCAGGCGCGGAGTGGGGCTGGTGGATGGGCCCGCGCGACTGCAGCGCCGGCAATGTCGGCGCCAACCCGGCCGGCGTCGGCGGCCTTCTCGACGCCATCAACCAGTCGACGGTGGTCTCCTGCACCGACCCGCGCCTGCGCATCCTCGGCCTGTCCCTGGCCGGCTGGAACGCCGTCGTCATGGCCGGGCTGATCGTGGTGGCGCTGCGGGGCGCCTGGCGCAGCCTCAGATCACGTTGAGCTCGAACACCGGCCGGTTCTGCGCCACCCGCTCGTAGCCGAAGATCGTCAGGTCGAGCGTCGTGAAGCGCCCGGCGGTGATCAGCTCCGCCACGGCGCGCCCGGCGGCCGGGGCCTGCTGCAGGCCATGGCCGGAAAAGCCGTTGGCGAACAGGAAGTTGGTCACCTCCGGATGCGGGCCGATCACCGCATTCTGGTCGAGCGTGTTGTAGTCGTAGTGTCCGGCCCAGGCGCGCACCAGCTTGAGCTCCTCCATGGCCGGGATCTGCGTCGCCAGCGCCGGCCAGACGACGTCCTCATAGAGCCGATAGTCGACCTCGAAGTCGCCGTCGGCGCGCGGATCGTCGCGCTCGTCCTCGGCGCCGCCGCAGATATAGACGTCGCCCTCGGGGCGGACATAGATGCCGCCGGGATCGACCAGCAGCGGCATGCCGGGCAGCGGGGTGCGGCAGCGCACCACGAAGACCGAGCGCTTGCGCGGCTCCACCGGCAGGCGGATGCCGGCGAGGCCGGCGACGTCGCCGGCCTGGGGACCGGCGGCATCGACCAGCGTGCCGCAGGCGATGCGCTCGCCGCCGGCCAGCGTCACGCCGGTGACCCGGCCGCCGCTGCGCTCGATGCCGGTCACCTCGCCCTTGACGAAGGCCGCGCCGGCCTTGCGCGCCGCCTTGCGGAACAGGTCGAGCAGCGAATGGGCGTCGAACCAGCCCTCGCCCGACTGGCCCCAGGCGCCGGCGGCTATGCCCTCGACGGACAGCCAGGGGAAGCGGGCCGCCAGCTCCTGCGGCTGGAGCAGCAGGATGTCGGCGCCCTCGGCCCGCTGCACCCGCCAATTGGCGCGCAGCACCTCCTCGCCCGCCATGCTGGCGAGCAGGAGATAGCCGCCCTCGTGGAAGCCGACGCTGGCCTCCGGTCCGAAGCGCTCCTCCAGGTCCCGGATGATCTCGATGCCGAACCGGCTCATGCGGATGTTTTCCGGCGTCGAGAATTGCTGGCGGATCGAGGCGGCCGAAAGCGTGGTGGAAGCCCGGGCATAGGTCGGGTCGCGCTCGACCACGGTGACGCTGCCGGGAAAGTCCAGCTCGGCCTTGAGGAAATAGGCGGCGGCGCACCCGACGGCCGCGCCGCCGACGATCAGGATATCAGTCGAAGAAGGGATCAAGGCTCGCTCGTTCGGTTCCGTATTCTGCCGATCCGGCCCGCCCCGGACCGACGACCGTCCGGAGGCCGGACCCATGCCGCCGGGCGTCGCTCGGGCGCCCGTGACGGCACGGGGAATGGCAATGGCGGAGCCTCGCACGGCGCGGCTCTTTGGTCCACAGGTGGACCCATCGGGCGCTTTGCGCCATGCTGCCGGGATGCTGGCATCGCGCATCATCGACATCGACATCCACGCCCGTCGCGGCGGCTTCGCCCTCGACGTCGGCTTTCAGGCCGATGGCGGCCTGACCGCCCTGTTCGGACGCTCGGGGGCCGGCAAGTCGACCGTCATCGCCGCGGTGGCGGGCCTGGTGCGGCCGGAGCGCGGACGCATCGCCATCGGCGGCACGACGCTGTTCGACGCCGCCACCGGCCTGTTCGTCCCGCCGCATCGCCGCCGCATCGGCCTGGTGTTCCAGGACGCGCAGCTGCTGCCGCATCTCAGCGTGCGGCAGAACCTCGCCTATGGCCGCTGGTTCGCCCCCAGGGATGCCCGGCGGCTCGATTTCGACGCGGCGGTCGAGGTGCTCGGCATCGGCGCGCTGCTGGCGCGCCGGCCGGCCTCGCTGTCGGGCGGCGAGCGCCAGCGCGTCGCCATCGGCCGGGCGCTGCTGTCGGCCCCGCGCATCCTCCTGATGGACGAGCCGCTCGCCGCGCTGGATGTGCCGCGCAAGCGGGAGATCCTGCCGCTGATCGAACGGCTGCGCGACGAGTTCGCCATCCCGATCCTTTACGTCTCGCACGCGATGGAGGAGGTGGCGCGGCTGGCGAGCCAGGTGGTGCTGATCGAGGCCGGGCGGGTCCAGGCCGTGGGCGCGCCCGAGACCGTGCTCGGGCCGCTCGCCGGCTCGCCCTCCGACACGCGCTTCAACACCGTGTCGCTGATCACCGCGCGGGTGCGCAGCCACGACACCCGCTACGGCCTGACCCTGCTCGACCATCCCGCCGGCGAGATCTGCGTGCCGGGCCGCGACCTGCCGCCCGGCGCGCTGACCCGCGTGCTGGTGCACGGCGCCGACGTGACGCTGGCGCTCGAGCGGCCGCGGGACGTCAGCGTGCGCACGGTGCTGGCGGGCACGATCCGGGCGACGACGCTCGACGACGGGCCGGTGGCGCGGGTCGACCTCGCTTTGCCCGGCGGCGAGACGCTCGCCACCTTCGTCACCCGCAAATCGGTGGACGAGCTCGGCCTCGGCGCCGGCGGCGCCGTGTTCGCGATGATCAAGGCCGCCTCGATCGAAGAAGGCGCCGGGCGAGGCTGAGGCTACAGCTCCACGATCCGGTCCGGCAGCTCGTTGACGTCGTCGGGCCGCGGCGGGAAATGCTCGGCCAGCACGGCGCCGCAGAGCGTGACCGCGTCGACGAAGCCGTCGCCGACACGCCCGTCCCGGGCCGCCGCCACCAGCGCCGCCACGGCCCGATCCCAGACCTCCGGGCCGACCTTGGCGTGGATGCCCTCGTCGGCGACGACGGCGACCTCGTGCTCGGCCAGGGCCGCGAAGATCAGCACGCCGGTGCGCTCGCGCGTGCGCTGCAGGCCCCGGGTCAGGAACTGGTGCATCGCCATGGTCTGCGCATGCTCGCGCTTCAGGGAGCGTGGCGTCACGATGAGGCGCACGCGCATCGGCCAGGTGGCCAGCCAGACCAGCGCGAACACCGCGACCTGGATGACGACCTGCACGACGAGGCCGGTGCGCACCGCCAGGTCGACCTCGTCGGAGGTGGCTCCGCCCGGCCACCAGGGCTCGCCGACCAGCGGCCAGCGATGCGGCGCATAGCCCCACAGCGCCATCAGAGCCGGGACGACGAGCGAGGCGAGCGCGGCCCAGGCCAGGGGCACGAGGCGATAGCTCGAGGCCTGGCGCGCGGCCACGCAATAGACCTCGCCTGAGGTGCGGGCCTCCGCCGCGGCGATGGCCCCGGCGATGCGGTCATGGTCCGCGGCACTGAGCAGCATCGTCATCACCAGCTCCCCGACGAGCCGCCGCCGCCGAACGACCCGCCGCCGCCGGAGAAGCCGCCGCCACCGCTGCCACCGCCAAAGCCGCCCCCGAAGCCACCGCTGGGCGGAAAGATGATCGGCGGCATGCCGCCGCGCCGACGGGTGCCGAGGCCGGCGCCGGGCGCGGACATGTCGCGCCGGAAGGCGCTGCCGAGGAAGATCAGGACGATGAACACGACGAAGATCAGGACCATGGCATCCGAAGCGCTGAACGTGTCGGGCCGGCGGGCGCCTTCCTCGGCCCGTTTCTTCCACTCGGCCTCGTCGCCGGTGAGGATCGAGACGATGGCGTCGACGCCGGCGCTGATGCCGGCGGGCATGTCGCCGGCGCGGAACTTCGGCAGGATCGCCTGCTGGATGACCACGCTCGACAGCGCGTCGGTGAGCGTGCCCTCCAGGCCGTAGCCGACCTCGATCCTGAGCTTGTGCTCGCTCGGGGCGACGATCAGCAGGACGCCGTTGTTCAGCTTGCCCTGGCCGATGCCCCAGGCCCGGCCGAGGCGATAGCCATAATCGGCGATGTCGAGGCCCTGCAGCGAGGCGAGGGTGGCGACCACCAGCTGGTCGCTCGACGTCTGCTCCAGCGCCGCGAGCTTGCGCTCGAGCGCCGCCTTCGTCGCAGCGTCGAGGATGCCGGCCTGGTCGACGACGCGGCCGGTGAGCGGCGGGAAGGTCGGATCGGCGGCGAAGGCCGGGCTCGCCAGGGCGGCGAGCAGGACGACGAGCAGCACTACGGCCGCGCGCAGGCGGCCGGGCGCCCAGGCACCCAGGGTTGCAAGCGAGGAGCGGCCGGCAGCCGCTTGCGGCGAGGCCTGGCTCGACATGCGGCCAAGACGCCGCGCGGGGGCATTCATTGTTCCAGGCGCAACACTGGCCGATCCCCTCCCCCTTGCGGGGAGGGATAAGGGGTGGGGGTCCATCAGGACATGGCGAGCCCGACGACCACGACCCCCACCCTTTATCCCTCCCCGCAAGGGGGAGGGAAGGCGCCAGCGTCGAGTCCAGTTCGACACGCGCGCACCTCGCTCCACCGTACCCACCCGATCCACCGATCCGAGGACGGATCCCTTACGTTCCGAAATTCACCTTGGGCGGCGTCTCGCTGCCGGGCGTCGCCGCGAAGGTCTCCATCGGCTTGGCATCGGGATAGAGGATGGCGGCGATCCAGCGGCCGGGAATGGTGCGCAGCTCGGTGTTGTAGACGCGCACCGCCTCGATATAGTCGCGCCGGGCGACGCCGATGCGGTTCTCAGTGCCTTCGAGCTGCGATTGCAGCGCCAGGAAGTTCTGGTTGGACTTGAGGTCGGGATAGTTCTCGGTGATGGCCAGCAGCCGGCCGAGCGCGCCGGAGAGCTGCTGCTGCGCGTCCTGGAACTGCTTGAACTTCTCGGGGTCGTTGAGGATCGAGGCATCGACCGTGATCTGGGTCGCCTTGGCGCGGGCGGCGACCACGCCCTCCAGCACGTCCTTCTCCTGCTTGGCGTAGCCCTTCACCGTCTCCACCAGGTTGGGGATCAGGTCGGCGCGCCGCTGATACTGGTTCTGCACCTCGCTCCAGGCGGCCTTGGCCTTCTCCTCGTAGGTCGGCACGTTGTTGATGCCGCAGCCGCCCAGCGCGAAGGCCATGGCGACGACGGCGGCGAGCGAGCGCAGGCTTCTGGCGATCATGGGAACGGTCTCCCCTCAACGCAATGGACCGGCGGGCGCCTTCCCGCCGCGGGTTGCAGTCATAGCAGACTTGCGCCGGCCGCGCGCGGCCCGGCCGCCGTCACGAGCGCTCCGCGCGCATGGCGATCAGCCAGAACAGCGCGCCGAGGCCGAGCGCCAGCACGGCATAGGCGGCATCGAAGGACCAGGCCCGGCCGGCGACGTCGGCGAGGCTGCCGGTGTTGGCCCAGAACGGCGCGGCGACCAGGGAGAGGCCGACCAGCACGGTGGTCGGCAGGAGGCCGGTGCGCCCGAGCCGGCGCAGCAGCACGTTCGCCGCGGTGAACAGCACGACCGTGAAGGCGGCGGCCTCGACCACGAGGTCGCGGGCGCTGGCAAAGCCCACGGAATAGATGCGGAACTCCAGCCCCTCCGGCGGCGGGATCAGCGCCAGCGGCAGCAGCGCCGCGAACAGGATCTGCGTCAGGACGAGGCCGATCAGGGTTCGCGACACCGAATCGAACATGGACGCCTCCGCCGGGGAGCAACGTCCTATCCGTGCGCGGCACCGGCGTCGAGGCCGTCAGCCCTCGGCCGCGACCTCGTCCAGCCAGCGGCGCGCCGCCTCGCGGTGGCGCTCCTCGATGGCCCCGGCGACCGAGCGCAGCGCGGCGTAGAGCACGGCCGCATCGTCGGTGAAGCCGAGGCCGAGGATGAAGTCCGGCACGACGTCGAAGGGCATGACGAAATAGGCCAGCGCGCCGATCAGCGTCACCCTGACGGCCATGGGCGTGCGCCGGTCGAGCACGGCGTAATAGGCCGCCAGCAGATCCTCGGCGAAGGGGACGCGCGCCAGCACCCGCCGCAGCTTCGGCAGGAACTGGGCATGCAGGCGGCGCTCGCGCCGCCGCGTGCGGGCATCGTCGCCGAACAGGGTCTCGGACGTCGTCTCGGACATGGGGCGATCGGCTCCTTTCCAGCGCAGGACATGGGCCCCGCGCCGCGACATTCAAGAGGCGCCGGCGTGCGGGGGCCGCAACGGTCTCCACTCCTGCTATGCAGAGCCGACCCGCCACGCTCGCATTGCGTCCGGGCGCGCGAAGCGATAGTGCATCGCAATACGTTTGAATGGGTCGAAACTGGAGCCTTCCCATGGCCGAACCCAGAGCCCCCGCCCGGCCGCTGTCCCCGCACATGCAGATCTACCGCTGGCCGATCACCATGCTGATGTCGATCCTGCATCGCATCACCGGCGGGGCGCTCTATGTCGGCACGGTGCTGCTGGCGGCATGGCTGTTGTGCGCTGCGGCAGGGCCGGAGAGCTTCGCCTGGGCGCAATGGTTCGCGGGCACGCCGATCGGCCTGCTCATCCTGTTCGGCTACACCCTGGCGCTGATGCATCACATGCTCGGCGGCATCCGCCACTTCGTCTGGGACCTCGGCTACGGTCTCGGGCCGGTGATCCGCGACCGCTGGGCCTATGCCAACGTGATCGGCTCGGTGGCCCTCACCGTGCTGATCTGGATCGTCGGCATCTCGATCTCCCTCACCGCGGGCTGACGCCATGACCACCAGCATGAAGACGCCGCTCGGCAAGGTGCGGGGCCTCGGCTCCGCCAAGTCCGGCACCGAGCATTTCTGGCGCCAGCGCCTCACGGGCGTCGCCCTGGTGCCGCTGACCATCATCTTCGTCCTGGCCCTGATCGGCCTCGCCCGCGCCGACGCCGCCACGGCGCTGGCGCGGCTGCGCTCGCCCTGGCTCGGCCTGCCGCTGCTGCTTTTCGTCGGCGCCGGCGCATACCATATGCGTCTGGGCATGCAGGTGATCATCGAGGACTACGTCACCGACGAGACGCTGAAGCTCGCCGCCGTGATGGCGAACGCCTTCTTCTGCGTGCTCATCGGCGTGCTCTGCGCCTATGCCCTGCTGAAACTCAATTTCGGGGTCTAGAGATGGCCGACGGATCGATCAACGCCCCCGCAGCGAACGGCCAGGCCTATCCGGTCACCGACCACACCTACGACGTCATCGTCGTCGGCGCCGGCGGCGCGGGCCTGCGCGCCGTGGTCGGCTGCTCGCAGGCCGGGCTGCGCACCGCCTGCATCACCAAGGTGTTCCCGACCCGCTCGCACACCGTGGCGGCCCAGGGCGGCATCGCCGCCTCGCTCGGCAACATGAGCGAGGACGACTGGCGCTTCCACATGTACGACACCGTCAAGGGCTCCGACTGGCTCGGCGACCAGGACGCCATCGAGTATCTCGTGCGCAGCGCCCCGGCCGCGGTCTACGAGCTGGAGCACTGGGGCGTGCCGTTCTCGCGCACCGAGGACGGGCGCATCTACCAGCGCCCCTTCGGCGGCATGACCACGAATTACGGCAAGGGCATCGCCCTGCGCACCTGCGCCGCCGCCGACCGCACCGGCCACGCCATGCTGCACACGCTCTACGGCGCGGCGCTCAAGCACACGGCCGAGTTCTTCATCGAATATTTCGCCATCGACCTGATCATGGACGAGGACGGGCGCTGCCGCGGCGTGGTGGCGCTGAAGATGGACGACGGCACCATCCACCGCTTCCGGGCGCAGCGCACGATCCTGGCGACCGGCGGCTATGGCCGCGCCTATTTCTCGGCGACCTCGGCCCATACCTGCACCGGCGACGGCAATGCCATGGTGCTGCGCGCCGGCCTGCCGCTGCAGGACATGGAATTCGTGCAGTTCCACCCGACCGGCATCTACGGCGCCGGCTGCCTGATCACCGAGGGCGCCCGCGGCGAAGGCGGCTACCTCACCAATTCGGAGGGCGAGCGCTTCATGGAGCGCTACGCCCCCTCGGTGAAGGACCTCGCCCCGCGCGACATGGTCTCGCGCGCCATGACCATGGAGATCCGCGAAGGCCGCGGCGTGGGCAAGAACAAGGACCACATCTTCCTGCACCTCGACCATCTCGACCCGAAGATCCTGCACGAGCGCCTGCCCGGCATCTCCGAGAGCGCCCGCATCTTCGCCGGCGTCGACGTCACCAAGGAGCCGATCCCGGTGCTGCCGACGGTGCACTACAACATGGGCGGCATCCCGACCAACTATCACGGCGAGGTGCTGACCAAGAAGGGCAACGATCCCGACGTGGTCGTGCCCGGCCTGATGGCGCTGGGGGAGGCGGCCTGCGTCTCCGTGCACGGGGCCAACCGCCTCGGCTCCAACTCGCTGATCGATCTCGTCGTGTTCGGCCGGGCGGCGGGCCTGCGCTGCGCCGAGACGGTGACGGCGGGCGAGAAGCAGCCCGAGCTGCCGAAGGGCTCGGCCGACCTGGCGCTGGCGCGCCTCGACCGGCTGCGCCACGCCCAGGGCGGCACGCCGACCGCCGAGCTCCGGCTCGCCATGCAGCGGGTGATGCAGGAGGACTGCGCCGTCTACCGCACCGGCGAGACGCTGGAGCAGGGTCAGAAGCGTATCCACGCGGTGTGGAAGGGGTCCGACGACGTGCGCGTCACCGACCGCTCGCTGATCTGGAACACCGACCTGATCGAGACGATGGAGTTCGACAACCTGATCGCCCAGGCGGTGGTGACCATGGACGGCGCGGTCAACCGGACGGAGAGCCGGGGCGCGCATGCGCGCGAGGATTTTCCGCAGCGCGACGACAAAGAGTGGATGAAGCACACGCTGGCCTGGGCCGACGTCAAGGCCAAGGCGGTGACCATCGACTACCGGCCGGTGCACACCTACACCATGAGCAACGACGTGCAGTATATCGAGCCGAAGGCGCGGGTGTACTGATGCGCCGGAGCGGGAGGTCCGCAGCGATCGGGCGGCCTCCGACCGGCAGGCCGGCGGGAGCGCCATGTCGTCGCTGACGCTGCCCCACCGCTTCGAGCACGAGGGCGAGGCCATCGCCTTCGACCGCCGGGGGCACGGCCAGCCCTTGGTCTTCCTGCACGGCACGCCGTTCTCCTCGTTCGTCTGGCGGCGGATCGCGCCGCTGTTCGAGGTCGATCACGAGATCGTCCTCATCGACCTCGCGGGCTACGGCCAATCAGCGATGCGCGAGGGCCAGGACGTGTCGCTCGCGCGTCAGGGCCGGATGTTCGCCGCCTTCCTCGCCGATCAGGCCCTCGCCCGACCGGATGTTGTGGCGCACGATTTCGGCGGCGCGACCAGCCTGCGCGCCCATCTCCTGCACCAGGCCGAGTATCGCTCGCTCACCCTGATCGATCCGGTGGCGATCGCGCCCTGGGGCTCGCCCTTCGTGCGGCATGTGCGGGCCCACGAGACGGCCTTCGCCGGCCTGCCGGCGACTATCCACGAAGCCATCCTGCCGGCCTATGTCCAGGGTGCCGCGCACCGGCCGCTGGCGACCGAGGCGACGACGGGCTATGCCGCGCCCTGGCTCGGCGAGGTCGGCCAGGCGGCGTTCTATCGCCAGATCGCGCAGATGGACCAGCGCTTCACCGACGAGATCGAGCCGCTGCTCGGCCGCCTGCGCTGCCCGGTGCAGCTCCTCTGGGGCGCCGAGGACGCCTGGATCCCGCTGGAGCGGGGCCATGCCCTGGCGGCGCGCCTCGGCCTCGGCGGGCCGATCATCGTGCCGAAGGCCGGCCATCTCGTGCAGGAGGACGCGCCGGAAGCCCTGACGGCGGCGCTGCTGCGCTTCCTGGGTCAGCGCCCATGACCGCGCTCGCGCCGGCCGGCTATTCCGGCAAGCCCCTGCCCGACAAGCTCGGCCTGAAGCCCGGCATGGCGGTGGCGTTCGTCGCGCTGCCGCCGGCGCTGCAAGCTCTTGCCGACGCGGCCGGCTTCGCCAGGGTCGAGCGCCTGCTGGACTGGGCCGCGGTCGAGGCCGCACCCGGCGGCTTCGACGCCATCCACGCCTTCACCACGCGCCGCGCCGAGATCGAGACGGAGCTGCCCCGCCTCCAGGCCGCCATCCGCCGGGACGGCATGATCTGGGTATCCTGGCCGAAAAAGGCCGCCCGCCTCGCCACCGACGTCACCGAGGACGTGGTGCGGGCCGCAGCCCTGTCGCTCGACCTCGTCGACGTGAAGGTCGCCGCCGTCGACGCGGTCTGGTCGGGTCTGAAACTCGTGATCCGCAAGGAACGTCGCTGAGAGAGCATCATGGTCCAGCTCACCCTCCCCAAGAACTCCCGCATCTCCAACGACGGCAGGACGTGGCCCAAGCCGGCCGGCGCCAAGCGGGTGACGGAGTTCCGCATCTACCGCTACGACCCCGACAGCGGCGCCAATCCGCGGGTCGACACCTATTTCGTCGACCGCGACGATTGCGGCCCGATGGTGCTCGACGCCCTCTTGTGGATCAAGAACAAGGTCGACCCGACCCTGACGCTGCGCCGCTCCTGCCGCGAGGGCATCTGCGGCTCCTGCGCCATGAACATCGACGGCGGCAACACGCTGGCCTGCACCAAGGCGATCGACGACATCAAGGGCGTGATCAAGATCTATCCCTTGCCGCATATGCCCGTGGTCAAGGACCTGGTGCCCGACCTCACGCGCTTCTACGCCCAGCACGCCTCGATCGAGCCCTGGCTGAAGACCGACACGGCCAAGCCGGAGAAGGAATGGCGCCAGTCGCGGGAAGACCGCGAGAAGCTCGACGGCCTCTACGAATGCATCCTGTGCGCCTGCTGCTCGACCTCGTGCCCGAGCTACTGGTGGAACGGCGACCGCTATCTCGGCCCGGCCGCGCTGCTGCAGGCCTATCGCTGGCTGATCGATTCGCGCGACGAGGGCACGGGCGAGCGCCTCGACAATCTCGAAGACCCGTTCCGGCTCTATCGCTGCCACACCATCATGAACTGTGCGCAGACCTGCCCGAAGGGACTGAACCCGGCCAAGGCGATCGCCGAGGTCAAGAAGATGATGGTGGCGCGGCAGGTCTGACGCGCCGCCGCCTCAGCGCAGCGGACCGGTGATCTCCACCGGCGGCAGGCCGGACCCGCTGTCATCAGACAGGCGGGGCGAAGCCGCTGCGGCAACGGTCTGCGGCGCGCTGAGATGCAGGGCGGCGAGCTGGGGAAGCGGCTTCTGCGGCGGGACGTCCCGCGGCAGCACGGCCGCGAAGGCCGGGAGGATCACCGCCATCAGGGCCAGGATCAGACCGGCAAGCAGCTTATCGGACATGACGCGTCACTCTCCGAAGACTGCGCGGATTTTGCAGGGCATGTCTTAACCCGGCGTTAACATTGACCATTTTCAACTCGTGACGCCTGCGGTGTTGCGATGGCCCGCCGAAGGAGAGGAATTTCCGGGGCTTCCGGCGGCGCTGCCGCACATTCCGGCTGGGACAACCGGATGGGAATGCCTAGAATGGCCGACGAGAATCGCGGCGGATCGACCTCATGAGAGTTGCTGCACAGCCTGGGATGACCCAACGCCCCGCCGGGGGCTCTCGCCAAGCGCGGCGGCCCAGGCCGGGCGCCGCGCTCTGCCTGCTGGTCCCGGCGGCGCTGGCGCTGGCCGGCTGCGAATCCACCAGCCGCTTCGATGGTGGCCTGTTCGGATCCCGCCCGGCTCCGGTCGCGGCCGCCCGGCCGATCGAGCCCGAGCCGGCCATTGCCGCGCCGACCGCGCCGGTCACCTCCGAGGCCCTGCCGCCCGTCACCGGCTCGGTCGACCCGAACGCACCGGGAGCCCCGCTGCCCGGCTCGCCGCCACCGGGCGGCTCGCAGGTCGCGACCCTGCCCGACGCCGCGGCGCCGCCCGCCGGGGCGCCGTCGTCCCCCGCTCCGGCCCCCACGCCGACGCGGCCCTCGGCCCGCGCCATGGTCGGCACCTGGAAGATCTCGGACGCGGCGCGCGGCAGCTGCGCCATCGCCCTGACGCAGCAGACGCTGCTCGACCTCTACCGGGCCTCGCCGTCGGGCTGCCAGGCGAGCTCGCTCGCCAAGGTCAATGCCTGGCAGCAGCGCGGCCAGGAGATCGTCCTGCTGGAATCGGGCGGACGCACCGCCGTGCGGCTGTTCCCGAAGGGGGACGGCACCTATGAGGGCGCCGCCACCACCTCGGGCGCGATCATCCGCATGTCGCGATAGGCTGCGGCCGGAGCGCTGCTCCCGGCCCTGAACGCTGACGGCGTCAAGCCGCGCGGTGCGGCGCGGCAGCGGCCTCGGGCGCCCGTCCGTGCGGGTGCACCGGCGTGTCGTGCGCCGTCAGGAGATAGCGCCGCGCCACATCGAGATAGCCGTCATAGACCAGGCCGCCGTTCTCGCGCAGCAGCCGCTCGCGGTTGGCGCGGTACCAGGCCGGAATCTCGTACCACGGGATCATCGGGTTCTCGTGATGGACGGCATGCAGGTTGTTGTAGAGGAAGAGCAGCCCCATCAGCGGGGCGTTCTCGACGATGGCCGTGCGTTCGTCGACCTCGCTCTCGGCCCGGTGCTCGGCGAAGGAGCGCACCAGCATCAGCGCGGTGCCGGGATAGACGAAGGCGAGGAAATAGATCAGCGGGTGCATGCCGCAGACCAGCACGATCCAGGCCAGCACCACGGCGGCCTCGACGAGGTGCCAGGTCCAGATGCGCCGCGCCAGGCGGTCGCCGCGCAGCATCGCCACCATCTCGCCGGCCAGGAAGCGGCCGATGGTCCAGGCGGGGCCGATGGTGACGCGGCCGAGGAAGGTGGCGTTGACGCGGATGATCAGCTTGCGCCAGAAGCCGAGCCGCTCCCACTCCTCCGGGATCCAGTAATAGGACTCCGGATCGTCCAGCGGGTCGGTCAGGCGCTCGTCGCGGTGATGCACGAGATGGCTGATGCGGTACCTCTCATAGGGCAGCCACAGCAGCAGCGGCCAGCCGCCGATCAGCCGGTTCAGCCCGCGGCTCCGCGTGGGGTGGCCATGGATGACCTCGTGCTGGAAGGACGCGTGCCAGGCAACGAACCAGCCCCCGAGCGGCATCAGCAGCCAGAGCGGGATGGCGTCGTGGAAATAGGTCAGCCCACCCCAGCCGGCATAGATGACGATGCCGAGCCCGACCGTCGGCCATTCGACCGTGCGCCTGCGGGGGGGAATGCGTACGCCGTGCATGGGATCCTCGTGAGTCGGCGAAAGTCTACCGAATCACTGGAGTGATGCAAGGATGCTCTTGTAGCATTTGATTGACTATTATAGCGTTCTGTTGCAGTATGTTTTGAATTATATCTTCTGTTGACTTTCATAAACAGCAAGCCCCATCAACAAGCGTGACAGCCATGGCGCATGCGGCGACGGCTCAGGGGTTTCGGGACCGGCTGGAGCAGGTGATCGGTCGCACCGGCCTCAACCATGCCGCCTTCTCGCGCCATGTCGGCGTCGACCGTTCGACCCTGTCGCAGCTGGTCTCGCCGGCCAACGACCGGCTGCCGCGGGCCGAGACCCTGATGGCGATCGCCACCCATTGCCGCGTCTCGATGGACTGGCTGCTCGGCCTCAGCCAGCGCGAGGAGGTCGGCGCCCCGCTGGTGGAGACGGCGCTGACCATCGAGACGCAGGCCCATGCTCCCTTCGACCACCGCTTCCTGCGCTGGCTGACTGACGCGGACGGCCGCAAGCTGCGCACCGTGCCGGTGAGCTTCCCCGACTTCATGAAGACCGATGCGGTGATGCGCTTCGAATATGCGGTGGCGCTCGAGGCCGATCCCTATCCCGATCTCGCGGCGCGGCGGCAGCAGATCCGCGATGCCCTCGACCAGGGCACCGAGATCGAGGCCTGCGTGGCATTGCAGGCGCTCGAGGCGTTCGCCCACGGCCAGGGCGCCTGGGCCGGCATCGGCGCCGAGGAGCGCCGGGAGCAGCTTGCCGAGACGATCGGCTTCGTCGACGGCTTCTACCCCGCCTTTCGCCTGTTCCTCTACGACCTCCGGCAGACCTATTCGGCGCCCTTCACCGTGTTCGGCCAGAGCCGCGTCGCGGTCTATCTCGGCCCCAGCTACATGGTGCTGAACGCCAGCGAGCACATCCGCATGTTCGCCCGCCGCTTCGACGACATCATCCGCACCAGCGCGGTGCAGCCGCACGAGGTGACGCACCACCTGGAAGGGCTGCGGGCCGCCGTCAGCGCAGCGTGACCGCGGCGACGGCGAGGATGCCGGCGCCGGCGGCTCGCACCCGCTCTCCAGGATGGTCCGACAAGACGCCGAGCTCGCCCTCGCCGAGCAGCGCATCCCCGACGCCCGCCTCCAGCCGCCAGCGGCCCTGCAGGGCCAGCAGCGCCATGCGGTCGGTCGACGCGATCTCGAACGGACCGCGATGGATGGTCATTGTCCCGCGCGCCCGTGCACGGTCGACCATCAGGTTGAGGTCGCGCGAAGGCCCGCGCACCCGGCAGGCCGCGACCGGCCAGTCGCCGGAAAAGGCGACCGGCTCCAGCATGAGGGCCGGGCGCACGCCGCCATGGGCGCCGAGATCGAGGTCGAAGCCATCGCCTTCGATCAAGGTCAGGATGCGGTCGACGCCCGGCAGGGCGGAGAAGGGTCCGTCCTCATTGACCTCCGCCCGCGACAGCCGCCAGAGCATGCGGCCATCGGCATCCTCGCGCCGGAGCTCGACGGTGACGCCCCGGCCATTGGCCCAGGGCATCGACCGGTAGTCGGCGGGACGCAGAACCCGGATCGGCACGGCGTCAGGCCATCGGCCGCTTCAGCCCCTGCTCCCGGGCGCAGTCGACCGCGATCTGGTAGCCGGCATCGGCATGGCGCATCACGCCGGTGCCGGGGTCGTTGTAGAGCACGCGCTCCAGGCGCCTGGCCGCCTCCGGCGTGCCGTCGGCGACGATCACCATGCCGGCGTGCTGGGAGAAACCCATGCCGACGCCGCCGCCATGGTGCAGCGACACCCAGGTCGCCCCCGAGGCGGTGTTGAGCAGGGCGTTGAGCAGCGGCCAGTCGGAGACCGCGTCCGAGCCGTCCTGCATCGCCTCGGTCTCGCGGTTGGGCGAGGCGACCGAGCCGCTGTCGAGATGGTCGCGGCCGATGACGATCGGCGCCTTCACCTCGCCCTTGGCCACCATCTCGTTGAAGGCGAGGCCGAGGCGATGGCGCTGGCCGAGGCCGACCCAGCAGATGCGCGCCGGCAGGCCCTGGAAGGCGATGCGCTCCCTTGCCATGTCGAGCCAGTTGTGCAGGTGCGCGTCATCCGGGATCAGCTCCTTCACCCGCTGGTCGGTGCGGAAGATGTCCTCCGGATCGCCCGACAGCGCCGCCCAGCGGAAGGGACCGACGCCGCGGCAGAACAGCGGCCGGATATAGGCCGGCACGAAGCCGGGGAAGTCGAAGGCGTCGGCGACGCCCATCTCCTTGGCCATCTGGCGGATATTGTTGCCGTAGTCGAGGGTGGGGATGCCGAGCCGCTGCAGGTCGAGCATCGCCTGCACCTGCACCGCCATCGAGGCCTTGGCCGCCTGCTCCACCGCCTTGGGGTCTTCCAGCTTGCGGCGCTCGTGCTCCTCCAGCGTCCAGCCCGCCGGCAGGTAGCCGTTGAGCGGGTCGTGCGCCGAGGTCTGGTCGGTGACCATGTCGGGCCGGGCGCGGGCGTCCCCCGCCTTCACCCGCTCGACGAGCTTGGGGAAGATCTCGGCCGCGTTGGCGAGCAGGCCGACGGAGATCGGCTTGCCGGTGGTCCGCGCCGTCTCGATCAGGCCGAGCGCCTCGTCGAGGTCGGCGGTCCAGGCGTCGAGATAGCGGGTCTGCAGGCGCTTCTCGATGCTGGCCATGCGGCACTCCACCGCCAGCATCGAGGCGCCGGCCATGGTGGCGGCGAGGGGCTGGGCCCCACCCATGCCGCCGAGGCCGCCGGTGAGGATCCAGCGCCCCTTGAGGTCGCCGCCATAGTGCTGGCGGCCGGCCTCGGCGAAGGTCTCGTAGGTGCCCTGCACGATGCCCTGCGAGCCGATATAGATCCAGGAGCCGGCCGTCATCTGGCCGTACATCATCAGGCCCTTCTTATCGAGCTCGTGGAAATGGTCCCAGGTGGCCCAGGCCGGCACCAGGTTGGAATTGGCGATCAGCACCCGCGGCGAATCGAGCGTGGTGCGGAACACGCCGACCGGCTTGCCCGACTGCACCAGCAGCGTCTCGTCCGGCTCCAGCTCCTTCAGCGTGCGCACGATGGCGTCGAAGCAGGCCCAGTCGCGCGCGGCGCGGCCGATGCCGCCATAGACCACCAGCTCCTCGGGCTTTTCCGCCACCTCCGGGTCGAGATTGTTCATCAGCATGCGCAGCGCCGCCTCCGCCCCCCAGGTCTTGGCGGTCTTCTCCGGCCCGCGCGGGGCCCGGATGATGCGGCTGTTGTCGAGGCGGCTCGGAGCGTTCACGGGCAATCCCTCACAGTGAAGACGGACTGGATGGTTCGGCGCCGCCGGCCCGTCAGGGCAGGCGGTCGGCCAGCCGGGTGACGGTGCGTCGGAAGGCCTCGCGGATCGGCGCCTCGCGCACATGCTCGCGATCGCGGACCACGAAGTGCCCGCCGACCATGACGTCGCGGACCGGCGTGTCGTTGCCGTTGAACAGGAAGGCGTCGAGCACACGGTCGAGCGGCCGGCCGGCGAGAGCGGGATGGTCGGGGTCGAGCACCACCAGGTCGGCGCGCCGACCCGCCTCGATCGCCCCGATCGGACGGGCGAGCGCCTTCGTGCCGCCGGCGAGCGCCCGCGAAAACAGCGAGCGGCCGACCGAGGCGCCGACCTCGCGCTCGACCACGTTGCGGGCGCGGCGCTGCAGGCGGCAGCCATATTCGAGCCAGCGCAGCTCCTCGACCGGGCTGGTGGAGACGTTGGAATCGGTGCCGACGCCGAACAGGCCGCCCTCGTCGACGAAGTCGCGGATCGGGAAGAAGCCGTCGCCGAGATTGGCCTCGGTGGTCGGGCACAGGCCCGCGACCGCGCCGCTCGCCGCCAGGCGCCGCCGCTCCTCGTCGGTCATGTGCGTGGCGTGGATCAGGCACCAGCCCTCGCCGGCGCCGCGGTCGAGCAGCCAGTCGACCGGCCGCCGGCCGCTCCAGGCGAGGCAGTCCTCGACCTCCCTCACCTGCTCGGCGGCGTGGATATGGATCGGCATCGACCGGTCGATCGAGTCGCGCAGCGCCACGACCTCGGCCAGGCCTTCCGGCGTCACCGCCCGGAGGGAGTGCGGCGCCAGGCCGAGGCGCCAGTCGGCATTGCCGGCGATGTGCTTGTCGACCTCCTCGCAGACCAGCGCGAAGGTCTCGTCGTCGAGGACGAAGCGGCGCTGGCCCTCCGTCGGCGGGGCGCCGCCGAACTGCGAGGCCTGGTAGAGCACCGGCATCAGGGTGAGGCCGATGCCCGCGGCCTCGGCACCGGCCAGGACGCGCCAGGACAGCTCGGCCGGGTCGTCATAGACCGCGCCAGCGGGATCGTTGTGCAAATAGTGGAATTCACCGACCGTGGTGAAGCCGTGCTTCAGGCACTCGACATAGAGCTGCGCCGCAATGGCCTGGACGTCCTCGGGCGACAGCACGCCGAGGAAGCGGTACATCACCTCGCGCCAGCTCCAGAAATTGTCGCCCTCCGGCCCCGCCCGCTCGGCTAGGCCCGCCATGGCGCGCTGGAAAGCGTGGGAATGCAGGTCGGGCATGCCGGGCAGGACGATGCCGGCGATCCGCTCGGCCTGCGGCGCGGACTCGCCGACAGGGGCGATGTTGCCGCGCGCGTCGACCGATATGGCGACGTCGGCCCGAAGGCTTCCGGCGATGAACGCGGCGTCGGCGCGATAGGTGCGGGGTGCGGCGGGCATGCGCACCATAACCACACCGGGCAGCGACGCCGCAAGACAAACCGCGACCTTTTCTGCGCCCGGCACGGCGTGCCGAACGCACGGCGTCGATGAACGCAGGCTGAACGGTCCTTTCCGGCATTGTTCAGGCCGGGCCGCATAGGCTCATCCGCAACATGGACGATGTCGCGACCGGGGCCCGCATCGATGTTCCGCCGTTTCCTCCTCGCAGCCGCCATCACGGCATCGGCGCTCGCCGGTGCCGCCTGGGCGCAGGAGGATGGCCGCGAGCTCGCCGGACTGCCGCTCCAGGCCACGACCAGCGCCGACGGCGCGCAGGCCGATGGCTGGGCGCAGCGCTGGGGATCGGGCCCCGACAATGCCGGCCTGCGCCTGCTTTCGGCGCGGGCCATTGCGGGCAGCCTCGCCCGGCAGGGCTACCGCAACGTCGACATCAAGCGCCTGCGCGGCTCCAGCTATATCGCGGAGGCGCAGTCGCCGCACGGCAACCGGGTGCTGCTGGTGGTGGACGGGCGCACCAGCGAGATCACCGGACGCCAGGTGATCGAATGGGACAAGCCCAAGCGCGATTGGGACAACGGCGGCTGGTGGAAGTTCAGCCCCTGGAGTGGTCCACGCTGGTAGGCGTCAAGCGTCCAGCGTGATTCCGGAGCGGTCCGGCAATCCGCCCGCGCCCCCCGGCGCGGGCGGATTGATTCGCGAGGCGGGCTGTCGGCCTCCACGCAGCGATCGAGCCAGAGCCTTGCGCGTATCTCATTTGAGAGACATGATGTCCGGGAGATGAGGGCGAGGAGATCATCATGGCTGTGCGCACATCGATGCTGCATGTCCGGATCGACGACGCGCTGAAGACAGAGGCGGCGGAAAGGCTTGCCGACCTCGGCCTGACGGTGTCGGACGCGGTGCGGATCCTGTTGACGCGGATCGTGCGCGAAGGCGGGCTTCCCGCCGGCCTCACTGCCGATCCGCAGGCCTATGATGCCTGGTTCCGCGCAAAGGTGAACGAGGCGCTCGCCGATACGCGCCCCGCGGTCCCCCATCTGCAGGTCATGGACGAGGCGCAAGCCCTGATCGACAAGAAGCGCCGTGCCCGCGCCTGAATGGCGGCGCTCGGCGCGCGACGACCTGCTGGCGATCGTCGATTACATCGCCGACGACAATCCCGATGCCGCCCAACGCCTGAAGGACGACATCGAAGCCAAGGTCGCCAGGCTTCCGGACCATCCCCGGCTCTATCGTCCGGGTCGCGTCCCCGGCACACGAGAGATGGTCGTCCGGGCAAATTATATCGTGATCTATGCCGAGGCCCCCGAAGCGCTCACCATCCTGCGCGTGCTGCATGCGGCGCAGCAATGGCCGCCCGGGGCGTGAAGGCGCTCCTGCCCCGAATCGGGTCGTGATGGACGACGCCCGATATCCCATATCGGCGACGAGGGTCGGGCGGACGCCCGGCCGGCAGGACTGTCGGCAAGCATTCCTGCAAGATTTGCCGCTATAAGGGCCGCATGCTCGCTGTTCCCGACGCCACGACGCTCCTCGACCTGCCCGCCAATCCCCGCCCCGCCGGTGCCGTGTGCGAGATGATCCGCGCCGCGGACGGGGTGGGCCTGCGCACGGCCCATTGGCCGGCGCTGACGCCGCGCCCGAAGGGCACGGTCTGCCTGTTCCATGGCCGCTCGGAGTTCATCGAGAAATATTACGAGGTGATCCGGGATCTCAGGGCTCGCGGCTTCGCCGTGGCGACGCTCGACTGGCGCGGCCAGGGCGGATCGGACCGGCTGATCGAGGACGGGCGGCTCGGCCATATCGCCGATTTCTCGCATTTCGCCCGCGACCTCGACGCCTTCATCCGCCAGATCGCCCTGCCGGAATGCCCGTCTCCGTTCTTCGCCCTGGCCCATTCCATGGGCGCCTCGATCCTGTTCGCCCATCTCGCCGAGCGCTCGCCCTGGTTCGAGCGCATGGTGGCGATCGCGCCGATGATCGACCTGGTCGGCCTGCCGCCGGCCCCGCGCCTGATCGCCCGTTCGCTGTGCGGCGTCGGCCTCTCCCGCCGCCTGGTGCCGGGCTGGTCGCCGAAGCCGGTGGTGCTGCGGCCGTTCGAGGGCAACCCGGTCACCTCCGACCGGACGCGTTATGCCCATGCGGCCGCCGTGGCCGAAGCCGCGCCGAAGCTCGCCATCGGCGGCCCGACCATCGGCTGGGTGCGCGCCGCCTTCCGGGCGATGGACACGCTCGGCGATCCCGGCTTCGGCCAGGACTGGCGCATGCCGACCCTGGCCGTGCTGGCGGGCGAGGACCGGGTCGTCTCGACGCTCGCGGCCGAGAGCTTCGTCCGCAAGCTGCGGGCCACCCGGGCGGTGACGGTGCCCGGGGCGCTGCACGAGGTGATGCAGGAGCGCGATGGGCTGCGCGACCGGTTCTGGGCGGCGTTCGACGCCTTCGTGCCCGGCCGCGGATAGGGCGCGGGCCGCCACCGCAGCAGAGGATGCGGCGAACCGCGGGCGCCCGCGCTCAGCGCTGCTCTGCCGCGAGGCGCAGCCCGAGAGCGACGAGCACGGCACCCGTCAGGCCTTCGAGGATTCGCCCGGCCGCGCCGCGGCGAAGAAAATCGCCCACCCTGGCGACCACGACCGCATAGGCGACGAGCCACACGAACGTCATGAGAGCGAAGATGCAGCCGCGAAGCAGAAGAGCCGAGAACGGCGCGTCGCCGGCAGGAACGAACTGCGGCAGCAGGCTCGCAAAGAACACGGCCATCTTCGGATTGCCGAGATCGCTGACGAGGCCCTGGCCGAAGGCGCGGACCGGCGTGAGCCGCCGCTCGCCATGCCGGACGCCGGCGCCGGCCCTCGCCGCCGACGGATGCAGGGCTTCGCGCAGGGCTAGAACGCCGAGATAGACGAGATAGGCGGCGCCCGCATATTTGACCGCGACGAACACGGGCTTCGACGCGATCAGCAGCGCCACGATGCCGATGCTGGTGGCCAGGGCCCAGATCAGCTGCCCCAACGCGATACCGGTCGCGGTCGAGATCCCGCCGGCACGGCCGCCGAGAAGCGTGTTCCGGATGGTCATGGCCGTGTCGGGCCCCGGCGTTGCGATGACCATCGCCGAAACGCCGAGAAAAGCGAGGTAGGCGTACATCGGACGGTTCTCCTCACGGTTCGGCCCCCCCGCAGAGGCAAAGCTGAGACGTCGGCCGTCGCGAAACCGCGCCGCTAGAGCAAAGCGCGTTTGGACGGAAACGCTTCTTTGCTCTAGCTCATTGTTTCGACGCGTCTTTGCGATTCTTGGCGATTCCGCCAAATCGCAAAACGCTTTAGCCCGCCTGCAGCAGCGACAGCGCCGCGGCATGGATGCGCGGGTCGCCGGCGGCGACGATGCGGCCGCCGGCCTGGGCCGGGCCGCCGTCCCAGGTGGTGATGGTGCCGCCGGCGCCCTCCACGATCGGGATCAGCGCCACGATGTCGTAGGGCTGCAGGTTGGATTCGATGACGAGGTCGATGAAGCCCGCCGCCAGCATGCAATAAGCGTAGCAATCGCCGCCATAGCGCGACAGCTTCACCTTCTCCTCCACGGTGGAGAAGATGCGCCGCTCCGGCTCCTGCATCAAGCGCGGGGTGGTGGTGTAGAGCACGGCGTCGGCGAGGCCGGCGCAGGAGCGGGTGCGCAGGGCGCGCTCGCCGCCGGGGCCGCGATATTTGGCCGAGCCGCCGTCGCCGGAGAAGCGCTCGCGGGTGAAGGGCTGGTGCATCATGCCGTAGCAGGGCTGGCCGTTGCGCAGGAGGCCGATCAGCGTGCCCCAGCCCGGCATGCCGGCGATGAAGGTCTTGGTGCCGTCGATGGGGTCGAGCACCCAGACGAACTCGGCGTCGAGCCGCTCCGAGCCGAATTCCTCGCCCATCACGCCATGGGAGGGGAAGGTGGCACGGATGCGATGGCGGATCGCCGCCTCCGCGGCCTTGTCCGCCTCGGTGACGGGATCGAAGGCCCCTCCGCCCGATTTGTCCTCGACCCCCAGGGCGGTGCGGAAGAATGGCATGATCGCCGTTCCGGACACGGTCGCCAGCTCGTCCACGAAGGCTTCGAAATCGACTGCGGTCATGGGCCGTCATTCCCCCGTCTCTGCCGCCTGATTAGGCGAGGCCGCGGGGGTTGGCAATGCGTCGCCGTCGCCGCTCAACAAAAGGCCCCGCCCGAGGGCGGGGCCCGGTCATTGGCCAGCGGGCAGGATCAGTCGCAGACCCGCACGCGCTCCCAGTGATAGCCGTAGTCGTAGGTGTTGCGCACCTGCTGGCGGGTCCAGTAGCAGGCCGGCTCGACATAGACCGGCTCGGGCTCCACCTCGTAGCCATAGGCCGGCCGCTGCGCCAGGGCACCGCCGAGCAGCAGGCCGCCGACGAGGCCGGCCGCCGCACCGGCAACGGCGGCGCCGTTGCGCCCGCGGCGAGCCTCGGCATCGCCGGTGGTCGACAGGGTCGCGCCGGCAACCAGAGCGGCAGCCAGGGTCATTGCAAGAACTTTCTTCATCACGCTCAGCTCCTCAGCCCCTATGGTCGTTGGTTCGACCGATTTATCGACAGACAATGGCATCATTATGCGAAAATTCCGCGGGAATTTCCAGACCGTCACCGCGCTCAGCCCTGCACGGCCGCGACGTTCCCGAGAGGAATCACGTCGACATTGTGGCCGAGACGGTCCCGGGCGATCTCCACGACGTGGCGGTGGTGGGTGAAGAGGATGGTCTGGACCCCGCCGCCCACTTCGGCGAGCGCCGCCAGGGCGGCGGCGACGCGCCCCTCGTCGAAGGTGACGACCAGGTCGTCGCCGATGAAGGGCGGCGCCGGACGGCGCCCCGCGAAGGTTTCGAGGCTGGCGAGGCGCAGGGCGAGATAGAGCTGGTCGCGCGTGCCTTCGCTGAGGCCGTCCACCGCGACGGCCCGGCCGTCGGCGCGGCGGGCGGCGAGGCGCGGCCGGTCGTCCTCGCCATAGTCGACGGCAAGGCCGGCAAACCCCGCTTCGGTGAGGCGCGACAGCAGCTCTCCGGCGCGGGCGATCAGCGGATCCTGCTGGCGCTCGCGCTGGCGCTCGATGCCGATGGCGATCAGAGCCGAGGCCGTCCTCAGGGCGAGATAGTCGCGGGCGATGCGCTCGAGGTCGGCGGCCGCGTCCTCCCGCCGCTGCGCCGCCGTCGCCGCGCCGCTCGCCGTCTCCAGGGCCTCGCGGCGGCGCTTGAGATCGCGCGATTCGCCGACGAGGCCGGTGCGCTCGTCCTGCAGCGCCGCTTCCTCGGCGGCCAGCGCCGCGTCGGCGGCGGCGGCCTCGACCGGCTCGATGCCGCCCGCTTCCGCCCGCAGCACCGCCTCCGCCAGGCCGTCGCCCTGCTGCGCCAGCTCGGCGCGATCGGCGGCAAGGGCCGCCTGCAGCGCCAGGCGCCGGGAAAGACGGGCGGCGAGATCCGCCAGCTCCGGCACGGCGACGCCCGCCTCCCCGGCCAGCGCGGCGAGGGTCTCCTGCGCGGCGGCGCCGGCCCGGCGCGCCGCCTCCAGCGCCAGGCGGAGCTTCTCCTGCTGCTCCTCGCCGGCGCGGCGGCGTGCCAGGGCGTCGCGTGCCCGTTGCAGCCGGGCCGCCAGCGCCTCGGCCAGGCCCGCGGGCGCGCCGGCATCGAGGCCGAGCCGCGCGGCGAGGCCCTGGGCGCGCCGCGCGAAGCCTTCGGCATCGGCCTCGATGGTGGCGATGCGATGCTCGAGATCGCGCAGCAGAACGAGCCGGCCTGCCGCCTTCTGCCAGAGGTCGAGGGCGAGGCGGACCTCGCCGGGACCGGCTGCCTCGGCAAGGCCGATGCCGGCGAGGCCGGTGCGCCAGGCCGGCTCGAATGCCGCCAGCGCTGCCGTCGCCTCCGCGGCGGCGGCCGCCGCCCGCTCCTGCGCCGCCTCGGCACGAACGGCCTGGTCGGCCAGGGAGCGGGCGGCGCGGGCCGTCGCCTCGAGCGCATCGAGCCGTTCTTCGATCTCGCGCACCAGCGTCTCGGGCGAGCGGTTGGCCGGGTCGGCGAGGCCGAGCTGGCCGGCCAGCGCGTCAAGGGCCGGGCGCTCCGCGGCGAGACGCGCCTCGGCCGCGGCGACGGCATCGCCGAGCTCGGCGATGCCGTCGCGCTCCTGGCGCAGCATGCGCAGCTCGCCGGCCCAGGCAACGGCCCGTTCCGGCGGCGGCGCAGCGGCGAAGGCCTCGAACAATCCGGCCCATTCCGCCGCCAAGGCCCGGGCCTCCGCCGCTGCGGCGGCGACTGCCGTGGCATGGCCGGCGAGCGCGGCGCGAGCCGCCTCGACCGAGCGCTGCGCCGCCTCATGGCGGGCGATGCGGTCGGCGGCGGCAAAACGGCGGTCGGCCAGGTGGTCGGCCTGGGCGACCGCCCCCCTGTACTGCGTGACGGCGGCCGGTTCCGGATCCGCCAGCACGGCTTCGAAGCCGGCATCGCGCCGGGCGCGCGCCTCGGCGAGCTGCCCGGCCTCGACGATGTCGCCACCGGCGAGGGCCGCCGCGGCCTGCTCGGCATCGGCGACGGCAGCCGCCTGCCGCCGGCCCTCGGCTTCCAGGCTCGAGCGCCCGCTGGCCGTCGCGGCGAAGCGGGCGGCGAAGCGCAACAGCGTCTCCTCGTCCGGAAGAGGCGCATGCCAGAGGCCGGGATCGGCGACCGCCAGCCGGGCGACCCGCTCGTCCAGGAGCCGCCGGCGCCGCATCATCTCGACCCGGCGCTCCTGCGTGGCCGCGGCGGCCGCCAGCGCCGGCCGCATCGCCTGCAGGGTGCGGCGCAGGGGGGCGGGATCGTGCGCGGCGGCGAGCCGGGCCCGCTGGCCGCCGAGCTCGGCGATCTCGGCCGCCGCGGCCTCGGCCGCCTTGCGGGTGCCGGCGAGCGCGGCCTCGAAGCCCTGGCGACGCTCGGCGAGCAGACGGACGCGCTCGACGGCAAGATCGTCGGGCAGCAGCCGCTCGAGGCCGGCGCGGTCGGGCAGGCCGAGCCGGCGCGCCAGATCCGCCACCTCGTCGGCGATGCCGCGCGCCTCGCCGCGGCGGCGCGGCAGGTCCTGCAACGCCTTGGCCAGGGCGGCGCGCTCGTCCGACAGCGCGGCGACGGCCGCCGCCTCCGCCAGCACGGGCGGGTCGACGGCGAGGTCCGCCAGTCCCTCGGCTGCGGCGGCGGCCTCGCGCTCCAGCCGGCCGGCCTCGTCGGTCCCTCGCTCCGCCGCGTCGAGGGCGGCGCGGGTGCGGTCGATGAAGCCGCCGGCGACCGGCGGCGCCGCGCCGGACTCGACGGCAAGCGCGGGACCGAGCCCGGCATCCTCGGCCAGGCCTGCCTCGATGCGGCGCAGGATCGGGGCGACCCGCCGCACGCGCGCCAGGCGAGCCCGCTCGCCGGCGACGGCGCCGAGCCGCGCGACGATGGCGGCAAGGCGCTCGTCGTGCCGGGCGATGTCGTCGTCGAGCGCCTTCAGCTCGTCGGCGCGCAGCGTCTGCTCGCGCAGATCCTTCCGCGCCTGGTCGTAGCGCTCCAGCGCCTGGTAGAACGGCTTGCGGTCCGAGCGCCGCAGGCCGAACAGGGCGTCGGCCTCGTCGTCCAGGCCGGCACGGACGCCGACCAGCCCCCTGAGGCCGGAGGACGCGGCGAACAGGCTCTCGCCGATATCGCCGCGGGCCTCGATCAGCGCCTGGGCGCCGGCCCTCAGGCCCTCCTGCGACAGGCCGAAGGCGGTGCGGAACACCTCACGCGGCACGCCGCCGAGCAAAGGCTCGAGCAGGGCCTCGTCGAGCGGCCGCTCCTGCGCATCCACCAGGGTGTTGCGGTTGCCCTTGCGACGGCGGACGGCGAGCCGACGCCCGTCGGCGGCGAGGATCTCGGCCCCGACCCGGAGCTCGCTGTACTTGTGCAGGAAATCGGCGCTGGACCGGAGCTCGAAGCCGTAGAGCAGGTCGGTGATCGCCGCCAGGGCCGAGCTCTTGCCGGCCTCGTTGCGACCATGGACCAGATGCAGGGCGGCGTCCGCCCGGAAGTGCAGCGTCCGGTCGGTGAACGGGCCGTAGCGTTCGAGGTCGAGCCGCAGCAGCCTCATGCCCGATCCACGGCCATCAGCCGGCCGAGGGCCAGGTCGCGCGCTTCCGCCACCAGCCTCGCCCGGTCTTCGCCCTCGAGACCGGCGAGCGCCTGGCGAACCTCCTCCGGCAGCTTCGCCGCAATGTCGGCCAGCGCCGCATCGAGGCCGACGGCGAGCGCCGGATCGCGCTCGGCCTCGGCGAGCAGCAGGGCGGGGTCGAGAACCACGTCGCCGTCGTCGCGGCCGGGCCGGCCGGCGGCTCCCTCGCCGGCCGGCGCGCGGGTCTCCAGCACCAGCTTTTCCAGGAAGGCCTGGTCGGATGCCCGGTCGAGAGCGGCCTCGATCTCGGCTTCGAGCTGAGCCCGCTCCGCGGCGAACCGGCGATGCGCCGGCGTCGTGCCGGTCAGCGTGATGCGCAAGGCGAGAGGCCGGCCCTCCGCCTCGGCCAGCGCCGGCGCCAGCACCGCCTCGACCCGGCGGGTCGCCGTCTCGATGTCCGGCGCGCCGGCGACATCGACCGCCAGCCGCGCCCAGCGCGCCACGTCGACGATCAGCCGCTCGGCGCCGACGACCTGCCCGTCGGAGACCTCGACCAGCATCGCCCCCTTCGGACCGGTCTCGCGGATATGGCGGCCCTGGATGTTGCCGGGGAACACGACGAGCGGATCCTGCGCCAGGATCTCGTGGGCATGGATATGGCCGAGGGCCCAGTAGTCGTAGCCCTTGGCCTTGAGGTCGGCGAGCGAGCAGGGCGCATAGGGAGCATGGTCGGGACGGCCGTCGGCCGAAGTGTGCAGCACGCCGATGTTGAGCCAGCCGGGCTTGGCCGCGGGATAGGCCGGCACCAGGTTCTCCGCCACCGCGCGCTCCGCAAAGCTGCGGCCGTGCAGCGCCGTGCTCCAGCGGTCCAGCAGCAGCGTCTCGCCCTTGCGCGCGGAGAAGGTGGTGACGCCCTCGGGCAGGATCAGCGACCGGGTGATCTGGCTCTCGGCATCGTGGTTGCCGCGGATCAGGACGACGGGGATGCCGGCGCGCGACAGGCGGGAGAGCTGCCGGGCGAAGAACAGGCCGGTGCCATGGTCGCGCCAGTCGCCGTCATAGACGTCGCCGGCGATGATCAGGAAGGCCGCCTCCAGGGCCAGGATCTTGTCGACCAAGGCTTCGAAGGCCCGGCGCGTCGCGTCGGCGAACAGTGCGGCGAGGCGCGGATTCCGGGCGCCGAGCCCCCGCATCGGACTGTCGAGATGCAGGTCCGCGGCGTGGACGAAGCGAAAGCGCATCGGCGGCGCCCGCTCAGGCCGGGAGCGCGCCCATGAAGTCGCGCTTGGAGAGCTCCACGCCGTTGGCGCGCAGGAGGGCGTAGACCGCGGTGACGTGGAAGAAGAAGTTCGGCAGCACGAAATGCAGGAGATAGGTGCGGCCGACGAAATTCACCGGCTGACCCGCCACGGTGATGGTGATCGGGCGCTCGCCCCCCTCGTCGATCGCCGCCTTCGGCAGGCCCTTGACATGGGCCAGGGTGCGGGTGATGCGGCTCTGCAGCTCCTCCAGCGCCGTCTCGTCGTCGGAGAAGCGCGGCGGCTCCTGGCCGGCGAGGCGGGAGGCGCCGTTCTTGGCGAAATCCGCCGCGAGCTGCACCTGCCGGGACAGCGGGAACATGTCGGGGAACAGCCTGAGCTGGCAGAAGACCGCGCTGTCGATCTTCTTGGCCGCAGCATGGGCAGCGGCCTTGCCCAGAGTCGCCGAAAGGGTCTCGAGATATTGGATGAACACCGGCACCGACGCTTCATGGAGGCTGATCGACATCGCGGCTGTCTCCCTGCGGGCTGTCTTTCCCTCTCGATAGGACCGATCGCCGCGAACCGCCACCGGAAAGTCGCCGGCTGTCTCGAACCGGGGCGTTGGCCTTCCCGCGGGACGCCTGAAGGCGCCCGCCGGAGATTGAGGTCAAACGCGACGCCGGCCACTCCCTTCCCCCTTGCGGGGAGGGGTAAGGGGATGGGGGTCGTGCAGAATGGGCAGATCGGCTTGCCAAGGGCGCCCTGTGGCACATGCGGCGCCCGATCCTGATGGACCCCCACCCCCTACCCCTCCCCGCAAGGGGGAGGGGAATGGCTGACGTCGCGGACTTGTCGGCGCTGGCCGGCGTGCCGCGCCGATTCGCTTCCCCCGGACGATCAGCTCCCCGCCCCCGGACTCGGCCGGAGATCCGGGAATTCAAAGGCCGCGACCTCCGGCAGGACGTCCGCCAGGCGCTGCAGCACCGCCTCGACGCGGACCCTGCCGCGCTCGGCCGTGGCCACGGTCGCGTCGCCCCAGGTGCCGGTCGGCTGGAAATCGCGGGTCAGCCAGGCGACCGTCGCGCCCTTGAACTCCAGCGACAGGTGCCGGGCGGTGAAATCGGGGAAGGCGGCCTCGACCCGGTCCTGGCGGACGCGGTCGGGCGAGAGCGCCAGCATGACGCTGGTTTCCCAGTCGCCGGCATGGATGCCGAAGGCCGCCTCCGCCTCCGTCACCTCGAGCGGATCGCGCGCGATGGCCGAGGGGAAGAGCTGGAACACCATCAGACCGGTCTTGGCCCGCACGTCGCGGGCGAGGACCTCCAGCAGGGCGCGGTTGCCGCCATGGCAGTTCCACAGCACCAGGCGCCGGAAGCCGGAGGCCAGGGCGCTGGCCGCGATGTCCTGCACCACCGCCGTCAGCGTCGCGGCCGAGAGCCAGAACGAGCCGGGGAAGCCGGCATGCTCGTTCGACTTCGAGATCGGCAGGATCGGCAGCCGGTAGACCTTGACCGCGTCGGGGAGCCGTTCCAGGGCGAGGTCGAGGAAGCGATCGGAAAAATACAGGTCGGTGTCGACGGTCAGGTGCGGCCCGTGCTGCTCGAGCGAGCCGAGCGGCAGCACCAGCGCGGCCTCGGTCTTGTCGAGGTCGCGGACCTCCGGCCAGGTCATCCGGGCGATGTTGCGTTCGATGGTCATGGCTTCCTCCGTCTCAGGCGCCTGCCAGCGCGGCAGCGCGCAGCTCGGCCTTGGCGATCTTGCCGGTCGGCGTCATCGGGAAGGCCTCGATGCGGCGGATGGCGAGCGGCGTGAGGTCGTAGCCGAGGCGCGGGGCGATGGCGGCCTTCAGCCCCGCCGGATCGAGGCCGGCCTCGCCGGTGACGAAAGCGACCGGCCGCTCGCCGAGCGCCGCGTCCGGCAGGCCGACCACCGCCGCCTCGCGCACGCCGCCCTCGGCGGCGAGCGCCTCCTCGATATCGCGCGGGAACCAGGTGCGGCCGGCGACGGTGATGAGCTCGGCGAAGCGCCCTCGCATCGTCACGGTGCCGTCGGCGGCCATGGTGCCGGCATCGCCGGTGTGGAGGAAGCCGCCGCGCAGCGTCTCGGCCGTCTTTTCCGGCCGGCCCCAATAGCCGACCATGAAGCCGCCGGCGAGGCAGATCTCGCCGAGCTCGCCCGGCGGCACCTCGCGGCCCTCGGCGTCCTGGATGCGGACATCCTTGTCCGGCAGCGGGCGTCCGACGGCCCCGAGCGCCTCGTCCGGCAGCAGGACGGGCTCGCCCAGCGCGACGAAGCCGCCGAGCTCGCTCTGGCCGTAGCTTTCGACCAGCGGCAGCCCGAGCTCGTCGCGCCAGGCCCGCTTCAGCACCGGCGGCACGGGACCGCCGCCGGACATGCCGAGGCGCAGCGTCTTCGGCGGCCCGCCGCGGGCGCGGGCGGCCTCCAGCACGTCGGTGAGAAGGGTGGGATTGGCGACGAGCAGGGTGGCCTGCGTCCGCTCCAGCGCCTCGAAGCCGCTCTCTGCCGTCCAACGCCCCATCACGTTCACCGTGGCGCCCCGGCGCAGCGGCGCCAGCAGGTTGCCGACGAGCTGGTAGGAGCTCGACAGGGCCGTCGGCCCGAAGGAGACGTCCTCGGCCGTGATCCGCAGGCGCTCGGCGATGCAGCTGGTGGCCCGCATGGTCGGCTCGTGGGCGAGGCAGGCGCCCTTGGGCCGGCCGGTGGTGCCGGAGGTGTAGGAGAGATGGGCGATCGCCGTCTCGTCCGCGGGATCGGGCGGCGGCGCGAAGCCGGCCGCCATCAGCTCCGGCAGGCTCTCGGCGCCGTCCTGTGGGCCGTCCATGCAGACGAGGCGCGGGAGGGGGGTGAGCTTTGCCGCGGCGCGGCGCACTGCCTCGCCCATGTCGTGGGTGTAGATCACCACCGAGGGCGTGTGGTCGGCGAAGTAATAGTCGAGCTCGTCGGCGAACTTGACGTTGACCAGCGCCGAGATGGCGCCGATCCGCCAGCAGGCGAACATCGAGACGAGATAGTCCATGCCGTTATGGGCGAAGATGGTGACGCGGTCGCCCTTGCCGATGCCGAGATGGTGCAGCATGCCGGCGGCGGCCTCGATCGCCTCGGCCGCCTGGACGAAGGTCAGGGCGCGGTCGCGGTCCACCCAGCGAAAGCAGACGCGGTCGGGACGGCGCGCGGCGCCGTCGCGGATGAGCTGGTGCATCAGCATGCGGAGAACTCCCTTCTCGACATCATGGTCATTCGTCCCGGTAGGGCTGCATCAGGGCCGCCGGGCTGCGCGCCCGCCCGAACAGGCCCGAGATGGCGATGACGGTCATCAGGTAGGGCAGGGCGATGAAGAGCTGCGGCGGCACCGGCAGGGCGAGGAGCTGCATCGACAGGCCGAGCGCGTCCGCCGCGCCGAAGGCGAAGGCCGCCGCGATCGCCGCGAACGGGTTCCAGCGCCCGAGGATGACGATGGCGAGCGCGATGAAGCCCCGGCCGGCGACGATGGTCTCGCGGAACAGGCCGATCTGGCAGAGCACGAGATAGCCGCCGGCGAGGCCTGCGCCGAGGCCGGAGAGCAGCACGCCGACAAGGCGCATGCGCGTCACCCTGAGGCCGGCCGCGGCGGCGGCCCGGGGATTCTCGCCGACGGCGCGCAGGTTGAGCCCGAAGCGGGTGCGGAACAGCACGACCCCGCCGACGAGGGCGAGCGCCAGGGTGGCGTAGAGCATCGGCGATTGCTGGAACAGGACCGGGCCGGCGACCGGCAGGTCGGCCAGGCCGGGAATGGCGAGAGGCTCGATCATCGGCGTGCTGGAAAATTGCGGCGTGTCGCCCGTCGCCGCCCGGTAGATGACGCTGGCGAGACCAAGCGCCAGGATGTTGAAGACGACGCCGACCACCACCTGGTTGGCCTGGACGACGACGTAGAACAGGCCGAGGAACAGGCTGGCGGCGAGCGCCGCGGCCATGGCGGCGAGCAGCCCCAGCGCCGGGCTGCCGGTCGAGACGGCGACGAGATAGCTCGCCAGCGCGCCGAGCAGGATCGTGCCCTCGACGCCGACATTCACCACGCCGGAGCGCTCGGCATAGATCTCGCCCAGGGCGGCGAGCAGCAGCGGGCCGGAGAGGCGCACGCCCGCGGCGAGCCAGGTCGTGAGGAAGGCGAGGTCGACGGCGGTGCTCATGCGGCGCCTCGCGGCGGACGGGAGCGGACCAGCGCCAGGCGATGGCTGCGCAGGATCTCGGCGCCGAGCAGGCAAAGCACGATCAGGGCCTGGACCACCTGGATCACCGCCGAGGGCAGGCCGGTATGGCGCTGCGTCGCCTCGGCGCCAACGGTGAGGCCGCTATAGAGCAGCGAGGCCACGACCGAGCCGGGCACGGTCATGCGGCCGAGCAGTGCCGCTACGATGCCGACGAAGCCGGTTCCCTGGGACAGGCCGTCGAGCAGGCGGTGGTGCACGCCGAGGATGTCGATCGCCCCGGCCAGGCCCGCCAGCGCCCCGGCGATAATGGCGGCGAGCAGGATGCGGCGGTCGACGTCGATGCCGCCATAGCGCGCCGCCCGCGGATTGAGCCCAGCCGCGACAAGCTCGAAGCCGGCGGCCGTCTTCTCCATCAGCAGGAAGACCGCGATCGCCAGCACGAGGGCGATCAGGATGCCGGCATGGGCCCGCGTGCCCTCGATGACGATCGGCAGCCAGAAGGCGCGGTCGATCAGGGCTGTCTGCGGCTGGTCGCCAGCGGCCCGCATCGGGCCGGAGACCAGGAACTGGACCAGCAGGACGGCGAGGTAATTGGTCATCAGCGCCAGGAGGACGGCATTGCCGCCGGTGCGCACCTGCAGCAGCGCCACGATCATCGACCAGGCCATGCCGGCGGCGGCTCCGGCCAGGAGCGCGAGCGCGATCACGCCGGGGCCGGGCAGGGCGGCGAGCGGACCGCCCGGGCCGGCGGCCAGGGCGACGGCGGTCGCGGCCGCCGCGGCGACGACCAGCGCGCCCTCGAAGCCGAGATAGATGAAGCCCGACCGCCAGGCGACGATGGTGCCGAGGCTGACCAAGATCAGCGGCGTCGCCTGCACCAGGGTGTAGCCGAAGCCGCGCCACTCGAGGAAGGCGCTGGAGATCAGGGCGAGATAGGCGGCCAGCGGATCGGCGTGGAACAGGAGGAACAGGACGCCGCCGAGCGCCACGGCGAGGCCGATCGCGCCGGCATAAAGGGCGGCGAAGGCGAGCGGGCCGTCGAGCGGCGCCAGCCGGCGGGTCAGGACGAGCCTCATGCGTGGCCCCCGGCCGCGCCGCCCGCCATCAGCCCGCCGATGATCGCCAGGTCCGCCTCCGCGGCCTCGAGAAGCCCGGCGATCCGGCCGCCGAACATCACGGCGATCCGGTCGGAGAGGTTGAGGATCTCCTCCAGCTCGGCGGAGACCAGCAGGATCGCCTTGCCGGCGGCGCGCTGGTCCATCAGTTCGCCCCAGACGGCGCGCGTGGCGCCGATGTCGAGGCCGCGGCTCGGCTGCTCGACCAGGAGCAGCTCGGGCTCGCGCATCACCTCGCGGCCGAGCACCACCTTCTGCAGGTTGCCGCCGGAGAGCTTGCCGGCGGGAAAGGCCGGGCCGGGGACCCGGACGCCGAAGCGCTGGATCAGCGCCCGCGCGTCCTCCAGGCCGCGGCGCCGGTCGAGGAAGCCGTGCCTGACATAGCGGCCGAGGTCGCCGAGCATGGTGTTTTCCAGGACCGGCAGCTCGACCAGCGACCCGACGCGGCGGCGGTCGGCGGGGATATAGCCGATCCCGGCGGAGCGGCGGCGCGCCGGGGTCCAGTCGGTGATGTCCTGGTCGCCGAAGCTGACGCCGCCGGACGCGACCGGCCGGAGGCCGAACAGCGCCTCGACCAGCTCGGCCTGGCCGTTGCCGTCGACCCCGGCCACGCCGACGATCTCGCCGGCCCTGAGGTCGAGGTCGACGCCCGCCACCCGCGCCGCGCCGGCTGCCGCGCCGACCACCAGCCGACGGACCGAGAGGACGGTGCGCCCGGGACGCTGCGGCGGCCGGTCGACGCTCAGGCTGACGGAGCGGCCGACCATCATGCGCACGAGCGCGTCCCGGGTGGTGGCGGCGGTCTCGACGGTGTCGACGCGGCGGCCGTCGCGCAGCACGGTGACGCGGTCGGAGATCGCCAGCACCTCGTGCATCTTGTGCGTGACGATGACGATGGAGCGGCCGGCGTCGCGCAGCGACCGCAGCACGGCAAACAGACCCTGCACCTCCTGCGGCGTCAGCACCGCGGTCGGCTCGTCGAGGATCAGCACGCGTGCATCGCGGAACAGGAGCTTGAGGATCTCCACCCGCTGGCGCACCCCGACCGGCAGATGCTCGACCACGGCGTCGGGATCGACATCGAGGCCATAGGCGTCGGAGAGCGCGCGGATGCGGGCGCGGGCCGCGGCCGGCCGGAAGCGCCCGTCGCCGGGCAGCGCGGTCGCGCCCATGATCAGGTTCTCGGTGACCGTGAAGCTCTCGACCAGCATGAACTCCTGGTGGATCATGCCGATGCCGCAGGCGATCGCCGATTCCGGCCCGTTCATCTCCACCGGCGCCCCGTCGATCAGGATGTCGCCGGCGTCGCGGCCGTAGAGGCCGTAGAGGATCTGCATCAGCGTCGACTTGCCGGCGCCGTTCTCGCCGAGCAGGGCGTGGATCTCGCCGGCCTCGAGGTCGAAATCGATGGCGTCGTTGGCCAGGAGGCTCGCCGAGAAGCGCTTGCTGATCCCCCGGAGGGCCACGACGGGCCGGGCGGGGGCGAGGGGTTGGGCGGCAGCCATGGTGCCTCGCCGGTCAGGCCGGACATCCCGCCCGAGCGGCGGGCCGGGATGTCCCGTGGGATTGCAGGGGAAGCGGACCGGGCCGGGATGTGCGCGACCCGGTGCGCCGCGTCACTTCAGGGCGGCGGCAACGTCGATCTTGCCGTCCTTGAGGTCCTTCCAGATCGCCTGGAAGGCCGCCCAGGTCTTCTCGTCGATGACCTTGGCGTTGTAGGCCCCCGATCCCGCCACGGTGAGCCAGAGGAAATCGACCGGCGGGGCCCAGGCGCCACCGCCCTTGAAGGAGCCGTCGGCGACCATGCCGGCGACCGCCTCGACGATGCCGGCATTGTTGGCGGCGAAGCTGGTGCCGATCGCCTCGGGAGCGAGCGCCATCTGGTCGGCATTGGAGCCGATGATCTTGACGCCCGTCTTGGCCGCGGCGCCCTGGATGGCGCCGATGCCGGTGAGGTCGGCGATGTGCCAGATGACGTCGGCACCGTTGCCGATCAGGGTGTCGGCCGCCTCGCGCCCCTTGGCCGCGTCATTGTAGTCGCCGGTGATGATGCCGGCGGCCTGGAGGCCGGGGACGGTGGCGACGGCACCGGCCTTGAACGCCTTGACCATCGCCTGCTGGGTCGGGTTGTCGCCGCCGCCGACCACGCCGACGCCCTTCTTCACCGACATCAGCGCCGCGAGCGCACCGGCGGCATAGGCGACCTGGGCGAAGCGGGAGTCGAGATAGAGGGCGTTGTCGGGGACCTTGGTGCCGCCGGGCGCGGTGGTGGTGGCGAAGAATTTCTGGCTGGGATAATCGGGCGCGATCTCGGCGAACAGGCTGCCGAACTGGAAGCCGTGGCCGACGATAAGGTCATAACCGTCATCGGCATAGCCGCGGACGACCTGCGGGATCGCGGCCTGGGCGACGTTCTCGGTGAAGGCGGTCTTGAAGCCCTTGGCCTCGAGCGCCTTCAGGCCCTCATAGGCACCCTGGTTCCAGCCGCCATCGGCGATCGACCCCGGCAGCACCAGCGCCACCTTGGCGACGGCGGCGAAGGCCGTGCGGGCGCCGAGACCGCCGAAGGCGGCGGCCGCCAGAGCAGCCTGCAAGAGATTGCGACGGGACATCGACATCTGCACCCCCTTCTGTCGGGTTGGAGCGGGCCGTCGGGCGATACCCACCGCTCGCGGCAAGGCGTGATCAAAACGCGCTCATGCCCACATGTTAGGCAGATGCCGAGGCCTTCGAGAAGATCGCCCGCCGATAAGGGGATCATATCAATCGGGTTATGCCAGGGCGCGTCGGCGCTGGGCGGCCTCGACCGGGCCGACGGCATCGGTCTCCCGGATCGCCCGCATCACCACGGAGCGGAGCCAGCGGATGGCCGGGCTGTAATGTGTCCGGTCGTGCCAAAGCTGGTGGAAGCGCATGGCCGGGAAGAAGGGCGGGGCCGGCACCACCTCGATCGGCAGGTGCCGGGCGTGATGCTCGGCGAAGCGGCGGCCGGTGGTGAAGACGAGGTCGGTCTCGGCCAGCACATAGGGCACGAGGTTGAACTCGGGCACGGTCGCATGGATGATGCGCCGGTAGCCACCCCGCGCCAGCTCGCCGTCGATCGGGCCGGCATCGCGCAGCGAGCTCGGATGCGGCGCCAGGTGCTGCAGCGTCAGGTAATGCTCGAGGGAGGGGCGCCCGGCGGTCGCGGCCGGATGCCCGCGCCGCATCATCAGCACCACCTCGTCGTCGTAGAGCGGCGCCAGGCGCAGGCCTTCCGGCGGGCTCGGGCTGTTGTCGATGACGAGGTCGATCTCGCCGACCTTCAGGGCCTCGAACACGTCGAAGGCCGGATCGATGGAGCGGAACTTGACCCGCAGACCGGGGCCGGCCGCGGCCACCGCGGCGATGATGCGCGGCACCAGGGCGACGGCGAGGCAGTCGGCACAGGCGACCGAGAACACGCGCGTCGACTGCGCCGGCACGAAGGCCGTCTTCGCCGCCGCGATCCCGTCCAGCCGCTGCAGGACGTCGGCGACCGCCTCCCGCACCGCGATGCCGCGCTCGGTCGGCACGAAACCCGAGCCGCTGCGCACCAGGAGGGGATCGGAGAAGGCGCCGCGCAGGCGCTTCAGCACCCGGCTGACCGAGGGCTGGGGCAGGTTGAGCCGTTCGGCGACCCGGGTGACGCTGCAGTCCGTCAAGAGTTGACGCAGGATCATCAGATGCGAGACGTCGAGGGACCGGAGATCGGCAATGCCCATGGCAAAACCCCTTCGAAACGGGTGGCGGGTTGCCGGGGAGAGGAGCAAGAACCACGCCAGAGACATGATAGAATAGCCCGCAGCCGCCTCCTGTCGAAGGTGCCGCCGATGATCCGGGCAGCTCTCTGCCTCGCAGCCGCGCTGGCCTTCCCTGGCCCGGCGGGCGCACACCAGGCGCCCAGCGGCTGGACCTATGACAGCGAATGCTGCGACGGCAGCGATTGCCGCCCGATCCAGGACGATGCGGTGGTGCGCGTGCCGGGCGGCTGGCGAATCGTGGCGACGGGGCAGGTCTTCACCGACGACGCCGTCAAGCACTCGCCCGACGGCCATTTCCACCGCTGCTCCGCCTATGGGCGCGAGGACACCCATACCTATTGCCTCTATGTTCCGGACCTGGGCATGTGATGCGCGATAGGCCCTGGACGACTTGCTAAATCCTCTCCGCACTGCATCTTCGCGGATATCATCCCACTGCGGCCCGAACGAGATTTCCTATTGCAACTATCTATTTTAATTCGCTCAGCCTTGATATATTGCTATTCGAAAGCTCGGGGCGCAAAATGACTGTTTCTGTTTCACTAATTAATATGAAGGGTGGCGTTGGCAAAACCACTCTGGCATTCAATTTAGCCTGGTTTGCGAGTTTTAAGAGAGCAAAGAAAGTGCTCGTCGTAGATCTTGATCCACAAGCGAATGCAAGTCAATACTTAATGGGCGCGCGGAATTATCTTTCCCACATCCGCGGAAACAAGGGAACGGTCGTCGAAATTCTTGAGCAGTTTACACCGGCTTTCCACGGAAGATCTGCACCAAGCCCACTAAAACCTGAAGATGTAATATTAACTGTCAAGGCATGGAATGATGGTAGTTTTATCGATCTAATACCATCGCGGCTTGAATTGGCGTGGACTTTGAAGAATCCGACTTCGAAAGATCGCTTATTGGCTAAATTTCTCGCCGATACCGCGAGTAAATATGATTTGATATTGATTGACTGCGCTCCAACGGAGTCAATTCTTACGCTCTCCGCTTACCGATCGAGTCGATATGTCCTTATACCTGTAAAGCCGGAATTTTTAGCTGCCATTGGTCTTCCGTTACTTGTGCGATCTATAAATGAATTCCACGCATCCTTTGGTCAGCACCAGCTTGATATTGCAGGCATCATTTTCACCGATTCCGACCCACAACACGCCAAACCCGAGCATAACGCAGGCCGCCGAGATGTCGCCGCAGTTGCTGCAGCCGAAGGTTGGATGGTATTTTCAAACGAGCTTCGGCACTCCGACTCGTACCCAAAAGGCGCGCGAACTGGAGAACCGATTTTTCTGACGGACTATGCGCGCTGGTGGGTGAAGGACGAGTTTGATCAGCTCGGCGCTGAGTTTATGTCACGGATTGGGTTATGAGTAAGCGCGGCCAGGAACTCCTATTAGAATTACTTCTTCTTTCCTTGCGATATACGAAGAAGGATATAGATTGGGCGCAGCGTGAACTCGCGCGTTACCCACAAGCCCAGCATCTACGAATAGCTTTTGAGATGCTTAATAGAAGGTCACCGACCGATCTTTCGCCAGAGCGTCTGCACAAGCGGGAGGAAGAGGATACAAAGGTTCGCGCATCAACACTTATCGCAAAACTTGACTCACCTCGCTCGGCAAAGGAAACGCGGAAGCTTGTAAGTATTGCTAGGCGCCTCGGAATCACCACGCAAGACAGAACCAACGATGAAGTTATATCCATTGTCAAGCAGGAGTTAGATAAAATGGACTTATCTACACTTCACCGCTTTCTGGGTGCTTCCAAATCTCCGCAAAGCCCTGACGAAGATTACCTTGGGTTAGCTGAATATTTGATTCATAGAGGCTACAGGTAGGCAATAGCGCCAAAATTCCTTTTGTTTGTTCGCTTGGCGGCCTCCTTGCCATTCTAGTCGCGGGGAACCCAGCAAAACGGCTTCTGCGTTGACTTTCGCCAGACTTTCCCCTATCGGAGCCGCACTCTTGACGGAGTGAGACGTCCGATCCGCCGCCCGGCCCTCGAGGCCGGAGGCCAACGCCCGCCAGCGCGATGCGCCCGCGGGCGTGTTTTGCGTTGGACGCCTTTCCTCCAAATGGGACGAACCTGATGTTCGATGGCCTTTCCTCACGTCTGTCCGACGTGCTCGACAAGCTGACCCGGCGCGGCGCCCTCTCCGAGGGCGACGTGGCCGAGGCCATGCGCGAGATCCGGCGCGCGCTGATCGAGGCCGACGTGGCGCTCGACGTGGTGCGCAGCTTCACCGACAAGGTGCGCAACCGCGCCGTCGGCGCCGACGTGCTGAAGTCGGTCACGCCAGGGCAGATGGTCGTCAAGATCGTCAACGACGTGCTGATCGAGACGCTGGGCTCGGACGCCCAGACCATCGACCTCGAAGCCGTGCCGCCGGTGCCGATCCTGATGGTCGGCCTGCAGGGCTCGGGCAAGACCACCACCACCGCCAAGATCGCCAAGCGCCTCACCGACCGCAACAAGAAGAAGGTGCTGCTGGCCTCGCTCGACACCCGCCGCCCGGCGGCGATGGAGCAGCTCGCCATTCTGGGCCGCCAGGTCGGCGTCGAGGTGCTGCCGATCGTCGCCGGCCAGAGCGCCGTGCAGATCGCCCGCCGCGCCATGGATGCCGGCCGCTTCGGCGGCTTCGACGTGGTCATGCTCGACACGGCCGGCCGCACCACGGTCGACGAGGCGCTGATGGCCGAGGCCGCCGAGGTCAAGGCCGCGACCAACCCGCACGAGGTGCTGCTGGTCGCCGACGCCCTCACCGGCCAGGACGCGGTCAACACCGCCCGCGCCTTCGACAACCGGCTCGGCATCACCGGCATCGTGCTCACCCGCCTCGACGGCGATGGGCGCGGCGGCGCGGCGCTGTCGATGCGGGCGGTCACCGGCAAGCCGATCAAGCTGGTCGGCGTCGGCGAGAAGGTCGACCAGCTGGAGGATTTCCATCCCCAGCGCATCGCCAACCGCATCCTCGGCATGGGCGACATCGTCTCGCTGGTCGAGAAGGCGGCCGAGAGCATCGACGCGGAGAAGGCCGCCAAGATGGCGGCCAGGATGCAGAAGGGCGCCTTCGACCTCGACGACCTGCGCGAGCAATTGCTGCAGATGGAGAAGATCGGCGGCATGTCCGGCGTGCTCGGCATGCTGCCGGGCATGGGCAAGATCAAGGACCAGATCGCCGGCGCCAACCTCGACGACAAGGTGTTCAAGCGCCAGCGGGCGATCATCGAATCGATGACGCCGAAGGAGCGGCGCAACCCCGACATCCTCAAGGCGAGCCGCAAGCGCCGCATCGCCGCGGGATCGGGGACCTCGCCCGAGCAGATCAACCGCCTCCTGAAGATGCACCGCCAGATGGCCGACATGATGAAGTCCATGGGCGGGGCGAAGAAGGGCGCGCTCGGCAAGATGGCCTCGATGTTCGGGATGGGCGGCGGCATGCCGCAGATCCCGCCCGGCGCGCTGGAACAGCTCGGCAAGGGCGGCGCGCCCGGCCTGCCCGGCGGCCTGCCGGGAGGCGGCCTGCCGCCGAAGATCCCGGGCCTCGGCGGGCCTGGCCTGCCGGCGAAATTCCCGGGAGGCCCCGGCCTGCCCGGCCTCGGCGGCCTGCCGCCGGGCTTCCCCTTCGGCGGGGGCAAGAAGAAGTGACCCCGCCCCGTTCCCTCCCCTGAACCCACACGACAAACGGAGAACCACCATGTCCCTGAAGATCCGCCTCGCCCGCCGCGGCGCCAAGAAGCGCCCGTTCTATGCGGTCGTGGTCGCCGACTCGCGCTCGCCGCGCGACGGCCGCTTCATCGAGAAGATCGGCACCTACGACCCGATGCTGGCCAAGGACGGCGACAAGCCGCGGTGGACGGTCGACCTCGACGCCGCCAAGGCCTGGCTCGGCAAGGGCGCGACCCCGACCGACCGCGTGCTGCGCTATTTCGACGGCGAAGGCCTCCTGAAGCGCGAAGCCCGCAACAACCCGGAGAAGGCCGTTCCCGGCAAGAAGGCGCAGGAGCGCGCCGCCGAGAAGGCCAAGAAGGCCGCCGCCGCCGAAGCGGCGGAGTAAGGGCGCGGATGCCGCGCCCTCCCTCCCGGTCCCGGCCGATGCCGGGCACGCCCGAAACGGGCGAGCCCGCTGCCGCGGCACCGCGGCCAGACCTGGTGCTGCTCGGCGTGTTCGGCGCGGCGCATGGCGTGCGGGGCGAGGTGCGGCTGAAGTCCCATACGGGCGATCCCGCCGCCATCGCCGGCTATGGCCCGCTGCGGACCGAGGCCGGACGGGTGTTCGAGCTCGTCTCGGTGCGCCCGCTCAAGGACGACATGCTGGTCGCCCGGGTGAAGGGCATCTCGGACCGCACCGCGGCCGAGGCGCTGACCAACCTGCGCCTGCATGTCGAGCGCGCCGTTCTCGGCGAGGCCGACGCGGAGGAGGACGAGTTCTTCCACGCCGACCTGATCGGCCTCACGGCCGAGACCGCCGACGGCAACGCCTTCGGCACCGTCCTGGCCCTGTTCGACTTCGGGGCCGGCGATCTCCTGGAGATCAAGCCGTCCGACGGCGGACGCAGCCTGTTCCTGCCCTTCACCAAGGCCGCCGTGCCGGTAGTGGACGTGCGGGGCGGGCGCCTCGTCGTCGTGCCGCCGGCGGAGATCGAAGGCGAGCCGCCGCCGGCCGCGGGACAGGTCGATATCGAGCCTGCGGCGCCGCGGCGCCGCGGCCTCGGGCCGCCGGCCCGATGAGCTGGCGCGCCACGATCCTGACGCTCTATCCCGAGATGTTCCCGGGGCCGCTCGGCATCTCGCTCGCCGGCGATGCGCTGGCGCGCGCCCAATGGTCGCTCGAGGCCCGCACCATCCGTGACCACGGCCTGGGCCGCCACCGCGCCGTCGACGACACGCCGGCGGGCGGCGGGCCGGGCATGGTGATCCGGGCCGACGTGCTGGCGGCGGCGATCGACGCCGCCGACACGGACGAGCGGCCGCGCCTCCTGATGTCGCCGCGCGGCGCGCCGCTGACCCAGGCCCGCGTCCGCGCCCTGGCAGCGGGCTCGGGCGCCGTCATCGTCTGCGGCCGCTTCGAAGGCGTCGACGAGCGGGTGATCGAGGCGCGGGGGCTGGAGGAGGTCTCGATCGGCGACTACGTCCTCTCCGGCGGCGAGCTCGCGGCGATGGCGCTGATCGACGCCTGCGTGCGGCTGCTGCCCGGCGTGATGGGCGCGGACGCCTCGGGCGAGGAGGAGAGCTTCGAGAACGGCCTGCTCGAATATCCGCACTATACGCGCCCGCCCCTGTTCGAGGGCCGCGAGATCCCCGAGATCCTGCGCTCGGGCCATCATGCCAGGATCGCCGCCTGGCGGCGCGAGCAGGCCGAACGGATCACGCGGGAGAGGCGGCCGGACCTGTGGGCTCGGCGTCGGGGCGGGGCGGAGTAGCGACACGTCCACGCCAGCGAGCCTGGCTATCCAGCGAATTGGCCGATGACCACATATTCGCTATGGTGGCACCATGACCAAGCTGCTCCGACAAGCCCTGGAAGCCGTCAGCCGCCTGCCTCCGGGCGACCAGGACGATATCGCGGAGATGATCCTGGCGCTCACCCGCGCCGATCTCGAGGTGCCGGAGCCGATCGACCCAACCCATTTGCAGGACGTGCTGGAAAGCCGGGCCCAGGCTCGTCGACGCCAGTTCGCCAGTGAAGCGGAGATTGCCGCGGCCTTCGACCGGTTCGGTGCATGAAGCTGCGCTTCACGCCGCGGGCGATCGAGAACATCAATGAGCTTGCGGACTATCTGAATGAACGCAGCTCTTCAGCCGCGAGAAACGTCCGCGCCGCCATTTACGAGCGCCTGCAAACCCTATTGATGTTTCCACGCGCCGGGCGCCGGCAAAACGCCGAGGACGTCAGAAAGGTGGTGACGCGGCGCTATCGCTACCTGATCTACTACATGCACGACGAGCCGGGCGAGGAAATCATCATCCTCAATATCAAGCACCCCGCCGAGGATCGAGAGCATGAGGACCCTTAACCGCGCGACGAACCGGGTCTAACCGCCCCGCGCCGATCGCTCGGGTCGGCCCGATTGATCCCTTTTGCGATCTTCGCCGACTTGCCCATGGACTTCCCCTGCCAATTCGCGTATGGGCACGCCTTCCCTGGCAACCAAGAGCAAGATGCGCCCGAACGGTGCGCGCGGAGACAAGACGATGAACCTCATTCAGACGATCGAGCAGGAAGAGGTCGCACGCCTCTCCGCCGGCAAGGACATTCCGGAATTCCAGCCCGGCGACACGGTGATCGTGAACGTCAAGGTGAAGGAAGGCGAGCGCACCCGCGTGCAGGCCTATGAGGGCGTCTGCATCGCCCGCGACGGCGGCGGCCTGCAGGAGAGCTTCACCGTCCGCAAGATCTCCTACGGCGAGGGCGTCGAGCGCGTGTTTCCGCTCTATTCGCCGATGATCGATTCCATCAAGGTGGTGCGCCGCGGCAAGGTGCGCCGCGCCAAGCTCTATTACCTGCGCGACCGCCGCGGCAAGTCGGCCCGCATCGCCGAGCGCACCGACACCAAGAAGGGCGCCTGAGCCGCCCGCCACCCGACGACAAAGCCGCCTTCGGGCGGCTTTTTTGTTGGGTCTGCCCGGAGGCAAGCCGGGGAGGCGGCGATCCGCGCACGGCGGACCGCCGCCGGTGCTGATCAGCGGCCCAGTTCGCGCAGATAAGCCATACGAGCGATCACCGCAGTGTTGGTGAAGTCGGTGAACACGCCGTCGACGCCGAGCCGGAAGAACTTCAGGTACTCCTGCTGCGGATCGCCATTGTAGTCGCCGGCCAGGTATTTCTTCTCGTTGCGGAACGTGAAGACGTGGACGAAGAGGCCGGCCTTGTGCGCGTCGGCGATGACGCTGGTCGGCGGCTGGGTCCTGGCCTGGCGCGTCGATCCCGTGAACGGGGTGCCGTCGGCGTTCTTGTCGGTCCAGGGCGAGATCTCGACCGGCACGATCTGCGGCTTCCACGGCCCGATGCCGTCGGCATAGGTCTTGATCTCGGCAAGGCCGGCCGGGGTCAGCATCGCGTCGAACCAGCGGGGATCGCCGGCGACCGTCCAGTCATAGGGGCGGCTGTCGACGATTTCGTTGTAGATGACATGGCCGGTCTTGAAGTCGACGTCGTAGCCGTCGATCAGCTGCACGATCTTGGTCTTCAGGCCGTGCGTCCGCATGTATTTCAGGCTGCTCGGCTCGAAGCTCTGCACGAAGATCGGCGCATCGGGGCTGTTGAGGCCGTTCTGCTCGATGATCTTGATGAAGGCATCCTCGAGGGGGTGGCTGCCGGGCGCGCCGCAGCCGTTGGCGATCGCCTGCTCATCGTTCCAGGTGGGGTTCTTGGACTCGGGATAGACGGCGATCGGCCGCCCCGTCGCCTGACTCTTGGCCTTGGCGATGTCGACGATCTCCTGGAAGCTGAGGATCGGGAACTTGCCGTTGAACTCCTTGGGCCGCTCGCTGGCCGCGTCATAGGTGGTCCCGGCGAACCAGGCCTTCAGCTCGGCCAGGGTGAAGTCGGTGATCGACCAGTCGTTGGTGTGGTCCTCGCCGTCGACGATCAGCGACTTGAGCACGGACTTCGGATCGGCTGGATCGGTCCGGTCGGTCAGATAGTCCGACGGGCCGCTGTCGGGCGTCGCCGGCCAGGCGACCTTGACCTTGACGCCCGGCACCGTGCGCTTGCGCGCGGCGACGTCCGGGTTGGTCTTGGCGACCTCGGAGACGTTGGTGTTGTCGCTGAGCCAGGGATTGTGGCGCGCCACCAGCACGCAGTCCTTGGTGAGATGGAGGTCCTCCTCCAGGGCGTCCGTGCCGAGCTCGGCCGCCATGTCGTAGGAGGGCAGCGTCTCCTCGGGCATCAGGCCGGGCAGGCCGCGGTGCCCGACGACCAGCGGCGGCTTGCCGTCGAGCGTCAGGAACGGCTTGGGCTCGGCGCTCGCATGCCGGCTCTCGTCGACGAGGGCGTTGCGCAGGTCCGGCGAAGCCGCATCGCGTGTGGCGAGCGGGGCGAGGCCGTAGCGCACCTCGATCGTCTTGAGGATCGCCGTGGTGTCGTAGACGGTGTGATCGACGAAGCCCTTCCTGGCGAAGGGTGAGAGGATGAGGGTCGGCACGCGCGTGCCCGGGCCCCAGCGGTCGACCTTCGGCGGGGCGACATGGTCCCAGGTGCCGCCATTCTCGTCCGGCGTGATGACGAGCAGCGTGTCCTTCCAGTTCGGGCCGGCTTCCAGCGCCGCGACGATCTCGGCGACATGGGCCTCGCCGGTGGTCAGGTCGGCATAGCCGGGATGGAGGTTGTCGCGGCCGACCGGCTTGTAGAAGGAGACCGCCGGCAGCGACCCGCTCGATATGGCCGCCTTGAAGTCGGCAAGGTCCTTGAGATGCTCCTCGCGCGCCGGCTTGCCCGGCGCATAGGCAGCGAAATAGTTGAACGGCTGATGATGGGACTGGAAGTATTCCGGCGCCGCATAGACCTTGATCTTGCCGGAAACGGCGTCGGCCCAGCCGCCGGAATACCAGGCCCAGCTGATGCCCTTCTCGCTCAGCCGGTCACCAATGGTCGGCAGGGTCTGCAGCGGGAGACGCTCCTCGGGCTTGGACTCGGCCGAATAGGGTGGCGAGCTCGGCTGCAGCGTGTTGATGCCGTAGCCGTCGGGGCTGACGGCGCCGTCCCGCACCCATTTGGGCGGACCGTCCATGGCGCTCCGGGGCGAATCGGGCGCCCGCGCCAGCCATCCCGTGGCCGGATCGACGGCGGCCACCATCGAGGCCGGCGCATTGGGGAAGACCGGGGTGCAGGCGCAGACCAGCCAGAAATGGTTGAGGAACGAGCCACCGAAGGCGGCATGATGGAAATGGTCGGCGAGCGTATAGGCCTTGGCCATCGCCCACAGCTTCTGGTCGCTGCCGTCGTAATAGCCCATGGTCAGGCCGCCGGCGTCCGACACCGCCGCGAAGCGGTCGTTCTTGCCGCCGTCGATCTGTTCCTGCTCCTGGTAGAACTTGTGGACGAGGTCGCCGGTCTTCTCGCCCTGCGGCAGGTAATCGTCCATCAGGAACGGCGCGTTGGCGAGCTCGCCGGGAAGGCGCCCGTCGACCTTGCCCTTGGCCAGCAGAGCCGGCGGCAAGGTCCTGAGCGCGCTGCCGTCGGTGTCGACCTGCAGGGCGACCGGCATGCCCGGCCGCAGCCCGTCGGCGCCGGGGAACTCCGAGAAAAGATTGTCGAAGCTGCGGTTCTCCGTATAGATCACCACGATATGGTTGATCCGGGCAAAGGGATTGTCCTCAGCCATGGCCGGAGCGGCCAGGCACAGGGCCAAGCCAGTCGAACCTGCGAATCTCCGGATCGTTCTGCGAAACTGCGTCATCGCCGTCCTCCCACCGCCGAGGTCGGGACCACCGCCGCCCCGGCGCGCCGACCCTTTTGATGGCGCGCCGGCCTGACGGGCTGATGACAGCGGGAGGGCCGGGTGAACCGCGGCCCGGCGAGGCAGCTATTCCTTAGACCACCAGATGTCCGGGGCGCCGCGGGCGTAGCGTGGCTTGGTCTCGGGATGGATGAAGACGTCCCAATAGGCCAGCCAATGCTCCGGCTTGGACCATTGCGGGATCCAGTAGAAGCCGGCGCGCAGCACCCGGTCGAGCGCCCGGCAGACGGTGTCGAGCGCGTCGCGGCTGTCGGCGGCGATGATCTTCTGCAGGAGCGCGTCGACCACGGGATCGGCGATGCCGGCCATGTTATAGGAGCCGTTGGTAGCGGCCGCCCTGGACGACCAGGTGAAGACGACATCGTCCCCCGGGGTCAGGCCGAAGGAATAGCGGCGCACCAGCATGTCGAAATCGAAGACGTCGGCCCGGGCCTGGAACTGGGCGGTGTCCACCAGGCGGTAATTGGCGTCGATGCCGAGCCGCGACAGGTTCTTGATCAGCGGCGCGGTGTGACGCTCCAGGGAATTGTCGTCGTCGAGGAACTCGATGGTGAAGGCCTCGCCCTTGGCGTTCCTGAGCTTGCCGCCGTCGATGCTCCAGCCCGCCTGCTTGAGCAGGCCCGCCGCCTCGCGCAGCAGCGTGCGGTCCTCGCCGGAGCCGTCGGAGACCGGCGGCAGCACCGCGTCGCCGAACACCAGCGGCGAGAGCCTGTCCCGGTAAGGCTCCAGCAGCGCCAGCTCTTCCGCCGACGGCTTGCCGGAGGCCATCATGTCAGAGTTCTGGAAGAAGGAGACGGTGCGCGCATAGGACGAGAACATGATGGTCTTGTTCGTCCATTCGAAGTCGAAGGCCATGCCGAGGGCCTGGCGCACCCTGGGATCGGCGAACTTGGGCCGCCTGGTGTTGAAGAACCAGCCCTGCGCCGCCGAGGGGGTCTGGTCGGGCAGGGTCTCGCGGCGCACGCGATTGTCCTTGGCCGCCGGGAAGTCGTAGCCGTTGGCCCAGATCCAGGAGGTGAACTCCTCGCGGAACAGGAAATTGCGGGCCTTGAACGCTTCGAAGGCGACGGCACGATCGCGGTAATAGTCCCAGCGCAGCCGGTCGAAATTGTTGGTGCCGACCTCGATCGGCAGAGCCTCGCCCCACCAGCTCTTGACCCGCTCCAGATCGATCGACTGGCCCGTCTGGAAACGGCCGACCTTGTAGGGGCCGGAGGAGAGCGGCACGTCGAGCGAGGGTTGCTCGAAGTCGCGGCCGGCCCACCAGGCCTTGGAGAAGATCGGCAGCGTGGCGACGAGGAGCGGCAGGCTGCGGCCGCGCCCAGGCGCCAGCGTGACGCGCACCATGTCCGGCGCCTCGGCCACGGCCACGACGAAGGAATGCAGCGGCTGGGCGAAATAGGGATGGCCCTTGGCCTTGATGGTGTTGAAGGACCAGGCGCAGTCCTCCGCGGTCAGGGGCGAGCCGTCGTGGAAGGTGAGGTTCTTGCGCAGGCGGAAGCGATAGATCAGGCGGTCGGCCGAGACGATCACGCTTTCGGCGGCCAGGCCATAGAGCGCGTCCGCCTCGTCATTGGCGCGCGCCATCAGCGAGGCAAAGCACAGGTCCATGCCCGCGGCGCCGTCGCCTCTCAGGCAGAAGATGTGCAGCGTGTCGAAGGAGTTGAAATTCTGGTTGCCGATCAGCTGCTCGATCTGGCGGGAGAAGGTCCCGCCCTTCGGCGCATGCGGATTGACATAGTCGAGCGCCTGGAAGTCGCGCGGATATTTCAGGTCGCCGAAGGTGGAGAGGCCATGGCTTTCCACCTCCTGGCCGCGCACGCCCGCCGGCAGCAGCGCAGCGGCGGCGCCGGCGACACCGAAGGCGAGGACGTCGCGGCGGGTGGGGCCGCTCATTTCGCCGCCCCGCTCTTGGCGGCCTTGGCGGCGTCGTACCACCACACGGAGAGCAGCCCGCCGTCCGTCGGCCTGTCCGGCAGAACCGCCGGGCCGGAGAAGCGATCCCATCGCAGCGTGCGCCAGGTCGGCGAGCGGTATTGCGGCACCACGTAGTTGTGGGCGAGCAGCACGCGGTCGAGTGCCTTGGTGGCGGCGACCAGATCCTCGCGGGAGGAGGAGAAGATAACACGGTCGATCAGCGCGTCCACCCCCGGATCCTTGATGCCCATCACATTGTCAGACCCTACGCGGTCCGCTGCCGCCGAGCCCCAATATTGCCGCTGTTCATTGCCCGGCGACTGCGATTGAGCAATGCTCAGCATGATGATGTCGAAGTCGCGGTTGTCGACTCGCGCCTTATACTGCGCGGAATCGATGGTGCGGATGGTCACGACAATGCCGAGACGCTCCAGCGCCGGTTTGTAGGCGAGCGCCAGCCTTTCGTAGCTGGCATCATCCAACATGAATTCGGCCGTCATCACCTCGCCGGTGGCGACATTGGTGAGCTTGCGGTCCTTGACCTCCCAACCAGCTTCCTTCAGGAGCCGGAGAGCGTCGCGCAGATTGGCGCGGCGTGCCTCCTCCGTGCCGTTGACCGGGTTCTGGTAGGGCGTGGTGAACACCGAAGGCGGCACCTTGTCCTTCACCGCCTCGAGGATCTCCAGCTCCTTGCCCTCAGGCAGGCCGCTGGAGGCGAGGTCGAGCCCGGCGAAATAAGAGTCGATCCGGGTGTAGAGACCGAAGAACAGCGTGCGGTTCATCTCCTCGAAGTCGAAGGCGAGGTTGAAGGCGCGGCGCACGCGCTCGTCCTTGAACTTGTCGCGACGCAGGTTGAACATGTAGGCCTGCATCCGGCCGGAGCTGTGGTCCGGGAATTCCTGCTTGACGATGCGCCCGTCCTTGACCGCCGGGATGTCGTAGCCGGTCATCCATTCCCGGGCGATGTTCTCCAGCTGGAAATCGACCGTGCCGGCCTTGAAGGCCTGGCGGATCACCATCGGGTCGAGGAAATAGTCGTAGCGGATCTCGTCGAAATTGTTCTGGCCCTTCTCGGTCGGCAGGTCCGCCGCCCACCAGTCCTTGACCCGCTCATAGGTGACGGAGCGGCCGGCCTCGAAGCTCTTGACGCGGTAGGCGCCGGAGCCGAGCGGCTTTTCCAGCGTCGGCTTGGTGACGTCACGCGGCTTGCCGTCCGGCCCCGTCGCGGTCCACCAGTGCTTGGGCAGCACCGTCAGCTGGCCGACGATCAGCGGCAACTCGCGGTTGCCGGCCTTGTCGAAGGTGAAGGTGACCTCGTGCTCGCCGGTGGCCTGCGCCTTGGCCACGTCCCTGTAGTAATAGCCGTATTGCGGATTGTTCTCCTTCTGGACCGAGAAGGACCAGACCACATCGTCCGGCGTGATCGGCTGGCCGTCGTCCCAGCGCGCCTTGGGATTGAGGCGGTAGGTGACGGAGGAGCGGTCCTCGGGGAACTTCACGCCGTCGGCGATCTCGCCATATTGCGAGAACGGCTCGTCCAGGGAGCCGGTCATCAGGGTCTGATAGATCAGGGCGATGCTGCCCGCCGCCTGGCCGCGCACCGGCACGATGTTGAGGCTGTCGAAGGAGCCGTAGGCCGACAGCCGCAACGCGCCGCCCTTGGGAGCATCGGGATTGACGTAGGCGAAATGCTGGAAGCTTTCGGGATATTTGAGGTCTCCGAGCAGGGACACGGCATAGCGCCACTCCTGCTGCTGGGCCGGCGCCGCGGTCGCGGCCATGAGCGCCATGCCGGCGAGGGCCAGGGCGGCCCAGCCACGCAGCCGCGCCCAACCACCGCTCTTCGAAGTCTCAGGCCTGTCCACGCGCATCGTCGCATCCGGTTCGCAATCGGCCGATTATGCGCGGCAGGACCGGCGGCGCAAATGATCTCGTCGTAATCTTGCGAGGCGGCCTCCGACGGTCAGCGCAGCCGCAGCCGCGCCAGCACCGCCTTGGCCGCGATCCGCGCCTCGCTGCGCGCCCGTTCCAGCGCCAGGGCGAGGCGCAGCCGCCAGGAGCCGCCCGGCCTGAGATCGACCAGCCAGTCAGCGACGCCCAAGCGCTCGCGCCAGAGGTGGTCGATCATGGGATGGCCGGGCTCGGCAACCGAATCGATGGCGGCGACGCTCGGCTGCGCCAGAAGGTCGCGCGTCACGGCGAGGGCGACCTGCACGCCCGGCGACAGCTTGGCGTGGCGCTCGTCATAGGCGACCTTCCAGAAGATGGCGCGGTCGCCGCCGACGAGGCCGATGCCGGCGGCGATCGCCCGGCCGTCGAGCTTGAGGAGATGCACGCGCATCGCCCCGTCGCGCGCCATCGCGCCGGCGGCGGCGCGCAGGAAGGCGGCGCGGTCGGCGCGCTGCAGCGTCGCCGTGCGGGCATCCCGACCCTTCCAACCCTCGAGCTCGAGCTGCAGGAACGCCTCGACCGCCGCCGCCACCTCCTCGGGAGTGATGGCGATCTCGGCGGTGAGCGCCCCCATCTCCGCCAGGCGGCGGTGCTGGCGGGCCAGCTCCTTGCGCTTGCGCGGGGCGACCGCCTGCTCGACATAGTCGCCGTCCCCCCGCGGCAGGGCGAAGGCGCGGCGGTGGCGGCGCAGCACCTGGTGGCGCAGGCCGCGCGCGGCCATCGCCTCGGCGAGCACGCGGGCGGCGGCGCCCTCCTCCGGCAGGAAGGCGAACAGGGCGAAGCGAGCCGCCACGGGGCGACGGCCGAGCCAGTCGAGCAGGGCTGCGGCGGCCTCGCGACCATGGTCGCGGTCCAGCAACGGCACGCCGAGCGGGGCGTAGTTGTGGGTCATGCCCTCGGCAAGGCCGAAGGGCAGGCCCCAGCGCCGGCTGGCCGGGGCAAAGGCCCAGAGGCCGACCAGCATGGTCTCGACCGCATCGGTGCGCCAGACGGCCGCGACCTCGCAGCCGCGCGCATCGGCGAGATCAGCGAGCGAGGCCGAGACGAAGCCATGAGACAGGAAGGGATTGGATTCGAGCGCCCGCGCCGTGAGGGCGTCCCAGGCCGGCGCGAGACGGCCGAGATCGGCGAGCCCGAGCCGCTCCACGGCATAGCCAGCGCTCGGGCGCGCCTCGACGCCGGCCGGCGCGCCGGCACGGCCGCGCAGGGCAATACCTTCGAACGCGGCCGGTGCGCTGCGCAGAGTATGGGACATGCCCGCCATGATCCTCGCCTCGCTGCTTCTCCGGTCGTGCCGGATCAGGACACCTGACGCTTCGGACCGCCCCAATAGAAGACGTGGAGGCCGAGACGCCGCTTGGTGATGAGGAACAGCAAGATCGATTCCAACACGAGCGCGGCAGCGGTCGCGACGGCGGCGCCGGTCAGGCCGAACCAGGGCACCAGCGCCAGGTTCAGGCCGATATTGGCCAAGAAGGCGAAGGCGTAGACGACGGCGCAGATCCCCTGGTGCCCCAGCATGTTGAGGAGCTTCTCCACCGGGCCGATCGAGGCCCGCGCCAGGAGCCCGACCACCAGGATGGCGAGCAGGGGATAGCCGTCGACGAAGCCCGGGCCGAACAGCCAGAGCAGCGGCTTGCCGAGCGCCAGGATCACCAGCGCCATGGCGAGGGACGGCAGGAAGGTCCAGCGGATCGAGGCATGGACGAAGGCGTTCAGCTCCTCCGGCCGGTCGGCGACGTGGTACTCGGTGAAGCGGTGCGCCGAGGCCGCCGCCACGGCGAAGTAGACGAAAGCGACCAGCGAGACCAGCTTGGTGGCGGCATAGTAGGTCGCGACCTCGGCGGGCGTGGCGAAGCGCTCCAGCACGATCACGTCGCAATAGGTCAGCGAGAGGTAGAAGCCCTCGACCAGGAATTGCGGGAAGGAGATCCTCAGCCAGGTGCCCGGCGCATAGCGCCGCGGCCCGGGCGGCACGCGGCTCGGCAGCCGCCGGTTCAGCATCGCCATCTGCCAGAGCGCGGTCGCCCAGGTCGAGACGAGGGCGGCCCACATGGCGGCGACCGCATCGGCCTCGAGGCCGGCGAGGTGCATGGCGGCGAGCAGGCCGAGCAGCAGCAGCGGACGCACGAGATAGGCCGGCGCCATCGCGAGGCTCGCCCAGTCATAGGTGCGGGCGATGCCCTCCTGGATCTCGGTGACGACGAAGAGCGGCAGGCAGGCGAGGCCGAGATAGAGCGGCACCATGAGGACGGGATCGAGACGGGCGCCGAACAGCACGAGGCCGAGCGCCCCAAGCCCGGCGAAGCCGGCTCCGAGGGCGAACACCAGCCAGCGCCCGCCATGAAGGAAGCCGCGCAGCAGATCCCATTCGCCGCGCTTGGCATAGGTGGGGATGAAGCGCTGGCTCGAGGAGGCGAGACCGATATTGGTGACGGTGCCGAGCAGCAGCACCCAGGTCCAGACATAGACGTAGATGCCGAACTCGTGCGCACCGATCCAGCGCGCCAGCACGATCTGGGTGAGAAAGGCGAGGCCGGCATTGACGATGCGGAAGAGATAGGCGAAGCCGGCGAAGCGTTGGGCGACGCCGCTGGCGCTGCGGTCGCCGAGCCAGCGGCGCAGGCGCAGGCGCAAGGCTCGATAGGCTCCCGCTTCGTCCGGCCGGCCCGTCACGTCAGCCATTGCCCATCCGCCGTGCTCCGAGCGACCGGCGATCGCCGGCGCCCCGGCCTCACTAGCAACGGACGTTTAAGAAACGGTGTGGGACGCCCTTTTTCCCGGCGCCGCGCTTTCGCGGCCGGGCCGGGTGCACTAGATTGCCGGGCATGCGTTCCGTCCTCGACTATCTCGTGCCCATCGCCGTCGGCGCCGTCGCGGTCGTGCTGATCTTCGGCCTCGGCAACATGCTGAAGGGCGGCAGCCCGTCGCGCTCGCAGCAGCTGATGCGCCTGCGCGTGCTGCTGCAGGCCGTCGCCATCGTCATCATCATGACGGCGATCTATTTCGCCCGCAAATGAGGCGGCCCGAACACCCGTCCGGAGGCGAGACGACATGGTGCGGCTGAACCGGATCTATACCCGCACGGGCGACGACGGCACCACCGGGCTCGGCACGGGCGAGCGCCGCTCCAAGGCCGACCTGCGCATCGAGGCCTATGGCACGGTCGACGAGGCCAATGCCGCTGTCGGCCTGGCGCGCCTGTCGGCGGCGCGCGAGGACGGCGAGGTCGACGCCATGCTCGGCCGCATCCAGAACGACCTGTTCGACCTCGGCGCCGACCTGTGCACGCCGGAAGGCGGCGAGCGGGAGATCACCTGGACGCCGCTGCGCGTCACCGCCGGCCAGGTGGAGCGGCTCGAGCAGGAGATCGACGCGATGAACGCCGCGCTCGACCCGCTCAAATCCTTTGTCCTGCCCGGCGGCACGCCCGGAGCGACGGCACTGCACCTGGCCCGGACGATCTGCCGGCGGGCCGAGCGGCTGATGGTCGGCCTTGCCGCCACGGCGGGCGAGCTGGTCTCGCCGGAGGCGCTGCGCTACGTCAACCGCCTCTCCGACCATCTGTTCGTGGCGAGCCGCCTCCTCAACCGCAAGGCGACCGGCGACGTGCTGTGGGTGCCGGGGCAGAACCGGTAGGCGGCGAGCGCCGCCATGATTTTGTTTACCTTAACGAGGTATGAGAGGGGCATGATCAAGCCCTTCGCCCTCGCCATTGCCCTCCTCGCCGCGGCCTCGGCGCCGGCGGCCGCCCAGAGCTTCGACGGCTGCCTTGCCGGCCTGCGCGCCCAGTCCGCTGCGGCCGGCATCTCGGCCGCCGTGTTCGACGCCCAGACCCGCGGACTGCAGCCGGACATGAGCGTCATCGACCTCATGAACAAGCAGCCGGAGTTCAAGACGCCGATCTGGGACTACATGGCGAGCCTGGTCGACGACGAGCGCATTGCCGACGGGCGGCGCATGCTGGCCAAATGGGCCAATGTGCTGAACGCGGCGCAGCGCCGCTACGGCGTCGACCCGGCCGTGGTGGTGGCGGTGTGGGGCGTCGAATCCAATTACGGCCAGAAGGGCGGCGACCGGCCGCTGGTGCGCTCGCTGGCGACGCTGTCCTGCTACGGCGGACGACGGGCGGGCTACTTCCGCAGCGAATTCTTCGCCACGCTGAAGATCATCCAGCGCGGCGACGTCGATCCCGCCCATCTCGTCGGCTCCTGGGCCGGCGCCTTCGGCCATACGCAGTTCATGCCCTCGACCTTCCTGCGCATCGCCGTGGACGCCGACGGCGACGGCCGGCGCGACATCGTCGATTCCGTGCCCGACGCCCTCGCCTCCACCGCCAATTATCTCGCCAAGTCCGGCTGGGCCAGCGGCGGGCGCTGGGGCTTCGAGGTGGCGCTGCCGGCCAAGTTCAACGCGGGCCTCGCCGGCCGAAGCCGCAAACGCGCGCTCTCGGCCTGGGTCGCTGCCGGGGTGACGCGCGTCGACGGCTCGGCCCTGCCCAAGGGCGACCAGCGTGCCGGCATCCTGCTGCCGGCCGGCCCGCGCGGCCCGGCCTTCCTGGTGTTCAAGAATTTCGACGTGATCTATTCCTACAACGCCGCCGAATCCTACGCGCTGGCGATCGCGCATCTCTCCGACCGCATCCGCGGCGGCGGGCCGATCGTCACGCCCTGGCCGACCGACGATCCCGGCCTGTCGCGGGCCGAGCGCCGCGAGCTGCAGACGCTGCTCGCCCAGCGCGGCTACGACGTCGGCACGCCCGACGGGGCGATCGGCGACAAGACCCGCACCGCGGTGATGGACGTGGAGCGGCGCCTGGGCTGGCCCCAGACCGGCCGGGCCGGCATGAAGATCCTGGTGGCGCTGCGCAAGCAATAGGCGGGGCGGCGTCCGCGGCTTCGAGCGTGACCGCTTCGAGTTGAATCGATCACCCCCTCATCTCTTCGCTTTTACGCTTTTGTTTCGGCGCGTCTTTGCGATGCTTGGCGAGTCCGCCAAATCGCAAAACGCTTAGGCCACGGCGCGGCGCCGGGGCATGGCCGCACGAACCACGCGGTTGCGGCCCTGGCGCTTGGCGCGGTAGAGCGCCTCGTCGCAGCGCGCCAGCATGTCCTCGAACTCCTCGCCGGCGATGAACTGCGCCACGCCGAAGCTGGCGGTGACGGCGATCCCGGCCGTGCCCGCGTCGATCGGCCGGGCGGCGAGGGCGGCGCGCAGGCCCTCGGCCACCCTGGCCGCCGCCTCGATGCCGACGCGCGGCACGACGATGACGAACTCCTCGCCGCCGAGGCGCCCGGCCATGCCGAGGTCCGGGGGAGCCGCGTCCTGCAGGAGCATGGCGAGCGCCGCCAGCACGCAATCGCCGGCGGCGTGGCCGTGGGTGTCGTTGATGTCCTTGAAACGGTCGATGTCGATGGCGATCACCGACAGCGGCTGGCCGCGCCGGGCGACGCCGGCGACGAGCGCCTGGCCATGGGCGATGAGGGCCGGGCGGTTGGCGAGGCCGGTGAGCGTATCGGTCATGGCGAGGCGCCGCAGCTCCTCCTCCAGCACCTTGCGGCACTCGACCTCCGCCTCGAGGTCGTGCCGCGCCGCATTGGCGTCGGCGATGGCGGCTTCCAGGTCCAGGGCCTGGCGCTCGAGATGGCCGTTCATCGCGATCAGCTCGGTGCGGGCACGCTCGAGCTCGAGGTTGACCCGCTTCAGGGCGGTGACGTCGGTGAGCGACAGGGTGAAGCCGTCGCCGAGCGGCGCCGCCGACACGGAGAACCAGGCCAGGGCGCCGCTGTCGCGATACTCCATCTCGAAGCTGCAGGGCTGGCGCGTCTCCACCAGGCCGGCGAGGCGCGCGAACACGCCCGATTCGAGGAAATGCGGGAAGAGCTCGAGCAGGCAGCCCTTGACCAGCTCGCCGGGCGGGCGGCGCAGCAGCGCGGCAGCCCGCTCGTTGGCGAGCAGACACACGGCGTCGACGATGCGGCCTTCGGCGTCGCGGATGCAGCGGGCCCGCAGGATGCCGCCCGGGGTCGAGTCCAGCACCGTGCGGATCATGTCCTCGACATATTCGAGCGGACGCAGGAAGACGAGGAGGCAGATGCCGCCACCGCGGCCCCGGCAGGGCAACACCAGCCGCTCCCACAGCAGAACTTTCTCGCATTCCGGCGCGGTGTGGATGGCATAGGCGGGCTCGGCGCGCCGGACGACGGTGGCAAAGCAGCGCCGGACGAACGAGCGGGAGGGCTCGGCGAGGCCGCTGACATGGGGATGGCGCCAGTGCAGCCCACGCTCCTCGGCAAGGCGCGAGCCGACGACGGCATAGTGCCAGTCGTCCTCGCCGGCCGGCTCCACCCACAGGAGATAGGGCTCGAGCCGCGCGACGCCCTCCGCCCAGACCGCATCGGCCTCGGGCAGGCCGCCCGCACCGGCATGCCGGCGCCAGACCGACAGCAGCGCTCCGGCATCCGCGGTCTGGATGTGCCGGTCGATGTCGGTCTCGCGGAACTCGAAGTACATGGATTGCTCCCGTTGTGCCGAGCATGCCGCGCAACCCCTTCGACATGATTGAAGCCGCGCACCCGCGGCCGCGTCGACGCGCGGATCTTCTGAGAGGGTTAATGCCCGATTGACGCCCTCGTGCGAGGAATCGGACGAGAATGCCGGCGGGCGCCTTCCCGCCCCCGCCCCTGTCGGCTACATCCGCTGCCAGGCAGGGTCTCCCGAACCCTGCCCAGGCGGCGCGGAGGCGGCAGGCGATGCGGACGGCAACGACGACCACGGCGGCAGCCGCGATCCTGGCGGCGCTGCCGGCGCCGGCCTGGGCGGCCGAGGCGATCGACGGCGCCGGCCTGTCCCTGGCCTGGGCCGTGCCCTTTGCCGGCCTGCTCCTGTCGATCGCGCTCGGCCCGCTGGTCGCGGCCAGGTTCTGGCACCACCACTATGGCAAGATCACGCTGGGCTGGGCCCTGGCGGCGGCGGTGCCGCTGGCGTTCGTCTTCGGCACCGGGCCGGCGAGCCAGGCCATCGCCCATGCCCTGCTGCTCGAATATATCCCGTTCATCGTGCTCCTGTTCGCGCTCTTCACCATGGCGGGGGGCGTGCTGGTGCGCGGCAACATCCATGGCAGCCCGGCGACCAACACGGCGCTGCTGGCGATCGGCGCGGTCTGCGCCAGCCTGATCGGCACGACAGGCGCCTCGATGATCCTGATCCGGCCGATGATCCGCGCCAATGACGACCGGCGGCACAACGTGCACGTGGTGGTGTTCTTCATCTTCCTGGTCTCCAACATCGGCGGCTCGCTGACGCCGCTGGGCGACCCCCCGCTGTTCGTCGGCTTCCTGCGCGGCGTCGACTTCTTCTGGACGACGCGCCACCTGGCGCTGGAGACGCTGTTCGTCGCCGGGACGGTGCTCGCCGTGTTCTTCCTCCTCGACAGCTGGCTCTACCGGCGCGAGGGCGTCATGCCGCGCGACCCGACGCCGGACACGCCGGCGCTCGCCCTCTTGGGCAGCGCCAACTTCCTGCTGATCGGCGGGGTCATCGCCGCCATCCTGATGAGCGCGCTGTGGAAGCCGGGCCTCGCCGTCGAGGTGCTCGGCAACCGGCTGGAGGTGCAGAACCTCGCCCGCGACGCCATCCTGCTCGTCCTGGCGCTGGTTTCGCTGAAGATCACCCGGCGGGAATGGCGCGAGGAGAACCGCTTCGACTGGGAGCCGATCCGCGAGGTCGCCAAGATCTTCGCCGGCATCTTCGTGTGCATCGTGCCGGTGCTGGCGATGCTGACCGCCGGCAAGCACGGCGCGCTCTCAGCCCTGGTGGCGCTGGTGTCGCATGCCGACGGCAGCCCGAACACGGCAGCCTATTTCTGGCTGACGGGCGTGCTCTCCTCCTTCCTCGACAACGTGCCGACCTATCTCGTGTTCTTCGAGCTGGCCGGCGGCGACGCGAGGACGCTGATGGGCTACGTGCCCGGGCAGGAGGCGATGGCCGCGACGCTGGCAGCCATCTCCTCGGGCGCGGTGTTCATGGGCGCCAACACCTATATCGGCAATGCGCCCAACTTCATGGTCTACGCCATCGCGCGCCAGGGCGGCGTGAAGATGCCGTCCTTCTTCGGCTACATGCTGTGGTCGGGGCTGGTGCTGCTGCCGATCTTCGCGGTGGCGACGCTGCTGTTCTTCGCCTGACGACCGCGGCGGCGGTGCCGGATTCCTCGAAAAGCTCAGGCCGCCTTCAGGAGCTTCTCGACCTCGTTGACCAGGTCCTTGAGGTGGAAGGGCTTGGAGAGCACCTTGGCGTCCTTGGGGGCGTTGGAATCGGGGTTGAGGGCGACGGCGGCAAAGCCGGTGATGAACATCACCTTGATGTCGGGGTCGAGCTCGGTGGCGCGTCGCGCCAGCTCGATGCCGTCCATCTCGGGCATGACGATGTCGGTCAGGAGCAGCTCGAACGGTTCCTCGCGCAGGCGGTGATAGGCGGACAGGCCGTTGTCGTAGGACGAAACCTCGTAACCCGCATTCTGCAGGGCCTTGACCAGAAAGCGGCGCATATCGTTGTCGTCTTCGGCCAGAAGGATCTTGTTCATATGCTTGCCCTGCGAATCCGCGCTGCTCGCCCGTGCGCTCATAAGAGCCCGACATGGTAAATGCCGGGTTTAAACGATCCGGCAAGGCCGGGCAGGAATTTTTTGCGGCTGCGCGACGAAGGTTCCCGCCATGCGCGCCGCTTCTGATTGCAACCACCCTCTTGTGGTGACGGGCCGCGCGTGGTTTTGTCAATATCGACCGGTGGAATGGCGGCGGGCGGGACGGCATCCTGATTCGCGCATTCCGGGAAGACTTCGAGGCATCGCGGGATGCCGGGCCTGCCCGCGGGCTTGGTCGAACCCGCTGCTGAGGCATGGCGGAGCCTGAGACGACGTCGGTGGCCGATAACGAACTGGACCCTGCTTTCGACCTCGCCGAGCCGCCGGCGCTGACCAGCCCGCTGTTCTTCAACTCGCCCCATTCCGGGCGGATCTATCCCAAGGCCTTCCTGCGCGCCTCCCGCCTCGACGCCACGACGCTTCGCCGCTCGGAGGACGCCTTCGTCGACCAGCTCCTGGAAGGCGTGGCGCGCACGGGCACGCCGCTGATGTCGGCGCGCTTCCCGCGCGCCTATCTCGACGTCAACCGCGAGCCCTACGAGCTCGACCCGCGCATGTTCGAGGGCCGGCTGCCGAACTTCGTCAACACCCGTTCGCTGCGCGTCGCCGGCGGGCTCGGCACCATCGCGCGGGTGGTCGGAGAAGCGCAGGAGATCTATGCCGCGCGCCTGCCGGTGGACGAGGCGCTCGGCCGGATCGAGGAGCTCTACAAGCCCTATCACCGCACGCTGCGGCGGATGCTGAACAAGATCCACCGCCAGTTCGGCGCCGCGCTCCTGGTCGACTGCCATTCCATGCCGTCCTCGAGCCTGGCCCGGGACGAGCGCCCGCGGGCCGACATCGTGCTGGGCGACCGCTACGGCACCAGCTGCGGCGCGGCGATCATGGACTGCGCCGACCTCACCCTGCGCGGCCTCGGCTATGGCGTGGCGCGCAACAAGCCCTATGCCGGCGGCTTTATCACCGAGCACTACGGCAACCCGTCCGCCGGCTTCCACGTCATCCAGGTCGAGATCAACCGGGCGCTCTACATGGACGAGCGGCAGTTCGGGCTGCTGCCGAGCTTCGGCCGCCTGGCGCAGGACCTCCTGGCCCTGCGCGACGCGCTGGCCGCCCTGCCCTTCGGCGGGCTCGAGAGCTTCAGCGCAGCCGCCGAGTGACCCTGCCCGAGACGACAGACACGCCAGCCGATGCGGCCGAGGACTTCTGGGTGTTCGGCTACGGCTCGCTGATGTGGCGGCCGGGCTTCGAGCACGAGGAGCGGGTGCTCGCCACCCTGCACGGGCTCCATCGGGCGCTGTGCATCTGGTCGCACGTGCATCGCGGCACGCCGGAGAGGCCCGGCCTGGTGCTCGGCCTCGACCGCGGCGGCAGCTGCCGCGGCGTCGCCTTCCGCATCGCCGGACGGAGCCGGGCGCAGACGCTGGCCTACCTGCGCGAGCGCGAGCAGGCGACCTCGGTCTATCTCGAAGCGGTGCACGAGGCGCGCCTCGACGACGGGCGCCGAGTGCGAGCCCTCGCCTACCGCGCCGACCGGCGCCATCCGCAATATTGCGGCCGCCTGCCGCCGCAGACGCTGCTGGCGCTGGTGCGCCAGGGCGTCGGCATCTCCGGCGCCAATCCCGACTATGTGCTGGCGACGCACGACCATCTCGTCGAGCTCGGCATCCACGACGCCACGCTCGACTGGCTGGCGCGCCAGCTGCGGTAGATCACGCCATGTGCAAGCCTGAGACGCTCAACGACGAGGCGTTTTCGGCAGGCCTTTGGCCTCTTTTACAATTTCAGCAATACGTTCGTCCGCATCCTCTTGCGATAGCAGCTTTCGACGTTGATCGAACTTCTGATATTGCTCTTCCGCGATTCGCTTGGCGTCAGCGGCTTTTATCGAACCGCCGGATCGCAAGATCGCCCGTCCAAGATGACGAAGCTGCTGGTCGAGGAGCTTCGCGGCATCGCTCATCAGAACCAGCCTGCCGACGTCAAGTTGATCTTCAAATATATCCAGCAATATTGTCGTTAGTCTGTTTAATTCTTTTATTTCAGATTCAACCATATAATTCTTTGATGTCGAGACGTCGGATTTACGAACGTTGTCACCTTGCCATACTTTCAATCCCATATTTTCAGATTGATAGTCGGCGCGAGTTGCGACTATCTCGGACGGTGTGTGCGAGGTGACGGCATAGACAAGTTTGGCTTGCGCCCGTTGGTAAAATTCTCGTGCCGCTTCCGTCGTCCCATCGTAGTCTTGACACATTGAACAGATTCTACGTAACTCGCGATAAACATTTGCTTCATCCGAACGGATGTCACGGATGATTTCCCGGAGCTCGGCAATCCTGTCCGAATTCTCCGGCTGCTTGAGGCGGCGGGCGTCTACAACGAACCCCTTCTTCGCGAACTGGACCAGGATGCTGGTTGCCCACCGGCGAAACATGGTCGCTTGCGCCGACGACACTCGATAGCCGACGGAAATGATCATATCGAGGTTGTAAAGAACCGATGGCCTACCGCTGGTTGTTTGCGCTTTTTGCAAAGAACTCGATTCGTCGAGTTCACCCTCCTCCAGCACATTGGCTATGTGGCGAGAGATAGTGGATACGTCTCTCCCAAAGAGCTGGCCGATCTGCGCCTGGGTCATCCAAAGGGTGTCCCCCTCGTAGCGAATGTCCAGCCGCAGGCCCTTTTCGGTTCCGTAGACGAGAAACCGATCGCCTGTTTCCGCGTCTTCGATCAGGCGGATAGGTTCGATTTCGTCGTCGCTCATGAGGTGCCTCGATTCGGTCTTGTCACGAGAACATTGTAGCAACTTCCGCGGCCTGGCACCTGATGTCTCTACCGTCCTCATCGCCGAAAAGCGTCGAGTGCCCAGGACTGGTCTCGGATAGGCGATCTCGCCAGAACGGCCTCTCTCACCTCCCCCCTTCACAAGACCGACATGATGCTTCACCATGATGGCAGTTGCGAGTGGTCGACTCGGACATCGGCCACACTAGGGTGCGAGGTCTGGAGTAGGTCGTGACGGCGCATGTGTCGCCTTCCGTGTTCCATCCGCCAGTGTCTCCCGAGGCGTGCCCCGCTCTCGTGCTCAATGCCGATTATCGGCCGCTCTCCTATTATCCGCTGTCTCTCTGGTCCTGGCAGGACGCGATCAAGGCGGTGTTCCTCGACCGGGTGAACATCGTCTCCGAGTACGACCGCACGGTGCGCAGCCCGACCTTCGAGCTGCGCCTGCCTTCGGTCGTGTCGCTGAAGACCTATGTGAAGCCCTCGCGCAACCCGGCCTTCACCCGGTTCAACGTGTTCCTGCGCGACCGCTTCACCTGCCAGTACTGCGGCGCCCGGGAGGATCTGACCTTCGACCACGTGGTCCCGCGCTCGCGCGGCGGCCAGACCACCTGGGAGAACGTCGTCGCCGCCTGCTCGCCCTGCAACCTGCGCAAGGGCGGGGCGATGCCGGCCGAGATCAACATGCATCCGCACCAGCGCCCCTTCGCGCCGACGCTGAACGACCTGCACATGAACGGCCGGCAGTTTCCGCCGAACTACCTGCACGACAGCTGGCTCGACTATCTCTACTGGGATACCGAGCTGGAGCCCTGAAGCCCAGCCGCCGGGCCCTGGGCGCCGCGCCTGTCGCCGGGCCGGGATTGTGCATCCCGCCGATCCGTCTGTCCGGGCCTACAGCAGCGAGACCCGGTCGTCCTCGAACAGGGCGGCGGTCAGGCGGCCGGTGGCGAAGGCGCCGGTGTCGAGGTTGATGCGGTTGCGCCGGAACTCCGGCTCGCGCACGGGTGTGTGGCCGTGCACGATCTTCTTCTCGAAGCGATAGCCGGACAGGTGCAGCTCCTCGCGGATCCACAGGAGGTCGTGCTCGCTCTGCCCGGCGAGCGGCACGCCCGGCCGGGCTCCGGCATGGACGAAGAAATAGTCGCCGAAGCTGACGCTGAGCGGCAGGCGCCGGAAGAAATCGAGATGAACCTGCGGCAAGTGCTCGCGGAAGGCGCGCCGAAGCGCCGCCACGCCGGCTTCGCCCCGCGGCGCGGCGTCGACGGCGATGCCGTAGCTCGCCAACGTCTCCAGCCCGCCCCAGGTGAGCCAGCTCCAGGACTCCGGCGTGCCGGCCCAGAAATCGAGCATCACCTGCTCGTGGTTGCCCTTCAGCACCACCAGCTCGCAGCCCGCCACGCCGCGCAGCAGCCTTTCGACGACGCCGGCCGAATCCGGGCCGCGGTCAACGATGTCGCCGAGCGAAACCACGACGTGCCGGCGGTCGGGGGTTTGCGCGGCCCGTGTCTCGATCCGGCGCAGGATCGGCTCGAGCAGGTCGAGGCGCCCGTGCACGTCGCCGAAGGCGACGATGCTGGTGCCGGCGGGCATCCGGGGCGGTTCGGGAAAGGCGATCGGCTCGGCCATCGGGTGCGGCTCCGGCGTGATCCTTCCCCATAGCCCGGAACGGGCGGCGGCTGAAGCCGCCGCGCCGGGCGCGGTGGGGCTTGCCGAGAATGGTGATGTCGAGCTCCGAGCCGATCTCGCCGAGGTCCGGGCGCACCAGGGCCCGGGTGAGGTCGACGGAATAGCTCATGTGAACAGCGGCAGAAGGTCGACGGCGTGCCAGGTTGAGCCGAAGGTCAGCTCCTTGCGCTCGATCAACGCGACGTCGCATATGGGCCGGGACATGATCCGGATGCGACGCGGGATCCAGACTCCGGGCAGCCGGTCGCAGCGCATCGCCCGGATATCCCCTGGGACGGCGCGGACAGGCCGCCATGCCGATTGACTGGCACCCCCGCGCCTGCCACTGACATGGCATGTCCACGTCCGACCCTCGCCAGGAGCCCGGCTTCGGCGTCTACGTGCACTGGCCCTTCTGCCTGGCCAAGTGCCCCTATTGCGACTTCAACAGCCATGTCCGCCACGGGGGCGTCGACGAGGCCCGCTTCATCGCGGCCTATCGGCGCGAGATCGCCCACATGGCCGCGATCGCCCCGGGTCGGACCGTGACCTCGGTGTTCTTCGGCGGCGGCACGCCCTCGCTGATGGCACCCGCCACGGTCGGCGCGGTGCTGGAGGCCATCGCCGGCGCCTGGACGGTAGCGCCCGGGGCCGAGGTGACGCTGGAGGCCAACCCGACCAGCGTCGAGGCCGAGCGGTTCCGCGGCTACCGCGCCGCCGGCGTCAACCGCGTGTCGCTCGGCGTGCAGGCGATGAACGACACGGACCTGAAGAAGCTCGGCCGCATGCACACCGTCGCCGAGGCGATGGCGGCGGTCGACATCGCAGCGCGATCCTTCGAGCGCTATTCCTTCGACCTGATCTATGCCCGCCCCGACCAGACGCCGGCCGACTGGAGCGCCGAGCTCGACGCCGCCATCGCCCGGGCGGCCGAGCATCTCTCGCTCTACCAGCTCACCATCGAGCCCGACACGGTCTACGAGCGGCTGGTGGCGGCCGGCAAGCTGATCCCGATGCCCGACGAGGAGGCGCGCGTGCTGTTCGACGTGACGCGCGAGACCTGCGAGAAGCGCGGCCTGCCCGCCTACGAGATCTCCAACCATGCCCGGCCAGGGGCGGAATCGCGCCACAACCTGGTCTATTGGCGCTATGGCGAATATGCCGGCATCGGCCCGGGCGCCCATGGCCGGCTGGTCGACCCCGACGGCCAGCGCCTGGCGCTCGCCGCCGAGCGCCAGCCGGAGATGTGGCTGACGACGGTGGAGATGGAGGGCCATGGCCTGGTCGAGACCCAGCCGCTCGGCGCCGAGGAGCAGGGCGACGAGTATCTGCTCATGGGCCTCAGGCTCAACGAGGGCATCGACGTCGAGCGCTTCCGCGCCCTGCGCGGCCGGCCGATCGACGCCGAGCGCATCCGCTCGCTGACGGAGGAAGGCCTGATCGAGCGCGTCGGCAACCGGGTGCGGGTGACGCGCGACGGCTTCGCGCTGCTGGATGCGGTGGTGGCGGACCTGGCGGCTTAGCCGGCAGCGCGATCAAGGCTTCGCCACCAGTGACGGCACTCCCGTTCGCGGCGTGTGCTTCGCGATGACGGACATGCTTGATAATTGTTATTGGTGGGTACCGTCCTATAATGGATCCAGGAGGTACTTGACGATGGCATCAAGTGCAGAGCTCGGCCCGCGCCTGGAGGCATTCGTCACCAGCTTGGTCAAGACCGGCCGCTACAATTCTCGCAGCGAGGTGATCCGCGAGGGCCTCCGCCTGGTCGAGGAACGCGAGAAGCGCCTTGCGGCTTTGGATGCCGCCCTCGAACGTGGCCTCGCCCAAGTGGATGCAGGGCAGGGCAAGCCGGTCGGCGAGGTGTTCGACAGGCTCGAGGCCAAATACGGCGGCCGGAAGGGCTGATGCGGGTTGTCGTTTCACCCGAGGCCGAGGCGGATCTGGAACAGATCGCGGACTATATCGCCCAGGACGCTCCTGGCCGGGCCCTGAGCTTCATCCGGGAGCTGCGCGAACGCTGCGAAGGGTTGGCCGACATGCCCTTGGCCTTTCCGCTCGTACCCCGGTACGAGCATCGCGGCGTGCGACGCCGTGTCCACGGACGCTACCTGATCTTCTATCGTGTCGCCGCCGATCGGGTAGACGTCTTGCATATCCTCAACGGCGCCCAGGACTACGAGGCGATTCTCTTTCCGATGGGCTGAACACCACGGATTTCCACGAAGGGACTGCCGTTCCACATAACGTCGAAAAACGCGACGCTGACGCCGGAGATGCGCCGAGCCTGACCGATTTCCGGTTTCCTGCCCCTTCGTTGCGGAAGAAGGCGTCAGCCCTTCTTCGTCGACAGGATGATCGACGACATCGTCCGCTCCACCCCGTCCATGGCGCCGACGCCGTCGATCAGCGCGTCGAGGGCGCCGATCGACGGCGCCTCGATCTCGACGATCATGTCATAGGCCCCGCTGACGGAATGCAGCCGGCGCACCTCCGGGATCTGCTCCAGGCGGCGCATCACCGCGGGCGCGAATTTCGGCAGGGCGGTGACCAGCACATGCGCCACGACCTGCGCCTTCTCGTGCTCGTCCGACAGGCGGACGGTGTAGCCGCGGATGACGCCGCTGCGCTCCAGCCGGGCGAGGCGGCTCTGCACCGTGGTGCGCGACAGGCCGAGACGGCGGGCGAGGTCGGCCAGCGGCAGGCGGGCGTTCTCGCGCAGCAGGGCGATCAGGGCGCGGTCGGCCTCTGTCGTCATTGTGCCGATTCTCCTCGTCGGATCGCCGAGAATACCCCGTCATATCAGCCGGATCGCCGGCTGCAAACCGGCGGCGAAGCCGCGCATCCTCATGGCCGTCGGCAACGGAGGATTCGGGGATCATGCGGAACGTCGCCATCGTCGGAGCGGGGAAGATCGGCAGCACCATCGCCGACATGCTGGTGGACAGCGGCGACTATCGCGTCATCGTGTTCGACCGGGCGCCGGAGCGGCTGGCGGAGCTGAACCGGCGCGACGGCGTCGAGGGCGTGATGATCGACATCGGAGCGCCCGGCGTGCTGGAGGAGGCGCTGCGGGGCCAGTTCGCCGTGATGAGCGCCGCGCCCTTCCACCTGACCGGCCGGATCGCCGAGGCGGCGGTGGCGGCGGGCGTGCATTACCTCGACCTGACCGAGGACGTCGCCAGCACCCGCCACGTCAAGGACCTCGCCCGCCAGGCGCGGACGGCGCTGATCCCGCAATGCGGCCTGGCGCCGGGCTTCATCACCATCATCGCCAACGACATGGCCAAGGGCTTCGACACCCTGCACGACGTGCGCATGCGCGTCGGCGCCCTGCCGCAATTCCCGTCCAACGCGCTCAACTACAACCTGACCTGGTCGACCGACGGGGTGATCAACGAATATTGCGAGCCCTGCGAAGCGATCGTCAACGGCGTGGCGCGCGAGATGCCGCCGCTGGAGGAGCGCGAGGAATTTTCCATCGACGGCATCCTCTACGAAGCCTTCAACACCTCGGGCGGCCTCGGCACCCTGTGCGAGACGCTGCAGGGGAAGGTGCGCAACCTCAACTACCGCACCATCCGCTATCCCGGCCATGCCGCGATCATGAAGGCGCTGCTGCAGGACCTGCGCCTCGCCGAGCGGCGCGACGTGCTCAAGGACATCCTGGAGAACGCCCTGCCCTCGACCCTGCAGGACGTGGTCATCGTCTTCGTCACCGTCACGGGCCTCAAGAAGGGCCGGCTGGTGCAGGAGACCTATGCCAACAAGCTCTATGGCCGCGAGGTCGGCGGCAGCTTCCACAGCGCCATCCAGGTGACCACCGCCGCCGGCATCACCGCGGTGCTCGACCTGCTCTCGGACGGCGCGCTGCCGGGCCGCGGCCTGGTGCGCCAGGAGGACATCACGCTCGCCGCCTTCCTCGGCAACCGCTTCGGCCGCGCCTACGCCATGGCCTGACCGCCGTCCCGCTCGCCCTCCGCCCGAGCCCCTCGCCCCGGGTCGCTTGACACACCCCCGGTAATCGATGTCGTATGAGTCCAAGGCTCACGCAAACGATTTCGGGGGTGGTGCGAAACCTCGGATCGGCGAAGAAGCCGGAAGCCCCCCAAAGGGCAGAAAACAGGAGGAGATCGACCATGGATCGTCGCCAATTCATGCTGGCCGGCAGCGCCGCCGTCGCGGCCGCGACGCTCGGCGGGCGCCAGGCCCTCGCCGCCGGCAAGCCGCTGAAGATCGGCTACAACGTCGCCACCCTCGCCAACCCGTTCTTCCAGGGCATGACCAAGGGCGTGGTCGATGCCGCCGCAAAATATCCCGGGGTGACGCTGCTCAACACCAATGCCAACGGCGACGCCAACACCCAGTCGACCATGGTGATCGACCTGATCAACCAGGGCGTCGACGCGCTGATCCTCAACCCGATCAACGCCAATTCGATCGTGCCGGTGGTGCAGCAGGCGCAGAAGAAGACCATCCCGGTGTTCACGCTCGACCGCGGCGCCGCCTGCGGCGACTGCCAGACCAACTTCCTGGAGACGGACAACGTCGCGCTCGGCCGCGAGGGCGCGCAGTACATCGCCACCCAGCTGAAGAAGCGCTATGGCAGCGTCAAGGGCAACGTCGTCAATCTGGTCGGCCTGCTCGGCACCACCGCCGGCGACGACCGCGACAGGGGCTTCATGGACGAGCTCAAGACAATCCAGGCCGAGGCGCCCGACCTCAAGCTGGTCGCCCGTCAGGAAGCGCAGTTCGACCAGGAGAAGGCCTTCAACCTGATGAGCCAGATCATGGCGGCCAATCCCGTGATCGACGCCGTCTTCAACGGCAACGACGACAATGCCGTCGGGGCCCTGCGCGCCATCCGCCAGGCGAGCCGCAACCTGCCGCTGGACGACCCCAAGCACATCATCATCATCGGCATCGACGGCACGGCCCAGGCGCTCACCGCCATCCGCAAGGGCGACATGGACGCGACGCTGTCGCAGAATCCGCTGACCATGGCGAGCCAGGCGGTGAAATATGTCGACACCTATTTCAACGGCGACAAGAGCACGATCCCGGCGCACCAGTTCTGGCCGCATATCCTCCTGACCAAGGACAATATCGACAGCGCCGAGGTGAAGGCCTACGGCCTGTGGGCCGACGAGGTCGCCAAGGGCTGACGGCGGGCGGGACTCGCGCTTCGCGGACCAGGCCTGCGGCCCGCGAAGCTCCGCCACAGTCGCCAGAGCCTGTCCAGCGAGACGGAGCTGCCCCCGTGTCCCGTATCCTCGAGATGACCGGCGTCTCCAAGGCGTTCCTCGGCGTGACCGTGCTGTCCGACGTCTCGCTGACGCTCGAGGCCGGCGAGGTGCTGGGCATCGTCGGCGAGAACGGCGCCGGCAAGTCGACCCTGATGAAAGTCCTGGCCGGCATCCACCGGCCCGACGCGGGCACGATCCGGCTCGCGGGCGCGGCCTTCGCGCCGCAGCGCCCGCGCGAGGCGCTGCAGGCCGGCGTCATCGTCGTGCACCAGGAGCTCAGCCTGTTCCCCGACCAGACCGTGGCGGAGAACATCTTTGCCGGCGCCCTGCCGAAAACGCCGTTCGGCACCATCCGCACCGGCATGCTGCGGCAGAAGGCGCGCGACGTGCTCGGCCAGGTCGGCCTCGACATCGCCCCGACGGCGCGGATCCGCAGCCTGTCCCTGGCGCAGCGCCAGCTGGTCGAGATCGGACGCGCCCTGTCGCGCAAGGCGCGCGTCATCGTCATGGACGAGCCGACCGCGTCGCTGACCAGCCACGAGGTCCGCACCCTGGTGGCCACGATCGCCCGGCTGAAGCGGACCGGCGTCGGCATCATCTTCATCAGCCACCACCTGGAGGAGGTGTTCGAGGTCTGCGACCGCATCACGGTGATGCGCGACGGCCGCTCGGTCGAGACGAGGCCGGTGACGGACTGGACCGAGGACAGCATGGTGCGGGCCATGGTCAACCGGCCGATCGAGAGCTTCTTTCCCAAGCAGGACATCACCCCCGGCCCGGTGGTGCTCGAGGTCGATGGCCTCGCCTCGGCCGGCCGCTTCGAGAACGTCTCGTTCCAGGTGCGTGCCGGCGAGATCTACGGCCTGGCCGGCCTGGTCGGCGCCGGGCGCACCGAGGTGCTCAAGACCATCTTCGGCGCCCTGCCGCTGACCTCCGGCCGGATCCGCATCGCCGGCGAGCCCTATGCCCCGCACTCGCCGCGCCGGTCGCTGGCGAGCGGCATCGTGCTGACCCCGGAGGACCGCAAGCTGGAAGGGCTGATCCTGCCGTTCTCGATCCGCCAGAACATCGCGCTGTCGAAGCTGACGGCGCTGTCGCGCCTCGGCGTCCTCTCGGCCCGCGCCGTCCAGCGCCTGGCCGAGAGCTCGATCGCGCGGCTGCGCATCCGCGCCACCTCGGCCGGCCAGGAGGTGCGGCGCCTGTCCGGCGGCAACCAGCAGAAGGTGGTGCTCGCCCGGGCGATGAGCGTCTCGCCGCGCCTGTTCATGCTCGACGAGCCGACACGCGGCGTCGACGTCGGCGCCAAGGTCGAGGTCTACAACCTGATCGGCGAGCTGGCGGCCAAGGGCGCGGCCGTGCTGATCGTCTCCTCCGACCTCCTCGAGCTGCTCGGCCTGTGCGACCGCATCGGCGTGCTGCGGGCCGGCCGCCTGGCCGGCGAGGTCGAGCGCGCCCAGTTCAGTCAAGACCGCATCATGTCCCTGGCCGCCGTCGGATGAACGTCATGACCACCAGCAAGGCGGCCTCCGCCAACCCTCAGGCCAGGAAGGGCCTCCTCCGCGGCGACATCAACGAGGTCGCGATCATCATCGTCTTCCTGGCGATCGTCCTCTATCTCTCGCTGACGACCGGGTCGTTCCTGTCGACGCCCAACATCATGTCGATCCTGGTGGCGAGCTCGCTGATCGGCCTGGTCGCCTGCGGCCAGACCTTCGTGATCATCACCGGCGGCATCGACCTGTCCTCCGGCTCGGTGGTGGCGCTGTCGGGCGTGATCACCGGGCTGTCGCTCCATGCCGGCGTGCCGATCCCGCTCGCCGTCGCCGTCGGCATCCTGGTGGGCCTGGGCTGCGGCCTGTTCATCGGCCTCGCCGTCACCTTCCTCAACATGAACCCGTTCATCGTCTCGCTCGCCGCCATGGCGATGGCGCGCGGGCTCGCCTTCATCATCCCGAACGGCCAGACCGTGTTCGGCTTCGACGACGCCTTCGACGCGATCGGCGGCGGGCTCGTCGGCTATTTCCCGATCGCCGGCATCATCTCGCTCGCCGCGCTCGGCATCGGTGCCTTCGTGCTGAAGAAGACGGTGTTCGGCAGCGAGGTCTATGCGGTCGGCGGCAATCGCGAGGCGGCGGTCATGGCCGGCATCCCGGTGCGCCGCACCCTGATCGCCGTCTACATGATCTCGGGCGCGCTGTCGGGCCTCGGCGGCATCATCCTGACCGGGCGGCTCGATTCGGCCCAGCCGATCGCCGCCAGCGGCCTGGAGCTCAACGCCATCGCCGCGGTGGTGATCGGCGGCGCCTCGCTTTTCGGCGGGCGCGGCAGCATGCTCGGCACCATCCTGGGCGTGCTGCTGATCGGCGTCATCAACAACGGCCTCACGCTCAACAATGTCGAGCCCTTCTGGGTGCAGTTCATCCAGGGCGGCGTGATCTTCCTGGCCGTGCTGTTCGATTCGCTCAACCAGCGCCGCCGCGGCGGCTGAGCGGGCGGGGCAGGGGAGGCGGAGCCTCAGAGGCGGTGATCCGCCTGCAGATGCCAGACCAGCATCGCCGCCGCCAGATCTTCCAGGGCCGCGCCGACCGATTTGAACAGGGTGATCTCGTCCGGTGCGCTGCGGCCCGGCCGGGCGCCGCGCACCAGCTCGGACAGCGTGCCGCGCACATGGTCCCGGCCGATGGCGCCGGCGGCGAGCGCCACGGCGACGTCGCCGCCCTCGCCGAGGGCGGCCTCGGTGTCGACGAAGACCGCGGCGCGGCGCAGCGCTTCGTCGTCGGCCTCGCGCATCGCCAGGTTGAAGGCGCCGACCAGGTCGAGATGGGTGCCGGGCCGCAGCCATGCTCCCCGGACCAGCGGCGCGGTGGACAGGGTGGCGCAGGAGACGATGTCGGCGCCGCGCACCGCCTGTTCCAGATTCGGCTCGAAGCGGACGGAAAAGCCTTCCGCCGCCAGGGCAGCGGCCACCGCCTCGCCGCGCTCGGGCCGGTGGTTCCAGACCGCCACCTCCCGGATCGGACGCTGGCTGGCATGGGCGCGCACCAGGAAGGGCGCCAGCGCCCCGGCTCCGACCATGGCGAGCCGGCTCGCGTCCGGCCGGGCGAGGTAGGAGGCGGCGAGCGCCGAGGCGGCGGCGGTGCGCCAATGGGTGAGGCGGGTGCCGTCGAGGGCGGCGAGGGGCGCCCCGGTGGCGCCCGACATCAGGATATAGGCGCCGAGCACCGCCGGCAGCCCCTTCTCGCCGTTGCCCGGGAAGACGTTGACGATCTTGGTGCCGAGGAAGGCGCCCTCGCCCGGCGCGGCGCTGGTCCAGGCCGGCATCAGCAGCAGCGTGGCGTGGCCGGCGCCCTCGCCGATGGCGTGGTGGTGGCGCTCGGGCGCGACCATGCCGCCGGCGAAGGCGTGCCGCAGCGCGTCGACCAGCGCCGGGAAGGTCAAGCGCCTGTCGATGTCCTCGGCCGAGATGATGCGCATGTCCGGATGTCCCGTCCCGGGCAGGACAACCCCGCCCGCGGGGTGGGCTCGGAAGTCCTGCTCAATCTCGAGGTCCTGGCAGGAGGTCTCCGGCCGGAACCGTGGTCCGGTCCGAGCCCTCCTGCCCAGCGTGGAAGGAGCGATATGCCTGCGACGGCGCTCAGAACGGCACAGGCGCGGGCAGGGTGCGATGCGGCGCCGGCTCGACGCCGCTCACCTGGTCGCGCAGGCGGTCGGCCTCGGCGCGCAGCCGCTCCGCCTCGGCCCGCGCCTTGCGGGCGGCACGCCGGTGCCGCCCCTGCTTGAGCCAGGAGGCCGCTCCGCCGACGACGACGCCGACCATCAGCACGGCGAAGAGGACGAGGAACAGCGGCGCCCGGAACGTCAGCGCCGGCGCCGCGGCATTGAACGGGTCGAGCGACAGCGTCACGAGCTGCCGGTTCGCCACCGCGAACAGCAGCACGAGGATGGCGATCGGCGCGAAAACCAGGGTGAGGACGAAGCGCTTCATGCCTGTGCCTTCGCCATGGACGACCGGTTCAGGCGCAGGCGCATGTCCTTGCCGGTCTTGAAGAAGGGCACCACCTTCTCGTCGACCTTGACATGGGCACCGGTGCGCGGGTTGCGGCCGACCCGCGCCGGCCGCTCCTTGACCGAGAAAGCCCCGAAACCGCGCAGCTCCACCCGGTCGCCGCGGCTCATGGCGCCGGAGATCTCGTCGAGGATGGCATTGACGATATTCTCCACGTCGCGCTGGTAGAGATGCGGGTTCGTCTCCGCAATTTTCAGGACGAGTTCGGATTTGATCATCGGTCCGCCTTCCGAAATTCCAGGCCCCCTCGGTCGAGACTCCGGCCTCAGAGTCTCTAGGTGCTTGAGAAATCGCTACTTTTGCGCTTGAGGTTGCCAAACCGAGACGAGTCCGTCAAGCGCGCCCGGCGGAGCGGTGGGGCTGGCGAGGAGGCTGCCGAGGATGGGAAGCCCGGCCTTGTCGGCAAGCGCCGCGAGCGCCTGGGCGAAAAACAGGCTGCGCGAATCGCTCGGCTTCTCCCAATCCTGCACCGGCAGGTCCTTGGCGATGCCCTTGTCCTTCTCCAGCCAGGCGATGCCGGCGCTCTCGTCGCCGATGGCGTCGATCAGCTTGAGGTCGAGCGCCTGCTTGCCGGTGAAGATGCGCCCGTCCGAGACCACGCCGAGCGCGGCGTCGTCATAGCCGCGCCGCTCCTTCACCAGGCCCTTGAACCAGCCATAGGTGTCGTTGACCACCGAGGCCAGGGCGGCCGCGGCCTCCGGGCTGGTCGGCTCGAAGCCGTTGGGCGCCGCCTTGAGCGGCGAGGACTTGATCTCCTCCATCTTCACGCCGATCGTGTCGAGCAGCTTGCCGACATTGGGGAACTGCACGAGCACGCCGATCGAGCCGACCAGCGCCGAGCGGCGCGCCACGATGTGGTCGGTGCCGATCGCCGCCATGTAGGCCGCCGAGGCGCCGAGGCCGTCGATGACCGCCACGGTCGGCTTCTTGCCCGAGAGCTTGCGCAGGCCGTCGAAGAGCGCCTCGCCGCCGGAGGTGCTGCCGCCCGGCGAGTTGATCTTGACGATCACCGCCTTGGCGCTGGAGTCGGCGATGTCGTCGAACAGCTTCAGATTGGCGGTCTGGTCGCCGATGAAGCCGGCGATCTTCACCCGGGCGATGTGGTCCGCCCGCTTGTTCAGGAGGTCCTTGCCGCCGCCGACGGCGAGCACGGCGACGAGCGCCACCGCCGCCGCGAGGAAGGCAGCCACCCGCCACAGCGACAATTTGCGCCTGAGCCGGCGGCGATCGACCAGAAGATCGGTTTCGAGCGACATGGTCGCGGACCTCGCGGTGGTTTCAGCCGGCGGACCCTAGACGCGCCGGCAGCGAGCGGCAAGGCCGCCGGGGCGCGCGGCATCGGCCTCAAGGCTCCGGCGTCAGCATCACCAGCTTGAGGTCGGGCCGGCCGGCGGGGTTGAAGGTGAGCTGGCGATAGCGCACCAGACCGTCCTCGGGATGGCGGAAGCCGCGCGCGCCGCCTTCGCGGCCGACCACGGCATGAGCGTCCCAGGCCCTGGCGAAGAGCTCGCTGCCACCGACGAGGTCGGCGACCAGCCGCTGCATGGCGGGGTCCTCGATATGCCTGATATAGTCGGCCCGGAACTCGGCCAGCACCCGGCGGGCCCGCGTCTCCCAGTCATCGATCAGGCTGCGGGCGGCGGGATCGAGGAAGATGAAGCGCAGCAGGTTGCGCTCGGTCCGCCCGGCATCGAGCCAGCCGACGAAGAGACGCGCCGCGGCCTCGTTCCAGCCCTCGGCGTTCCACAGATGGTCGAGCACATAGGCCGGGCAATCGATCCGCGGCAGCACGGCGATGAGGGAAGACGGCGCGCTCGGCGCCGCTTCGCCCGGCGCCTTGGGGTCGCGCTTGCCGGCGAGGTCGAAGAGAAAGGTCCGCTCGGCCGCCGAGAGGCGCAGCACCACGGCGAGGCGCCCGAGCGCATGGGCGGAGAGCGAGATGTCGCGGCCCTGCTCCAGCCAGGTATACCAGGTGGTGCTGAGCCCGCAGAGCTGCGCCACCTCCTCGCGGCGCAGGCCCGGCGTGCGGCGGCGCCCGCCGCCGTCGAAGCCGAGCATCGCCGGGGTGAGGCGGGCGCGCTGGGCCCGCAGGAACTCGCCCAGCTCCAGCCGTCGCGCCTGGTCCGTATCCGCTGCGATGCCGATCTTCATGGGGCAAAACATACCAGTATAAATTTGGAACTGGTACCGGTGTCTTGCCCCCTTTAGCGTCGTTCCAGGATGTTCGCGAGAAGGAGCGTGCCGTGACAGCCGCCAGACAACACGAGAGCCTGGTCACCGACCAGTTCGGCCCACGGGCGGCCGCCTATGTCACCAGCGCGGTGCATGCGCAGGGCGAGGATCTCGGCCTGATCGCGGAGGTGGCCCGCGACACCGGCGTCAAGACGGTGCTGGACCTCGGCTGCGGCGGCGGCCATGTCAGCTTCGCCGTGGCGCCCCACGTGCAGGCGGTGACGGCCTACGACCTGTCCGAGGACATGCTCGCCGCGGTGGCGGCCGAAGCCCAGCGGCGCGGCCTCGCCAACGTCGCGACGCGGCAGGGCTCGGCGGAACGGCTGCCCTTCGACGATGCCAGCTTCTGCATGGTCGCGAGCCGCTACAGCGCCCACCATTGGGGCGACATCCCCGCCGGCCTGCGCGAAGCCCGCCGGGTCGCCAAGCCGCGCGGCCGGGCCGTGTTCGCCGACGTGGTGGCGCCGCAGGATCCGCTGCTGGACACGTTCCTGCAGACGATCGAGCTGCTGCGCGACCCCTCCCACGTGCGCAACCAGTCGGTCGGAGCCTGGTGCGCCATGGCGGAGGCGGCCGGCTTCCGGGTCGATTCGGTGCGGACGGGACGCCTGCGCCTCGACTTCGCCGCCTGGATCGCGCGGATCGCGACACCCCCCGTGCACGCCGAGGCGATCCGGTCGCTGCAGGCACGCATGTCCGAGCCGGTGCAGCGCCACTTCGCCATCGAGGCGGACGGCACCTTCACCCTCGACACCATGGTGCTGGTGGCGACGGCGGCGTGACGCCCCCCGCTTCCCCGTGACGGCGGAATCGGGCAGGCTCGATGCCGGCGCCGGCGGGCCGCGAGCCTTCCGCCCGCGGCGCCGCGGGGGGGAAGGGGCATGAGCGTGATCACCGGAGGATGCCTGTGCGGCGACATCCGCTACGAAGCAAGCGCGCCGCCCAGGGACACGGGCTATTGCCATTGCCGCATGTGCCAGCGCCAGAGCGGCGCCACGGCGCTGCCCTTCGCCACCTTTGCCCTGGACTGCTTCGCCTATGTGCGGGGCACGCCGCAGGTCTATGTCTCCAGCGACCACGGCGAACGCCGGTTCTGCCCGCGCTGCAGCGCTTCGCTGGACTATCGCGAGCGGATCTCGCCGACAGAGGTCAGCATCAATGCCGGGACGCTGGACGATCCCGGCCTCGCCGCGCCAAGGCGGCACATCTGGGCCGAGAGCCGGATCGCCTGGTTCGCGACCGCCGACGATCTGCCGACTTCGCCGCAGGATTGAGGCAGATGACCCGTGGTGCCGGGTGCCGGGCATGACGACGGACGCCGTGCCGGGGGCCGGCTCGCCCGGCGAGGTGTTCCGGGTGTTCCTGAAGCTCGGCCTGACCTCGTTCGGGGGTCCCATCGCCCATCTCGGCTATTTCCGCGACGAACTGGTGGTGCGTCGGCGCTGGATCGACGAGGCCGGCTATGCCGAGCTGGTAGCGCTGTGCCAGTTCCTGCCGGGGCCGGCCTCCAGCCAGGTCGGCTTCTGCCTCGGCCTCAGGCGCGGCGGCGGCCTTGCCGGCGGCCTCGCCGCCTGGCTCGGCTTCACCATGCCTTCGGCGCTGGCGCTCGTTGCCCTGGCGCTCGGCCTGGCGGCGCTGGCCGGACCGGAGACGCAGGGCGCCCTGCACGGGCTGAAGCTCGTGGCGGTGGCCGTCGTCGCCCAGGCGCTGTGGGGCATGGCGCGGACGCTGACGCCTGACCGCGCCCGCGCCGGCATCGCCCTGGCGGCGCTCGCCCTGGTGACGCTGGCCGGCGGCGCGCTCGGCCAGGTCGCGGCCATCGCCGGCGGCGCCGCGGCCGGCTTGTGGCTCTGCCGGGTGGAGGCCGCGACCGCGCCGGCCGCGGCGCGCCCTGTCGTGTCCCATCCGGCGGCGATCGCCGCGCTCGCCGGTTTCGCGGCGCTGTTCCTGGTGCCGGCGCTGTGGCCGGGCCAGGGTCCGGCGCTGTTCGGTGCCTTCTACCAGGCCGGCGCCCTGGTGTTCGGCGGCGGCCATGTGGTGCTGCCGCTGCTCAAGGCCGGCGTGGTGGCGCCGGGCTGGGTGACGGACGAGGGCTTCCTCGCCGGCTACGGCCTCGCCCAGGCGATGCCCGGGCCGCTCTTCACCGTCGCCGCCTATCTCGGTGCCATCGCGCCGCCCGCCGGCCTTGCCGGCGCCGCCATCGCGCTCGCCGGCATCTTCCTGCCGGGCCTGCTGCTGGTCTACGGCGCCCTGCCGTTCTGGGACGGGCTGCGCCGGCGCGGGCCGGCGCAGGCCGCGATGCGCGGCGCCAATGCCGCCGTCGTCGGCCTGCTCGGCGCCGCCTTCTTCGATCCGGTATGGACATCCGCCGTGCTCGGCCCGGCCGACTTTCTCCTGGCCGCGGCCGGCTTCCTGCTGCTGACCGTCTGGAGCGCGCCGCCCTGGATCGTCGTCATGCTGCTGGCGGCCGCCGGCCTCGCCCGGGGACTGGCTTGAGCAGCATGGGCATCATCCATGCGCCGCCGGCATTCGACGCCGGCCGCCGGCCGATGATAGAAAGGGCCGACGAACCGTGACGGATCCGATGTCCGAGGACGAGACAGAGCCTCTGCCGCCGAACGCCGCGCCCGGCAAGCGGCTGACGCCGGCGGCCCGGCGCGCCCTGGAGGAGGCGGCGGCCCGCCGCGCCCAAGCGACCGAGATCGTCCGTCCCAGGGAGATCCTCGGCCGTGACGGCCCCGAGCCGGTGCGCTACGGCGACTGGGAGATCAAGGGCCTGGCGTCGGACTTCTGACGGGGGCCGGCATCCGCCGGGGCCGGGCCGCCGACGCCGGCCAGCAGCGTGTCGAACACCATGTCGGCAAAGGCGTGGTCGGGCGTCTCGGGCCGGGCAATGAAGCGCTGCAGGATCGGCGAGAACAGCATCTCGACCACCACGTCGGGATCGATGTCGGCCCGGATCTGCTTCTTGCGCATCGCAGCGGCGATGAAGCCCCGCGCCACGTCGCGGCGCTTCTTCAGCACCACCTCGTCGAAGCGCCGGCGGAAGCTCGGATCGTGCTGCGCCTCGGCGAACAGGGCACGATAGGCCCCCTGCACCGTGCGGGTCGGCAGGATGTCGACGAGCTGATGCATGTAGGTCCTGAGGTCGGCGACGGCGTCGCTGCCCAGCACGATCGGTGGGAAGGTCTCGGTGTAGCGGGCGATGTAGGCGTCGAGCATCAGATCCGCCTTGCTGTCGTACCAGCGGTAGATCGTCTGCTTGCCGACCCCGGCCGAAGCCGCGATGCGCTCCATGGCGATATCGCGATACGGCACCGTCTCCAGGAGGTCGGCGGCAGCTGTCAGGATGGCTCGGTGCGTTTCCATGCAACGAGGCCGCCCCACGGGCCTCGCCGCCTGTACCGCGGCAGACATGATGTTCTCCTCTTCGCTCCGAGCCCGTCCGACAGGGTTGGGACGGTGGACGCGGCGGCCATACGGGCCGTCGGACGGCCCGCTCGCCGTCCTGATCGACGAAAACCTCCTCGCCGATCCCGATCCAACCTTCCGAACAGTCTCGCACAATCGTCGGGCATATCGGCGGCATGGTGTGGTTTTTTCATGAACAACACAATGGATGGCCCGCGGCCATCCCGTCAGCCGGCCTCCCGCTCGAGCGCGGCGCGGATCGAGCCGCCGTCGCGCCGCAGGTGGTTGTCGCCGATCCGGCAGTCCAGCGTTCCCGCAACGCGGCCGACCGGGACCGTCGGCGCGAAGCGGATCGCGGCGGCGACGTCCTCGGCCTGCGGCGCGAGCGTGCCGAGGACGGAGAAGAACTTCACCTCGCTGGCCGAAAGACGCTCGAGCGCGAACGAGCCCAGGACCTTCTCGCCCTGGGTGACGACGAGGGTCGCCGCGCCGGGCGCGGCGTAGAAGGCGCGGTTGCCGATATTCTGCACCACCACGAAGATGGCCAGCGCCGGCCCGTTCGCCGTCGTCGTGGCGCGGATGCTGACGCGGTTGACGGCGGGCGCCGGGCAGTTCGGGAAATCGGCGACCCCGGTCAGCATATCGAAGCTGCGAGGCGGCGGGCTCGGGGGACGCGGGCCGGGCGAGGCCACGGACAGGGCGAGGCCGATCGGTGCCACCAGGGCAGCGACGGCGAGCAGCGCCAGAATCAGCGGACGCGTCGACATGTCTCCCGTCTCCCGGTTAACCCCGTGGTAACCATCCTCGGCAAGACAATGTAGAGCCGCGCCGCGCCCGCCTCTGTGCCCTCCATCACATGGAACAGGCGCATGCGTTCGGGTGTTTGCGTCGCCCGAGGGCTTCCGGCAGGAGTCACGGCGAGAGTACAGTGCGGTGATTCGGGAGCTCGCGACAGGCAAAGGCGGAGTGGGTCCGCCGCGGCGCCCAGAGAAGGGATCGATGATGCCGGGACGCAGGGGGTTCCGTCGCTGGCTGGGTGCTTCCGCGGCCCTGCGCCCTGCGGCCGGGCCGGACCGACCCGCGGCGCCGCTCGGCGCGATCGGCCTCACCCTTGTCACCGCCACGGGGGCGCTGGCCCAGGCGTCCGCCGAGCCGGCGCCGGCCGGCCCGACCCTGCGCGACGTCCTGGCGGTGTTCGTCGGCATCAAGCACCAGGACCTGTTCGGCATCTCCTTCTTCTTCGGCCTCCTGGTGTTCACCATCACCGTGGCCATCTTCCACATCCGCGCCCGCAATGCCTGGCTGAAGACCGAGAACCACGCGCAGGCCGAGATCGACGCCCTGCGCGGGCGCATCGACCGGACCGAGGCGCTGCTCCTGTCCGAGCCGCAGATCATCGCGGTATGGACCGGCAGCACCGAGCCGCCGACCGTCACCGGCGACCTGCCGGGCATCGACGTGGCGCGCCGCACCGGCCGCTTCGCCGCGACGGGCTGGCTCAACGTCGAGGACGCCCGCGCCCTGGAGAACGAGGTGGAGGCGCTGCGCAGCCGGGGCGAGGCCTTCCGCCAGGTGTCGCGGGCCAGGACCGGCGCCTTCATCGAGGCCGAGGGTCGGGCGATCGGCGGCCGGGCCGTGCTGCGGCTGCGCGACGTCACCGGCGACCGGCTCGAGCTGGCGCGCCTGGCCGAGACCCACCGCCGGACGGTGGAGGAGGCCGGCGTCATCCGCGCGCTGATCGACGATGCGCCGCTGCCGATGTGGCTGCGCGAACGCGAAGGCCGGCTGACCTGGGTCAACAAGGCCTATGCCAGGGCGGTCGACGCCGCCGACGAGGCCGAGGCGCTGGGGCGCGGCGTGGAGCTGCTCGACCGCCCGGCCCGCGAGGAGGCCGGCCGCAGGCGCGAGGCCGGCAAGCCCTATCTCAAGCGCGTGCCGGCCGTGGTCGGGGGCGCCCGGCGCATCCTCGACATCATCGACGTCCCCTCCCCGCGCGGCTCGGCCGGAATGGCGGTCGACGTCTCCGAGCTCGAGGAAGTGCGGGCCAGCCTCGAGCGGCAGATGCAGGCCTATGTCGGCACCTTCGACCAGATCGCCACCGCCGTCGCCATCTTCGATGCCGACCGGCGCCTGACCTTCTACAACGCCGCCTATCGCGGCCTCTGGCAGCTCGACCCGGCCTTCCTCGACGAGAAGCCGCGCGACGGCGAGATCCTCGACCGGCTGCGCGCCCATCACCGCCTGCCGGAGCAGGCCGATTTCCGCGCCTGGAAGAACAAGCTGCACGAGGCCTACCGCGCCCTGGAGCCGGCCTCGCACCTCTGGCATCTGCCCGGCAACAAGACCCTGCGCATCGTCACCACGCCCAACCCGGCCGGCGGCGTCATCTACCTCTTCGAGGACGTCACCGAGCGCTACGATCTCGAGGCCCGCTTCAACGCCATGGCGCGGGTCCAGGGCGAGACGCTCGACAACCTGAAGGAAGGCGTGGCGGCCTTCGGCTCCGACGGGCGGCTGCGCCTGTCCAACCCAGCCTTCGCCGCGATGTGGAAGCTCTCGCCGGAGGACCTCGGCGCCCGCCCCCATATCGATGCCGTCGCCGCGATCTGCGCGCCGCTGTTCCAGGACACCGAGATCTGGGCGGCGCTCAAGGCCGCCATCACCAGCTTCGGCGACCGCAATCCCAGCGTCCACCGCATGGGGCGGGTCGACGGCAGCGTCATCGACGTCGCCACGGTGCCGCTGCCGGACGGCGGCACGCTGCTCACCTTCACCAACGTCACCGACACGGTGAACTTCGAGAACGCCCTGGTGGACAAGAACGAAGCGCTGGAGGAGGCCTCCCGCCTCAAGAACGCCTTCGTCCATCACGTCTCCTACGAGCTGCGCTCGCCGCTGACCAACATCATCGGCTTCGTGCAGCTCCTGGCCGACGGCGCCGCCGGCCCGCTGAGCGACAAGCAGCGCCAATATGCCGGCTACATCATGACCTCGTCGGACTCGCTGCTGGCGATCATCAACAACATCCTCGACCTCGCCACCATCGACGCCGGCGCCATGACGCTGGAGGTCGACGACATCGATATCCGCGGCACGATGCAGGCCGCCGCCGAGGCGGTGCAGCCGCGCCTGACCGAGATGGGCGTGAAGCTGGAAATGGCGGCATCGAACGCCATCGGCTCGTTCGAGGCGGACGGCAAGCGCGTGCGCCAGGTGCTGTTCAACCTGCTCTCCAACGCCATCGGCTTCTCCGAGCGCGGCGGCACGGTGACGTTGACCGCCGAGCGGCGCGGCAGCGAGGTGCTGTTCCGGGTGGAGGACCGCGGCAAGGGCATCCCGCAGAAGGTGATCGACCGGGTGTTCGACCGCTTCGAATCCTATGCCGGCGGCACGGACCATCGCGGCGTCGGCCTGGGGCTGTCGATCGTCCGCTCCTTCGTCGAGCTGCACGGCGGCCGGGTGGACCTGACGTCGAAGGAGGGGTATGGCACCGTCGTCACGTGTCACTTTCCCGACGTGATGGCGACCCGCCGCATCGCGGCCGAATGACGTGGACCCTCGCCTTGCCCCTCGCCTGCCCCTCCCGCCGGTGGCCGCGATGACCGCCGCGGCGACCACCTGGACGCTCGAGCTGCCGGACGAGGCCGCGACGGAGAGCCTCGCCCGCGACATCGCCGCCGCGGTCCGGGCCGGCGACCTCGTCACCCTGTCGGGCGACCTCGGCGCCGGCAAGACCGCCTTCGCCCGGGCGCTGATCCGGCAGATCGTCGGCGACCCCGCGCTGGAGGTGCCGAGCCCGACCTTCACGCTGATGCAGGTCTACGACACGCCGGCCTTCCCCGTCGTCCATGCCGACCTCTACCGCATCGCCGGGCCGGACGACCTCGCCGAGCTCGGCTGGGACGAGGCGGCGCAGGGCGCGCTGGTGCTGGTGGAATGGCCGGACCGGGCCGGCGACACCCTGCCGGCCGACCGGCTCGACATCGCCTTCACCCTGGCGCAGGACGGCTCCGCCGCTCGCCGGGCCGAGGTGACCGGGCACGGCGCCTTCGCCCGCACCCTGGCCCGGGTGGCGGCGGTCGGCGACTTCCTGCGCAGGACCAGCTGGCACGATGCCCGGCGCAGCCATATCCAGGGCGATGCCTCGACCCGCAGCTATGAACGGCTGACGCGCGACGGCGAGACCGTCATCCTGATGAATGCGCCGCCGCGCACCGACACCACGCCGGTGCGCTTCGGCAAGCCCTACAGCGCCATCGCCCATATCGCCCAGGACGTGAAGCCCTTCGTCGCCATGGCGCGGGGCCTGGCCGACCGCGGCTTCTCCACCCCGGAGATCCTGGCGGAGGACCTGGACGCGGGACTGCTGCTCCTGGAGGATCTGGGCGACGACGGCGTGGTCGACGCCGACGGGCCGATCGCCGAGCGCTACGGCGTGGCGGTGGAGGTGCTGGCGGGGCTGCACGCCATGCGCCTGCCCGAGACCCTGCCGGTGGCGCCCGGCATCACCCACGCCGTCCCGCCCTTCGACCTGCCGGCCCTGGAGATCGAGGCCGAGCTGATGCTGGACTGGTACCTGCCGCTGCTCGGCGCCCCGCAGCTCTCCCAGCGCAACCGCGACGGCTTCACCGCGCTCTGGCGGGCGCTGTTGCAGCCGATCCTGCAGGGGCCGAAGACCTGGCTGCTGCGCGACGTGCATTCGCCCAACCTGATCTGGCTGGCCGGGCGCAAGGGCGTCGAGCGCATCGGCCTGCTCGATTTCCAGGATGCGATGATCGGCTCGCCCGCCTACGACGTGGCGGCGCTCTGCCTCGACGCCCGCGTCACCGTGCCGGAGGAGCTGGAGCTCGCCCTGGTGGCGCGCTATGTCCGGGCTCGCCTCGATGCCGACCCGGGCTTCGACACCGCCGCCTTCGCCCGCGACTACGCGGTGATGGGCGCGCAGCGCACCACCAAGATCCTCGGCATCTTCGCCCGGCTCGACCGCCGCGACGGCAAGCCGGGATATCTGCGCCATATCCCGCGCGTGCGGGCCTATCTCGACCGCACCCTTGCGCATCCTGCCCTGGCCGAGGTCAGGGCCTGGTACGAGACCTTCGTCTTCGCGGCGGAAGCCCGGGCCGGCGAAGCCCCATGACCGCGCCGGCCGCCTTCGACCACGCCATGCTGCTGGCGGCCGGGCTCGGCAAGCGCATGCGCCCGCTCACCGACACGCGGCCCAAGCCCCTGGTCACGGTCGCCGGCAGGACGCTGGCCGATCACGTGCTCGACCGGCTCGCGGCAGCCGGCGTGCGCACGGCGGTGGTCAACGTGCACCATCACGCCGACCAGATGGAACGGCACCTGGCGGCGCGGACCGCGCCGCGCATCGTGATCTCGGACGAGCGCGCCGGCCTGCTCGATTCCGGCGGCGGCGTGAAGAAGGCGCTGCCGCTGCTCGGCAAGCGGCCCTTCGTCGTGTGCAATTCCGACAGCTTCTGGATCGAAGGGCCGAGCCGCAACCTGCCGCGCCTGTTCGCGGCCTGGGATCCCGACGCCATGGACATCCTGATGCTGGTGGCGCCGACCGCCACCAGCATCGGCTTCGACGGCCCGGGCGACTATATGCTCGATGCCTTCGGCCGCCTGGAGCGCCGGCGCGAGCGGGCGGTGGCGCCCTTCGCCTATGCCGGCGTGCTCCTGATCAAGCCGCAGCTGTTCCAGGGCATGCCCGACGCCTTCTCGCTCAACCGGCTGTTCGACGCGGCCGAGGCGAAGGGCCGGCTCCACGGCCGGCGGCTCGACGGCATCTGGCTGCATGTCGGCACGCCCGCCGCCATCGACGCGGCGGAGGCGCAGATCGCCCGCTCGACCATGGCCTGAAAGCTGCTCCGGGCCCCTGCCCGCGGCCGGCATGGTTAAGCCTTGGCTAACCATCTCGATCGAATGCACGGGAAAGTCATCGCGCCGCCGCATGTCAGCCCGTGCAAATGCGCACAGCTGCCACAGTCGCAAATCAGTAAAAGGCACTCCATATAGCGTTTCGTACGCAGGACTTGACCGCAATGTTGATCGCCACTTCCGTTTCCGCCCTGATCGCCCGCATGAAGGCCTATATGGCCTATCGGCGCACCTATCGCGAATTGTCGCGCCTGGACGACCGCGCCCTCAACGACCTCGGCATCCATGCCGGGCATATCGGCAATCTCTTCCGCGCCGACATGCGCTGAGGCGCCCGTCCATACCCGCCCTCGGGCGGATGTGCTAGAAGCGCCTCCGTCCCCGGGAGCGCCGCCGTGCTCGATCCCACCGCAATCCTGATCTTCGCCGGCGCGCTGTTCGTCGCGGCGGCCTCGCCGGGCCCGGGCATCGCCGCCATCGTGGCGCGCGTGCTCGGCCGCGGCACCGACGGCTCCGTCGCCTTCACGGCCGGTGTCGCCATCGGCGACGTGGTGTGGCTGACCTTGGCGGTGACCGGCCTCGCCGTGCTGGCGCAGACCTTCCAGGCGGTGTTCGTCGCCGTGAAATATGCCGGCGCCGCCTATCTCCTCTTCCTCGCCTGGAAATTGTGGACCGCGCCGGCCGCAGCACGCGACATCGCCGCCACGACCACGCGGGAATGCCAGGCGCGGCTGTTCCTCGGCGGCCTTGCCGTCACCATGGGCAACCCGAAGGTGATGGTGTTCTATCTGGCGCTGCTGCCCAACCTCATCGACCTGCGCGCCATCCAGCCGGCCGGCTATGCCGAGCTCGTCGGCGTGGTGCTGTCGGTGCTGACCCTGGTGTTCTCCGGCTACATCATGCTGGCGGCGCGGGCGCGGCGGCTGTTCACCTCCGCCCGCGCCATGAAGACCATCAACCGCACGACCGGCGCGGTCATGGCCGGCGCCGCGGTGGCCATCGCCACGCGGTGACGTCGGAGCTACTTGTCGGCCTCCTTGTTGCGCGCCAGCTCGCCGATGCCGCGTGCCATGGCGACGAACTCGCTCGGCATCATGACGATGGTCATGGTGTTCTGCTCCGCGCCGACCTCGGTGATCATCTGCATCCGCCGCAGCTCGAGCCCGGCGGGGTTCTGCATGATCACCTCGGCGGCGTTGCGCAGCTGCTCGGCGGCATCGAGCTCGGCCTCGGCCTTGATCAGCCGAGCCCGCTTCTCCCGCAGCGCTTCCGCCTCCTGCGCCATGGCGCGCTGCATGGTGGGCGGGATCTCGACATTCTTCATCTGCACGCGCTCGACCTTGACGCCCCAGGGCTCGGTGACGGTGTCGATGGTCTTCTGCATCACGTCCGAGATGGTGTCCTGCGCCTTGAGGATGTCGTCCAGCGTGTGCTGCCCGAGCACGGTGCGCAGCGTCGTCAGCGACACCTGCACCACGGCGTTGGCAACCTCCCGCACCTGCATCACCGCCCGCTCGGCGTCGACGATGCGGAACCAGATGACCGCGTTGACCTTGATCGGCACGTTGTCACGGGTGATCGCCTCCTGCTGCTCGACATCCTTGGTGATGGTGCGCAGGTCGAGCTTGTTCTGCCACTCGATCAGCGGCCAGACGATGTAGAGGCCGGGCCCCGCCGTGCGGTTGAACTTGCCCAGGCGGAAGACGACGGCGCGCTCGTACTGGTTGGCGATGCGCAGGCTGCGCAGCAGCACCACGACGACGACGAGGAGGAGCAGCCCGAGCACGGGATGCGAAGCGAAGAAATCGGCGAGCGACATGCTGCTCTCCTGCGGCAAGGCCGCGGGTGTTGCCCCATCCGGATGCAGGATACAGGAAGCGCAGCTCCCGCGGGATATCCTGCGTCACAGTGTCGGCGACGCCCGATCGGGCTCGGCCGCGGCGGCGAGAGCCGGAGCGGGCGACGCGCCAAGTCTGGCCTGTCCGGAAGACATGTAAGAATATGCTCGGTTTACCTGAGAGTCTCTCTGTAATATCCTATATTTCCGGTGTGGATCGATAATGGAAGCTGAACGGTCGTGACCAAGAGCGGAAAATCAGAAAATTCTGACTGCGTGGATGGCATCGTTTTTCTTACGGATCTCGACGCCGTGCGAGCGCGTCCCAGGATGTTTGTCGGAGACACTGACGACGGCTCCGGCTTGCACCATATGGTCTATGAACTCATCTACAACGCCATGGACAAGGCCTTGGCCGGCCCGGCTTCGCTCGTCGTCGTGACGTTGAACTTCGACGGCTCCTGCACGGTCGCCGACAACGGCCGAGGCCTCTCCACGGACATCGACCCACATGCGGGCCTATCGACCGCCGAAATGATCATGACCCGGCTGCCCTGCGGCAATCCCTACAAAGTCCCGGAATACCCGCAAGGCGTCGGCGTTGCGATGGTGAATGCACTCTCCTCCAGGCTGACGCTGCGGATATGGCGCGGCGGGCAAGAATACATGATGCGTTTCGCCGACGGCGCCGTCGATGCGCCGCTCAGGGTCGTTGCGCCGAGCCACGACAGGCAGGGCACCGAAATCACCTTCCTGCCCTCACCCAGGATCTTCAGCAGGACCGTATTCGACCATGTCGTCCTGGAGCCCCGCTTGAGCGAGCTGGCCGCTCTTCCCGCCGGCCCGCGCATTGTCCTTACCGACCGGCGCGGATCGACCCCGCGGTCGACGCAGCTGCCTTGACCGCCGCTACGGGCACGGGAAGGCGCCGACGACAGGCCGGAACAGACGATCTTTCAGACCCTCGAAGGGCGTGGTCGACGGGATCTGGCGCCCGTTGCGGCCCTCAAGGAGAAGGCCCGCTGGCAACTGGTCATAAATAATTGAAAAACCAGGCAAAATGAGTTCCGATTTCACATGAAATCCGCACCCCGAACCCCTATATTGGGGGAGACCGAATCATCAATGGACGTCGAGCACTCAGGCATGGTTGAAGCCGCACACCCCGAAGAACCCGCAGACGCCTACGGCGCCGACAGCATCAAGGTGCTGAAGGGCCTCGATGCGGTGCGCAAGCGGCCGGGAATGTATATCGGCGACACCGATGACGGCTCGGGCCTGCACCACATGGTCTACGAGGTGGTGGACAACGCCATCGACGAGGCGCTGGCCGGCCATGCCACCCTGGTCACCGTGACGCTCAATTCGGACGGCTCCTGCACCGTCACCGACAATGGCCGCGGCATTCCCACCGACATCCATCAGAGCGAGGGCGTGTCGGCGGCCGAAGTGATCATGACGCAGCTGCATGCCGGCGGAAAGTTCGACCAGAACTCCTACAAGGTGTCGGGCGGCCTGCACGGCGTCGGTGTCTCCGTGGTCAACGCGCTCTCGTCCAAGCTGACGCTGCGCATCTGGCGCGGCGGCCACGAGCATATGATGAGCTTCACCCATGGCGACGCCGACGCGCCGCTCAAGGTTGTGGGGCCGGACAGCGGCAAGCGCGGCACGGAGGTCACCTTCCTGCCCTCGACCGCCACCTTCACCAAGGTCGAGTTCGACTACGCCACGCTGGAGCACCGGCTGCGGGAGCTGGCCTTCCTCAACTCGGGCGTGCGCATCGTCCTGACCGATCTGCGCCATGGCGGGGAAAAGCGCGAGGAGCTGATGTACGAAGGCGGGCTGGCCGCCTTCGTGCGGTTCCTCGACCGCTCCAAGTCCGCCCTCCTGCCCGCCCCGATCTATGTGCAGACCGAGCGCGACGGCATCGGCGTCGAGGCGGCGCTGTGGTGGAACGACAGCTACCACGAGACGGTGCTGTGCTTCACCAACAACATCCCGCAGCGCGACGGCGGCACCCATCTGGCGGGCCTGCGCGCGGCGCTGACGCGACAGGTGACGGGCTATGCCGGCAGCTCCGGCATCGCCAAGAAGGAGAAGGTCGACATCACCGGCGACGATTGTCGCGAAGGCCTGACCTGCGTCCTGTCGGTGAAGGTGCCCGACCCGAAATTCTCCTCGCAGACCAAGGACAAGCTGGTCTCCTCCGAGGTGCGGCCGGTGGTCGAGGGGGCCTTGAACGAGGCGCTCGGCGTCTGGTTCGAGGAGCATCCGAGCGAGGCCAAGATCATCGTCGGCAAGGTGGCGGAAGCCGCCGCGGCCCGCGAGGCGGCGCGCAAGGCGCGCGAGCTCACCCGGCGCAAGGGCGTGCTCGACGTGGCGTCGCTGCCGGGCAAGCTGGCGGATTGCCAGGAGAAGGACCCGGCCAAGTCCGAGCTGTTCATCGTCGAGGGCGACTCGGCCGGCGGCTCGGCCAAGCAGGGACGCGCGCGCGAGTACCAGGCCGTGCTGCCGCTGCGCGGCAAGATCCTGAACGTCGAGCGCGCCCGCTTCGACAAGATGCTGTCATCCGAGCAGGTCGGCACGCTGATCACCGCGCTCGGCACCGGCATCGGCCCGGACGAGTTCAACGCCGACAAGCTGCGCTATCACAAGATCATCATCATGACGGACGCGGACGTGGACGGCAGCCACATCCGTACGCTTCTGCTGACCTTCTTCTTCCGGCAGATGAAGGAGATCATCGACCGCGGCCACATCTTCATCGCCCAGCCGCCGCTCTACAAGGTGTCGCGCGGCAAGTCCGAGCAATACCTCAAGGATGAGCGGGCATTGGAGGACTACCTGATCGATGCCGGCGTCGACGGCGCGGTGCTGAAGCTCGGCAATGGCGAGGAGCGGGCCGGGCAGGACCTGCGTTCGATCCTGGAGGAGGCGCGCAACGTGCGCACCATCCTCGCGGCGCTGCACACGCGCTATGACCGCGGCATCATCGAGCAGGCGGCGATCGCCGGGGCGCTCAACATCGGCGTGGTGGCCGACCGGGCGCAGGCCGAGGCCGCCGCGACCGAGGTGGCCCGGCGGCTCGACACGATTTCCGAGGAGTTCGAGCGCGGCTGGATCGGCGTGGTCGAGCATGGCGGCTACGTCTTCGAGCGCACCGTGCGCGGCGTCAGGGAAAGCCATGCCATCGACGCCCAGCTGCTCGCCACGGCGGACGCCCGCAAGCTCGACGAACGCTCCGCGCTGCTGCGCGAGATCTACGGCCAGCCGGCGGTGCTGACCCGCCGCAACGAGGAGACGCCGGTGCACGGCCCGATCACCCTGTCCGAGGCGATCATGGCGGTGGCGCGCAAGGGCATCTCGATGCAGCGCTACAAGGGGCTGGGCGAGATGAACCCGGACCAGCTCTGGGAGACCACCCTCGACCGCAACGTCCGCTCGCTGCTGAAGGTGCAGGTCAAGGAGATCGTCGAGGCCGAGGACATCTTCACCAAGCTGATGGGCGACATCGTCGAGCCGCGCCGCGAGTTCATCCAGGACAATGCGCTGAACGTCGCCAATCTCGACGTGTGAGCGGGAAACCCGCTCCACGCCAAATGAAACCTGTTCCAGGCCCGGAGCACCATCGAGGATACCCCGGGCCTGTCGCCGTCACGAAAACGGCGAACGCTTCAGAACTTGAAGACGTCGAGGTTTGCCGATGTCACGATCTGGGCCGGCCCGAGGACGACCTCGCCCGCCTCCCCGATCGTATAGTCGCCCAGCCGACCGGCCTTGAAGGTCTCGCCGGTCTTGCCGGTGATCTTGCACTGGGCATAGGCCTGCGCACCGTAATAGGTGAGATAGCCGAGATCCTTGACGTTCCACCAGACGTCCTGGACCGCCCCGCCCTGGATGTACTTCTTGAGCAGGGATGCGGGGGCGAGGCCGGTGAGCTTGATCTTTCCGAGCAGGCCGGCCTGCTCGAGCGCTCGCGCCGCCGCGGGCATGCCGATGCCGTCGGGAACGCTGATGCCCTTCAGGTTCGGATAGTTCTGCGTCAGCGCCAGGATCTGCTGCTGGGCGATCTGCTCGCTGCCCTGGCCGTAGACCACCTGCACGAGCTTCATCTTCGAGAACTTCGGGTTGTCCTTCAGCTGGGCTTTCATGAAGTCGACCCAGGAGTTCTGGTTGGCATTGGTCGGCGTGCCCTGCAGAACCGCGAACTCGCCCTCATGGTCGGTCAGGTCGCCCATGCTCTGCAGCAGCATCTCGGCGACGCTGTCGCTCTTCGCCTGGTTGAAGAAGACGCCGCGGGCCGGGGCGACCACGTCGGAATCATAGGTGACGACCTTGATGCCCTGATGGGCCGCCCGCTTGAGAGCCGGCGCGAGCGCGTTGAGGTCGTTGCTCGAGATCGCGATGACGTCGACCTTCTGGGAGACGAAGCTGTTGATGAACGCGATCTGCGCCTCTGCCGTCTGCTGCCCCGGGCTCTGCTGCAGCACTTTCCCGCCGATCTCCGCCTGGGCCTCTTCCGCCCCCTGCTTGGACACCTCGAAATAGGGGTCCGTGTCCAGCTTGGAGATGAATCCCACCGTGACCGGGCCGGTCGCACATGTCTCGGCCGCCGACGCGTTCAGCCCGATCAGGCTGGTTGCCAGCGCGAGCGCGGCGATGCCCAGGCTCTTGTTGCGCAGTCTCATGTCAGTGCTTCCTTTCGGGCGTTACATCCGGGTGTTCGGCGCTTCGTTGCTTGTGACCGCCTGGCCGCCCGAACGCGGACCGGCGGATTGGATGCGCTTCGGAACAATGCGGTACTTCGCGTAGATGCGTTGCACCGTGCTGTTGAGGAGAAGCGCAGCAATGAGGAGAAGACCCGTGCTGGTCCCTTGGGCGTCGCCGCTGATCTGGTAGAGGCCCAGCACGTTTCTGAGGACGGCGATGATGATCATCGCGAAGAAGACGCCGATCAGCTTGCCGCGGCCGCCGAAGACGCTCACGCCGCCGAGCAAGGCGATGATGATGATGTCGAGCTCCATGCCCAGGGCGTTGTCGGCCCGGGAATTGGCGAGGCGCGCGGCATAGACGATGCCGGCGATCGCCGCGACGATGCCGCTGACCACGAAGAGGCCGAAGCGGATCCTGTCGACCCTGACGCCGGAATAGCGCGCCGCCTCCGGATTGCCGCCGATGACATAGATGCGCCGCCCCAGCGCGGTATGGCCCAGGACGATCACGAACAGGGGCAGGAGCACCAGGAAGGGAACGAAGGTCCACGGGATCGGCGCGCTGCCGACATTGTCGATGCCGAAATCGGTGAAGCTGTCGGGAAAGACGTTGACCGAGCGCGGCCCGAGGATGACGTAGCCGATGCCCCGGAACATCGCCATCGTGCCGAGCGTGACGACAAGGGAGGGCAGCCCCAGCACCGTGACGAGCACGCCGTTGAAGGCGCCCGCCACCGCGCCCGTCGCCACCGCCGCCGCCACGGCGGCGCCGATCGGCAGCCCGGCCTGGACGGCGACCCCGAACACGACGCTGGCCAGCGCCAGCGTGCTCGCCACCGACAGGTCGATTTCCCGCGCAATGATCAGCAGCACCATCGGCAGCACGATCAGCCCGCGCTCCGACATGCCGGCGATGGCCTGCGAGATGTTGAAATCCGTCGCAAATTCCGGAACGACGGCGACGGAATAGGCGACGAAGCCTATCGCCACGAGGCCCAGGAAGCCCTCCCAGGTCCCGAACCGCTCGATCATGGCCTGCTTCATCCGCGTGCCCCCGCGTGCCGTGCCTTCCGGGTGACGAGCGCGTCCACGCCGATGGCCAGCAGGATGACGACGCCATAGACGCCCTGGAGCCAGAGCGGCTCGACGCGCACCAGGGTCAGGCCGTTCTGGATGATCAGGAGCGCCAGGGCGCCGAAGGTGACGCCCAGGATCGTGCCGGCGCCGCCGCGAATGGCGACGCCTCCCACGACCACGGCGGCGATGACCGTCAGCTCGAACCCCGTCGCGAGCCGGGGATCGATCGTGGCATAGCGCGACGCCCACAGCGCGCCGTCGAAGCCGGCGAGGAGGCCGGCGATCGCGAAGGTGCCGATGACCAGCGCCGTCCGGCGAATGCCGATCAGCGCCGCCCCGTCCGGGTTGGAACCGATGGCATAGAGCTCGCGTCCCACCGGCAGGCGGCGCACGGCCAGGCTGATGAGCACGAGGGTGGCGATCGCGATCAGGACCGCGGCCGGGATGCCGAGGACAGTGGCCGTGCTCATGTCGAGCCAGGCCTGCGGCACCTGATCGGCGCTGATCTGCTTGCCGCCGGTCCACATGCTGTTCAGGCCGCGGAAGGCCGCCAGCGATCCCAGCGTGACGACGATGGACGGAACCCGGCCGAGCGTGACCACCAGGCCGTTCAGGAGCCCGCAGGCCAGCCCGAGCCCGCAGGCGACCGCGACGCCCGCCAGGACGGGGGCCTCCGGAAAGTCCCGCATGAAGCTCGCCGAGCCATAGGCGGTCAGCCCGATCACCGACGCCACCGAGAGGTCGATGTTGCGCGTGACGATCACCAGCATCTGCGCGGCGGCGACGATGGAGAGCAGCGCCGCGTCCATGGCCAGCGCCGTGAGGTTCGGCCCGCTCAGCATGCGCGGATTGATCAGCGAGACCGGCAGGACGACGAGCGCGATGACGCAGGCGAGGCCGAATTCACGCCTGGCGACGAGGCGGCGCCAGGCCGGGACGCTCGCCGCCTCGTGCCGGGCGGCGGGCACGGCCGCCGCGGCGCCCGGGCCGGGCGGCGGCTCCGCGGCGGCAGCCTGCCTGTCCCGAACCTCCTCCACGTCGGTCGCGGCGCGGATGATGCGCTCCTGGTCGGCATCGCCCCGGGAGAAGCGGGCGGTGACCCGCCCCTCGCGCAGCACGATCATCCGATCGCACATGCCGATCAGTTCGGGCAGCTCCGACGAGATCAGGATGATGGCCAGCCCCTGCTGGGCCAGCTCGGCGATCATCGCATGGACCTCGGCCTTGGACTGGACGTCGATGCCCTGGGTCGGCTCGTCGAGGATCAGGATCCGGGGCCTGGTCGCCAGCCATTTGGACAGCACGACCTTCTGCTGGTTCCCGCCGGACAGCGTGCTCACCGGCTGGTCGTAGCTCGCGAACTTCAGCCTGAGCCGTTCGAGATGCGGCTTGACCAGCGCGAGCTCACGGCGGCGCATCACCAGCCCGGCCATGGTCGACCGGCCGATCACCGGCACGGACGCATTGGTGAGAATGGAAAAATCCATGACCAGGCTCTGGCCGAGCCGGTCCTCCGAGACGTAGGCGATGCCCGCGGCCATGGCTTCGCCCGGATCGGCGAAGGTCACGGTCTTGCCGTCGATGATGATGCGGCCGGCCTCGGCGCGGTCGATGCCGAAGAGCGCGCGCGCGATCTCGGTGCGGCCGCTGCCCACCAGCCCGCCGAGGCCGACCACCTCGCCGGCGCGCACGCTGAAGCTCACGTCGGCGAAAGCCCCGGCGCGCGTCAGGCCTTCCACCGAGAGGACCTCGGCACCGGGATTCGAAGGCCAGGCGGGATAGATCGCGCTCAGCGGGCGGCCGATCATGGCCTGCACCGCGCGGTCGCGGTCGAGCTCGGCGGCGGGCTGGACCGTGATCAATCGTCCGTCCCGCAGGACGGCGATCCTGTCGGCGATCCGGTAGATCTCCTCCATGCGGTGGCCGACGAACATCATCGCCACGCCGCGGGATTTGAGGTCCTCGACCACGGCGAAGAGGCGCGCCACCTCCCGCTCCGAGATCGAGGCCGTCGGCTCGTCCATGATGAGGACCTTGGCCCGGGCCGACAGCGCCCTGGCGATCTCGACCAGCTGCTGTTCCGAGGTGCGCAGCCGGTGCAGGGGCTCGTCCGGCTCGCAGGACAGGCCCACCGTCCTCAATAGCTCCCGGGCCTCCTCGCGCATGCGCCGGTCGTCGATGGTGCCCAGCGCCGTGCGCGGGACATGGCCCATGAAGATGTTTTCATAGACGGCGAGATCCCCGAACAGGCCGGGGTGCTGATGCATGACCGCGACGCCGCGACGGCGCGCCTCCGCCGGGGAGGGATGGTCCAGCGGCCGGCCATCGAGCAGGACGCTGCCCGAATCCGGCACATGGACGCCGGCCAGGAGCTTGACGCAGGTGCTCTTGCCCGCCCCGTTCTCGCCGAGAAGCGCCAGGACCTCGCCCGGCCGCAGGTCGAACGACACGTCCTGCAGCGCGATGGTCCCGCCAAAGCGTTTCCCGGCCTGGCGCAGGCTCGCCGCGGATGGTGCCGCGTCAGCCCCGGCGCCCGAGGACAGCGGAGCCGGAGCGGACAGGTCTCGCGGACCAAGGGTGGCGTTCATCGTATCCTTCCACGTTCGATGCGGAATGCGCCGGGTTGATCGGGCGCTGCCCGCGCGGCGGCTCGAGGGGCGTCGGGGTGCGCGCCGGTGTTCGCCGCGACATGCGTCATCGGCGTCGGTGCGTCGCAACCAGGGTCGACGGGCGAGGCGAAGGCGACCGCCGCGGCCTGATGCCGCGATTCAGCGTCTTTCCCGGCGTCCGGGCGTCGGAAGCCGGTGCATGCCGCGCCGCACGCGAGCCGTGGGCGGCGCTGGCGCGATGTCAGGGGACGAGGGCATTGTCTTCACTCCCGGCGAAATTTCTTGATATTTTCTGGAAGACTATGAGTTATTGCGTCGACGTGTCAATCAAAAACGTTCAAAAGACGCAATAAGCAGTCCAGCAACACCGTCGTTCCTTGAAGGCTTTTGACGCAACGTCGCGGCGAGGTCCTGCGCCGTCGTTCGGCTAGCTCGGCAGCGGCGGCACGGCATGCGCCTGCAGCTCCGCCCACATCGTGTCGAAGCGGTTGCGCAGGAAGCTGAAGCCGGCATATCGGCGCGCCATGTCCTGCACATGGCCCGCATCGGGCTCGATGCGGCTGCCCACGCGGGTCATCCGGGCAACGGCCGTTTCCAGATCGGGGTGCAGCCCGGCTCCGACGGCCGCGATGATGGCGGCACCCAGCGCGCCGAGCTCGCTGGCCGTGCTCAGCTCGACGGGCAGGTCGAGCGTGGCCGCGAAGATCTCGAGCCAGGGCCGGCTGCGGGCGGCTCCTCCGGCGAACCGGACGGCGCTCGGCCGCGGCCGACCGGCCAGAAGCTTTTCCACGTGCTGGCGATGCTCCATCGCCACGCCTTCGAAGACCGCCCTGGCCATATGCGGCAGGCGGTGCCAGGCGGAGAGGCCGACGAAGCTTCCGCGCGCCTCGGGCATGTCGAGCCGGCCGTTGACATAGGGCAGGAAGTAGACCGGAGGCTCGTTTCGCTCCAGCTTCGCGATCTCCCCGTTGTACCAGTCATGCGGCGCCGCCTCGGCCCCGGCCGGCCGCAGCATGTCGACGAACCATTCGAAGGTGCTGGCCGACGTCACGCCGCCGTCGATGAGGATGTATTCGCCCTCGCGCGCGCCGAGCGTGCATCCCAGGATGGAGCCGTCGGTCACGGGACTGTGCGTGACGAGCTGGTTCAGCCCCCAGGTCCCGGCGACGACGTTGAGCAGCGACTGGTCGACGATTCCGAGCGCCAGCAGCATGGCCGGGCCGTCGGCATAGCCCGCGGAGACCGGCGTGCCGCGCGCCAGGCCCATCGCCGCGGCGCTTTCCGCCGTCAGCTGCCCCGCCAGCGCCAGCGGCTCGATCGTCGGGGTGAACAGGTGCGCGTGGGCGCCGAGGCCGAAATGATCGAGCACCCCGGGCGTGAACGAGCGGCCGGCATGATCGAGGAATCCGCCCGAGGACGCGTCGCTGACCTCCAGGTTGAACCGGCCCGTCAGCCGGTATCGGATATAGTCCTTGCACGACAGGACGTGGGCGGCCCGCGCCAGGGTCGCGGGTTCGTGCTGCGCCAGCCACGCCAGCAGCGACAGCGTCTTTCCGGCGAAAAGGCGCTGGTTGGTCAGGACGAACTGGCCGGCTTCGAGGTTGTCGTCGCGCCACTGCGCCACGATGGCCGCGGCGCGCTGGTCGGACGACAGGATGGCATGGCGAACCGGCCGGCCGGCCGCGTCGGTCAGCAGCAGGCCGTTGCCATATCCGGTCAGCCCGATGACGGCGATCCGATCGGGCCGGACGGCGCTCTTCTGCAGGACCTGCCCGACCGAGCGGCAGATGGCGTCCCACATGACATCCGGGTCGCGCTCGTTGTAGCCGGGCGCCGGGGTCAGGGGACGCAGGGACTGGCCGGCGGCCGCGACCTCGCGGCCCTCCACGTCGTAGAGCGCGACCTTGATCGCGGTTCCGCCGGCATCGATCGCCAGGATATGGGATTCCATGGTGCTTCCCCGGAGCGCGATCGCTTCAAGTTGAATCGATCTCGCCCTCCATCTCTTTGTTTTGACGCATTTTCTTGACGCGACCGATGACCGGCTCGCTGGAAAATGCTTTGGAGAGAGCGCTCTGTGGCCGGCGCTCTTCATCGATCCTCCCGCCGGCGAGCCGGCCGGAACCCGTGTCCCGGCCCGCGAACGCCGGCTCAGGCCGCCTTCTTGCGAGCGGCGGCCCCGAGCACCGGCTCGGTGATCTCACGGTCGTCGGCCAGGCTGCGCAGCGGCGTGATGCCCGCCTTCTGCAGCTCGCCATGATAGGCCTTCACCGCCTCTTCCGGAGTGAGCGCGCCGTCGACGACCTGGCGCATCATCGCGATCAGCGCGAGCGAATCCTCGGCGAGCTTGATCTTGCGGCCGAACAGCGCCACCCGGGCGCCGAAGCGCTCGGCCTGGCTCAGGAGCTCGAACGTATCGCGCGTCGTGCCCGCGCCGCCGCCGAGGACACCCACCACCAGGCTGGGATCGAAGGAAGCAAGTTCCTCAAGGGCCTTCGGCCCGTTATAGACGAGCTTCAGGAACTGGGGCCGGTCGGCCTGGGCAACGCCGGCCAGAGCGCGCACGATGCAATCGTTGATGTACTCGCCGATCTCTTCCTGGCTCATTCCGCTTTCGACGTTCGGATTGAAGATCTCGAAGAAATACTTCATGTTGTTGGCGGCGACTTCAGCCCGGAACGCCGAGAACGCCTCGAGCGAGGCCAGATCGGCCTTGCGCTCGTTCATGAAGGTGACGGAGTAGAGCCCGAGATCCGTGCCGGCGACGGGCGCGCCGACAGACGGCGTCGCGGTTCCGGACATGGTGCGCGCCAGGCTGGCGGTGCGGAACGGCGTCGACGGCTCCTGATGGTAGCGCGCGTGGCGGATGCCGCCCCAGCCGTCCGGCGTATCGTTCAAGCGGACCGCCGGCTTGACGGCGCTGCCCTGGAAGGCGCCGCGGCGGTGCAGCAGATCGAGATTGGACGCCGAGACCAGCATGATGTCGACGATGTCCTGGTCGATGATCCGGACGATCTCGTCGATGAATTCGGCGCGGGTCCGGCCACGGACCGAGGTCCCGTCCGGGCTGCGAACGACGCCGTGTCCCAGGATGCCCGAGCCCATGTCGGGATCCTTGGCATCGGCGATGATGAAATCCGACTTGCGGTAACGTCCTGCCCGAATGGCCTCGAGCTTGGTATCCAAACGTGTCACGGGCACTTCCTCTGCCTTGCCGGGATTCCGTATCGCGCTGCGCTGCCCTCATCCAAGAGCGTGAAGCTGCCGAAATCCGCCTTGTACGAGGCGAGAATTCACGATCCACCAACAAGTGTCAATTGATTTCAAAAATAAATCACATTCGGTCAATCTGCATCATCCGGAGGCACGGGAACGGTGGTCAGCTGCACATTGCGGCCCTTCAACGCCTCGCGATGGGCGGCCGATATGCCATCATCCGTGATGAGCTCGTGCACGGCGGACAATTCGCAGGACGTCAGAAAGGCCGGGACGGTGAATTTCGAGCTGTCGGCCAGCACGATCGTTCGCCGCGCCGACTTGATCATGGCCCCCTTCATGATGGCCGCCTCGATCGTCGCATCCGTGAGACTGTCTTCGTTGATCGCATAGGCTCCGACCAGGCACACATCCGCATGCAGGACCTTGAAGAAGCTGAGCCCGGGTTCGCCGTACAAGCAATTCATGCCCTGCCGGATCGTTCCTCCGGGCATGATGACCTGCCAGTTGGGCGCGCTCGCACAGAGCTGGGCGACATCAAGGCTGTTGGTCACGATCGTCAGGGGCATGTTTCTGGCGATGGCCACCCGAACGGCCTCGAACACGGTGGAGCTGCCATCGCAGATGACGCTCTCCCGCGGATTCAGCCGCAACGCCGCTTCGGCGCCGATAGCCATCTTCTGCCTGCTCTGCAGGTGAGCGTTCAGCACCCGCTCCCGCTCGAATGTCGCGAGGACCGGAGGCAGGCGCGCCCCACCATGCGTTCTTTCCAGATAGCCATCCTCCTCGAGCTGCTCGAGATCACGCCTGACGGTCGAAATCGACCCCCGGGTCGCCTCTGCCAGCTCACCGATGGAAGACGCTCCGTGGGTGCGGAGATACTCGATGATCATGGCGTGGCGCTTGGCCGGAATCAGCTCGACACGTTTGGTCTGAGAGCTCAATGGCGCGTTTCCCCAGCTGCGAGTTTCTCGGAGGTGCCGGCTTCGCGTGATACTTGGGTCGAGGCGGATTGGCGAGGGAAATCCGGCGCCGGAACCATGCCAATCGCTCAAAATCTGACATACCGGGTCACAAACGTTCAAATCACGCAGTGCCTTCGGCGGCAGGAATGCGGCGGCGCGGCCGGAAAGGCCTGCCCCGACGGCCGCAGGACGAGGCCCGGCCGGGCCCGCCCACCGACGACCCGGCCGCAATACGCCTCGGCTCGACAGGGTTCCCGGACAGCCGGCTTCAGCCCGGCGCCGCCGGCAGGCCGAGCCGGTCGGCCATGCGCAGGAGGTCGACCAGCGTCTCGGCCCGCATCTTGCGCATGACCTGACCGCGATGCGCCTTCACGGTGACTTCGCTGAGGCCGAGCGCCGCGGCGATCTGCTTGTTGAGGCGGCCGGTGACCGCCAGGGTCATGACCTCGCGCTCGCGCGCCGACAGCGTGGCGAAGCGGTCCTGCAGCTCCACCGTCGCGGCCGCGTCGCGGCGGCGCTCCCGGTCCCGGCCGATCGCCGTGGCGATGGCGTCGAGCAGGTCCTGCTCGCGGAAGGGCTTGAGCAGGAAGTCGACCGCACCCGACTTCAGCGCCCGCACCGACATCGGCACGTCGCCGTGGCCCGTGAGGAAGACGATCGGAATCAAATCGCCGCCACGCGCGAGCTCCTGCTGGAAGTCGAGGCCGCCCTGCCCGGGCATGCGCACGTCGAGCACCAGGCAGGCCGGGCCCTCCGGCCGGCGCAGCAGGGCGAAATCGCGGGCCGAGCCGAAGCAGCGCACCTCGTAGCCGACCGAGCGCAACAGGCTGTCCAGGCCGTCGCGCACCGAGAGGTCGTCGTCGACGACATAGACGACCGGCGCATCCTCACCCATCTCTACCCCTCCGGCCGCAGCGGCAGGACGAAGCCGAACACCGCGCCGCGCGGCAGGTTCGGCGCGACATAGACGGTGCCGCCATGCGCCTCGACGATCGAGCGGCTGATGGCCAGCCCCATGCCCATGCCGGTCGGCTTGGTGGTGTAGAAGGCCTCGAACATCCGGTCCAGCGCCGCCGGCGGCACGCCGATGCCGCAATCGCGCACGCTGACCGTGACCGTGCGGCCGTCGGTGGCGGCGGCGACCTGCAGCTCGCGCGGCTCGCCCTCGGCCGCGCCGATCGCCTCGACGGCATTGACGAGGAGGTTGAGCACGACCTGCTGGAGCTGGATGCGATCGCCGATCACGGGCGGCAGGCCGGCATCGACCTCGGTGCGCAGCACGGCGTGGTGGCGACGGACCTCGCTGCGGACGATGGTGACGGTCTCGGCAATCACCTCGCCGAGGTCGACCGGGTCGTGCGACGGCGGCCGGCGCATCACCAGGCGGCGCAAGCGGGCGATGACCTCTCCGGCCCGGCCGGCATCGGCGACCACGCGTTCCAGCGCATGGCGCGCCTCGTCGCGATTGGGCGGCGCGGCGGCCAGCCAGCGCTGCGCGGCACTGCCGTGGGCGGCAATGGCGGCGAGCGGCTGGCTGACCTCATGGGCGATCGAAGCGGCCAGCTCGCCCATGGTGGTGACACGAGCCATGTGGGCGAGCCTGGCCTCGGCCTGCCGCGTCGCCTCCGCCGCGGCCCCGATGCGGATGGCGAGGGTGGTGGTGATGCCGATCGCCAGGAGGCTGATGGCGCAATTGGCCAGGCCCGTCGTCGGCGCGCCGTGTCGCGACAGGAAGAAGCTGAGGATCGTCAGGCCGCCGCAGCTGCCGCCCACGAGCGTGACCGCGCCCGCCCGGCCGGTGCGCACCGAGATCAGCACCACGGCCACATAGAGGACCGCGACGGCGATATCGATATCGGTCAGGGTGTCCACCGCGAAGATGGCGGCTGCGAGCGCCGCCATGCCGGCCCAGAGCAGCGGCGCCTCGGCCAGGGCCTCGACCGGCTGCCGTCTCATGGCCAATCCTCCCATCGCTCGCCGCCGGCACGGGCGACGACGGGACGCCGAGCATCGGCCGGACGCCGCGCGACGGCAAGATCCGGCCGGGACGGGCGACGTTCAGTTCGGATCCTCGAGCGTGAACAGGTCCGCCTGCTCGTCATAGGCGAAGGACTCCGCATAGCGGGCCCAGCTCGTCACCGCCTGCAGCGTCCTCTCGGCGTAGGTCTCCGACATGTGGTCCTCGAGCTCGTCGCGGAAGCGGCGCGCCGGCGCCTGGTGGGTCGGCCGCTCATCGAGAACCCGCCGGATATGGGCCGCGAGCGGCACATAGGTCGCCAGGTGCTGGGCGAAGAGGCGCTTGCGCTCGTCGACGTCGCTGTCGGCGAAGCGCAGGGCCGGCGCCGTCAGGGTGATGTCGCCGCCTTCGAGATCCGCGAAGCGCAGGAGCTGCAGCGTCTCGGCCACGGGGAAGAGCTCGTCGATGTCCAGGTGCAGCTCCTGCGCCAGCGGCGGCAGGTCGGCGCGGCCGCGATAGGGCGCGGCCGCCACGGTCTCGATCAGGCCGGCCATCAGGTTGGTGGAGACCGGTGGCAGCGCCATGGCGATGCCGGTGCCGGGGAAGAGCCCGTCGCGGGTCGGCGCGCCGGTCCTCGCCGTCATCCGGGCGTAGATGTCCTCGACCAGCGCCCGGAAGGCCGGGTCGAGCCGGTTGCGCGGCTGCGGCATGTCGACCCGGATCTCGGCGATGACCCGGCCGGGATTCGATCCGAAGATCAGGATGCGGTCGCACATCAGCACCGCCTCCTCGATATTGTGCGTCACCATCAGGATCGCCTCGATCGGCATCCGTCCCTCGCACCATAGATCGAGGAGGTCGGTGCGCAGCGTCTCGGCGGTGAGCACGTCGAGAGCGGAGAACGGCTCGTCCATCAGGAGCACCTTGGGGTGCACCACCAGGGCTCGGGCGAGGCCGACGCGCTGGCGCATGCCGCCCGACAGCTCCTTGGGATAGGCGTTCTCGAAGCCGTCGAGGCCGATGAGATCGATGGCGGCGAGGGCGCGCTTGCGCCGCTCGGCTGGCACGACGCCCTGCGCCTCCAGGCCGACCTCGACGTTCTGCAGCACGGTGAGCCAGGGGAACAGAGCGAAGCTCTGGAACACGACGGCGATGCCCGAGGACGGTCCGGTCAGGCGCCGGCCCTGGAAGGTGATGGTGCCGCTGCTCGGCGTGATCAGGCCGGCAATGGCGCGCAGCAGCGTGGACTTGCCCGAGCCGGAGCGGCCGAGCAGGCCGACGATCTCGGCCGGCCTCAGCGTGAGGTCGACGCTCTCCAGCACGACCAGCGAACCGGACGCGCCCTTGTCGTAGGTCTGGCCGACCTTCTCGGCCGTGACCAGCGGCGTGCCGTCGAGGGCCTCGGGCTTCCTCGGGGTGACGGTGGCATCCATGATCGATCCTCCAAAGCGTTTTGCGATTTGGCGGAATCGCCAGGACTCGCAAAGGCTCATCGCAAAGACGCGCCGAAACAAAGAGTGTGAGCAAAGCAACGTTTTCGGCCAAACGCGCTTTGCCCCAGGGAATGGGTCAGTCGAGACGCAGGCGGCGTTCCGCGAAGACGTAGAGCGGGCGCCAGAGGGTGCGGTTGAACAGGGTGACGAAGAGCGACATCACGGCGATGCCGAGCACGACCCGCGGAAAGTCGCCCGCGGTCGTCGCCTTGGCGATGTAGGAGCCGAGGCCGAAGGCTTCGAGCTTGGTGTTGCCCCAGGTGGCGATCTCGGCGACGATGCTGGCGTTCCAGGAGCCGCCGGACGCGGTCAGCGCGCCGGTGACGTAATAGGGGAAGATCCCCGGCAGGATGACCCGCCGCCACCACAGCCAGGAGCGCAGCTGGTAGACCGACGCGGCTTCCTTGAGGTCGGTGGGGAAGGCGCTCGCCCCGGCGATGACGTTGAACAGGATGTACCATTGGGTGCCCAGCACCATCAGCGGCGACAGCCAGATGTTCGGGCTGGCGCCGGTCGCGACGATGGCGACGACGGCGAAGGGAAAGAGCACGTTGGCCGGAAAGGCCGCCAGGAACTGCGCCAGCGACTGGATGCGGCCGGCGACCGTGGGCCGCAGGCCGACCCAGACGCCGATCGGCACCCAGATCACGCTCGCCACGGCGATCAGCAGGACTACGCGCACGAGGGTGACGACGCCCCCGGCCATGGCCTCGCCCACATCGGCCCAGCCGAGGGTCTGGCTGATATAGGCGATGGCCTCCCAGATGCCCCAGGCGCCGAAGGCGGCGATCAGGGCGAGCCAGGCATAGTCGAGCATGCGGCTCGTCTGGCTGCGGGTGGGCCGGGCCGGCGCGGACTGCCACGTCATCGGCAGGCGCACCAGCATCAGCCGGCGCCAGGCCCAGGCCAGCGGCGCGCTGACGCGCTTGAGCAGCTGGGTGCGCTGGAGGAGATCGTACACCCAGGAATCGGGCCGCTGCTGGCTGGCCGTCTGCTCGAAGCGGAACTTGTCGGCCCAGGCGACGATCGGGCGGAACAGCAGCTGGTCGTAGAGGACGATGACGATCGCCATGGCCAGGACCGCCCAGGCCACGGCGGCGAAGTCCTGCTTGTCGATGGCGACCGCCAGCCAGGAGCCGAGGCCGGGCAGCTGGACGGTGGTGTCGCCGACGGTGATCGCCTCGGAGGCGACGACGAAGAACCAGCCGCCGGACATCGACATCATCGTGTTCCAGATCAGGCCCGGCGCGGCGAAGGGTGCCTCCAGCCGCCAGAACCGCTGCCAGACCGACAGGCGGAAGCCGCGGCTGACCTCGTCGAGGTCGCGCGGCACGGTGCGCAGCGACTGGTAGAAGGAGAAGGCCATGTTCCAGGCCTGGCTGGTGAAGATGGCGAAGATCGCCGCGCATTCGGCGCCGAGCTGGCTGCCCGGGAACAGGTTCATGAAGAAGGTGACGGTGAAGGTCAGGAAGCCGAGCACCGGCACCGACTGCAGGATGTCGAGGGCGGGGATGATGATCATCTCCGCCCGGCGGCTCTTGGCCGCCAGGGTCGCGACGACGAAGGTGAAGACCAGCGAGGCGATGATGGCCGCGAACATCCGCAGCGTGGTGCGCAGCGCGTAGTCCGGCAGCATCGCCGGATCGAGCGTCACCGGCGCGGTCGACAGGCCGGCGAGCGGGGCGCGCATGCCCGCCGCGCCGTGGAAGGTCAGCGCGACCACTGCGGCGATCAGCGCGAAGGCGAGGAGATCGTGCAGGTTGGGCAGGATCCGCACACGGGCCAGCGCGGCGGCGGCGCTGTAGCCCGAGCGGTCGTTGGAATGGAACACCATCTTGAACCTCGCGGCGAAGGAAAGCACCGAAGCGGAGGGCTTCCGGCCTGGACGCTCCGCCGGGCCGGCATCGAAGGTGCGGGAGAGATTAGGCGGCTCTGCGCTCGGCGATGTGACAACTGGGGGCGTCATCGGCCCGCGGCTCGCAGATCCAGCGGCATTCGGGCCGCCCGCTGATCGGGTTCGGACGCCACACGGCGACGAGCACCGGACGGCGGGCCGGCTGCGCGCGCACCGGGGCGGCGACGGTCGGGCAGGAAGAGGTCCGCACGGCGGCAGCCGTGGTGCGGCCGCGGAAGGGGATGACGTTGTTCATGACTCGCCTCCTCGGTCGCCCTGAACGGCGCCGGCGAGGCGAGTGCGGACAGGCTAGGCCCGGCCCACGCCCGTCCGGCCGACGGTGTTGGGAGCGATATCAGACAAAATATCTGTCCGGCGACGGCCTCGGAGCGCCGCCGGACAGCCAGTTGGTTCGCTGTCCATCGTCCTTGTTCGGTCTCTTCTCGACGCACCTCGCGACGCCGAGCCGCGGAACGAGGACGGCGTCGTTCTCCCAGCGGCGCCAGCGGGCGTCAATTGCACCATGGCATGGCGCAACCATACGATGGTATCGGCCGCCCGTGCCGCTCACGTCTCGATCCGGCAGAAGGCGATGCAGGTCGGCGTGCCGGTGGCGATGTCGCGACCGGTGGGGACGAGCGCGCCGGTGGCCGCGTCGACGGCGAAGAGGCTGATGCGGTCGCTGTCCTGGTTGGCGACGGCGAGGAAACGGCCGGACGGGTCGAAGGCGAAATGGCGCGGCGTGCGGCCGCCCGAGGGCACGGTGCCCTGCAGCACCGCCCGGCCGTCGGCGTCGATGCGCAGGATCGACAGGCTGTCATGACCGCGATTGGCGACATAGAGGAAGCGGCCCGCCGGTGACAGGCGGATCTCCGAGCAATGGTTGCTGCCGGCCGCCGCGGCGGGCACGGTCAGCTCCAGCCCCAGCAGCGAGAAAGCGCCGGCGGCCGCGTCGAAGCGCAGCGAGGCGACGCTCGAGCCGAGCTCGTTGACGAGATAGGCGAAGCGGCCGGCGGCATCGAAGACGAAATGGCGCGGGCCGCAGCCCGGCGGCAGATCGAGGGCGCCCGCCGGCTCGATCGCGCCGGTGGCGGCGTCGAAGCGGTAGAGGACGAGCTGGTCGATGCCGAGATCGGCCACGGCGAGGAAACGATTGTCGGGCGTGGCCAGGACGCAATGGGCATGCGGCCGCTCCTGGCGCCCGGCATCGGGGCCCTGCCCATGATGCGTGGCCTCGGCCACCGCCGGGGCGAGGCCGCCGCCGGCACGGATCGGCAGGATGGCGAGCGAGCGGTTCGGCCGCCCCTCCACCGGACCCATGCCGTAATTGGCGACCAGCAGAAAACGGCCGGTCCGGTCCCGGCTGTGGTGGGCGGTGATGCTGCCGCGCGAGGGCTGCTTCTCCAGATAGGCGAGGGCGCCGCTGGCCAGGTCGACGGCATAGGCGGAGACGGTGCCCTCGTCCCAGCCGAACACCTCGGAATTGGCATGGAGCGCCCGGCCGTCGCCATCGACCGAGAGGAAGGTCGGGTTGTCGATGCCCTCGGTCACGCCCAGCGGCTCGGCCGCGCCGCTGGCCTCGTCGAAGACGAAGGCGGCGATGCCTCGGCCGTTGGCGCTGGCGAAATAGGGTGTCGGGCGATTGCAGCATCCGACATAGAGATAGGTCCGAACAGGCATTGGCGTCGTCTCCCCGGGGGATGGGCCGCGGCGGCCCGCACCGGCGCGGCGCCGCGGGGTCCGAAGGTCTCCGGGGACGTCATAGGCCGGAAGCCGGCCGGCGCAAACACCGCTCAGGCGGCGCCGCCGGCGGCGAGGGGACGGGCGCGGGCGAACTCCCGCACGGCCGCCTCGAGCCGTTCGATCGGCATGGGCCGGGCGAAGTAGTAGCCCTGCAGGGCGGTGCAGCCGAGGAAGCGCATCACGGTCGCGTCCGCCTCGGTCTCCACGCCCTCGGCGACGACGTCCATGCCGAGGTGCCGGCCGAGCTGGACGGCGGATTGGGCGATGGCGAAAGTGTTGCCGGTCTGGTTGATGCCGGTGACGAAGGAGCGATCGATCTTCAGCCGATCGAACTTGAAGTCGCAGAGATAGCGCAGGCTGGAATAGCCGGTGCCGAAATCGTCGAGAGCGATCTTGAAGCCGAGATTGCGGATGAAGGCCATGGTCTTGGTGGTGGAGGCCGAGGAGTTCAGCAGCACATTCTCGGTGATCTCGAAGATGATGCGCCCGGGGCGCACGCCGTGGCGCTGGATCAGGCTGGCCAGGTGATCCTCGATGCCGGCATTGCGCAGCTGCGCCGGCGACAGGTTGATCGACATTTCCAGGTCCGGCAGGCGGGCGCTGTCGGCGAAGGCCTGCTCCAGCACCCAGGAGCCGAGCGCCGGCATCAGCCCCGCCTCCTCGGCGATCGGGATGAACTCGGACGGAGCGATCGGTCCCTCGGTCGGATGGGTCCAGCGCAGCAGCGCCTCGACGCCCGTCACCTCGTTGGAGGAGCAGGAGAACAGGGGCTGGTAGTAGAGCGACAGGCCGCCATGCTTCAGCGCGGCCTGCAGGTCGATCTCCACGGTGCGCCGGCGCTGGACCACCCGCTCCATCTCGTCGGAGAAGAACTGGGCCTGGTCGCGTCCGGCGGCCTTGGCGGCATAGAGGGCGATGTCGGCACGTTGCATCAGCTCATCGACCGTCCGGCCATGCTCCGGCGCGAAGGCGAAGCCGATCGAGGCGGTGACGCTGACGTTCTGGCTGGCGATGGCGTAGGGCACGGCGAAGGCGCCGCTGAGCCGGGCGGCGAGATCGGTGGCCGCGCCGGTGTCGTCGGCGGTGCGCAGGATGGCGAACTCGTCGCCGCCGAAGCGGGCCAGCACGTCGCCGGGGGCCAACTCCTCCCGGAGGCGGAGCGCGGCGGCCCGGATCAGCGCATCGCCGGACTGGTGCCCGAGCGTGTCGTTGATGTCCTTGAACCGGTCGATGTCGAGATAGGCGATGATCAGGGCCGGCGGCGTGCCGGCGGCGAGGCCCTGCAGCGCCTGATCGACCTGCTCGGCGAAATAATGCCGGTTCGGCAGGCCGGACAGCGAATCGTGCTTGGCCGTGTACTGGGCCTCGGCCTCGCGCCGGGCCAGCTCCGCCGAGGTCTCGCGCAGCCGCCGCAGCATCAGCGCCGTCAGGAGCCCGGCGCCGAGGATGCCGAGCAGCACCAGCGGCAGGATGACGTTCAGCATGACGGCGCCCGGCTGCCGCGGCTTCCAGCTGAACATGCCGAGCAGCGTGCCGTCGTCGGCGACGAAGGGCTCGGTCATGGCGTCGCGGTCGGCGGCGCCGTCCTTGACCAGGGCCAGGTCGGGCATCAGCAGCGAGCGGCCGATCTTGCGGACGAACTGGTCGTCGATGAACACGATGCTGAGCAACGCATACGGCTCGTCCTTCAGCAATGTGGGATCGAGGGTCGGGCAGATGGTGATGGCCGTGACGATGGCCGGCCGGCCGTCGACGACGAGGATATGGCCGCGCCACTTGCCCCATTCGAGGACGCCCTTGAACTCGTGGAACTGGTCCTGGCCCTCGCCGAAGATGTCCGGCCGCTCGAACAGGCCCTTGGCCTTGCGCTCCCGCATCTCCTGGAGCAGCACCTTGAACTGCGGATTCTGATCGAAGCGCTCGAGGCCCTGCAGGCGGCCGCCCTTCTTGTACCCGTAGATCGGCTTGTCCTGCGAATTGAAGATATAGAGTTCGTCCTGGCCATAAATTTCGGTCAGGAAGAGGCCGATCTGCTCATCGATCCAGTCGGCGTTGAAAGAGATGTCGATGTTCTTGACCGCGTCATCCCACCAGGCAATGCTTTTCTGCTCATTGAGCACCCGGGCGATGCTCTGGTCGATGGCATAATCGACCAGCTTGGTCTCGGTTTCACCGGCCGCCTTGTTGGACGACCAGCCGGCATAGACGATGACGCCGATCAGGGCGAGACCGAAGAACGCGATGGCGAGTCCAATGGCGGTCGTCAGGCGATTCAAGTCGCCAGCCGGCTCCGCTATCCCTGCCCATCGCTTCATCCTGACGCCTCGGCTCGAACCCCGGTGACCCGCCTCGACTGTAAATACTTACCGCCCGGCCCGCTCCGATCCGAGATTCCGTCAGCACGCTACGGCAGAATGTTGAACAACATGTTGCCCGGCGGAACAGGCGTCGCGGACCGGATTCGGCCACAAACGGAGCCGGCGACCGGTCGGTCCGGCACCGATTGCACGCGTGCGCATGGGCACAGAGAATCCTTGCAACCTACCGTAGGTGAGACGCTGTCGAGTTCGCGCAACCATCAATCCTGATTGCACAAATATGGTTAATATATTATTAAATCGCGCCGATACTGCGCGGCCAGCACCGCAGTCGTTCAATTCCGCGAGTTTGACAGTGACAAATCTGGTTATTCGGCCAAGGAGCTACAGTCCTGATTTGCGGCGGGCAGCGATCGCCCTCGAACATGCGACCTGGGGCCCGGTCGGCTTTCTGAATTACACGGCCGCTCATCACAACTTCTACGACGATCTCCTGGAAGAGTTCGCGGACTGCCAGCTCTGCCTCGTCGATCCCGAGACGGACTACCCGGTCGCCGTCGCCTGCTGCGTGCCCGTCGCCTGTTCCGGCCCGGACGAGCTGCCGGCGGAGGGCTGGGACTGGATGGTCGAGCGGGCGGCGGCGCGTCGCGGCGGCCGGGCGAACATGCTGGGCGCGCTGGCGATCTCGGTGCCGACCGTCCATCGCGGCAAGGGCCATGCCCGGACGATGATCCGGGCCTTGCGCGACCTTTCCGGCCGGATGGGGCTGGACGGGCTGATCGCGCCGGTGCGGCCGACGCGCAAGGACGCCCATCCCCTCGTGCCGATCGGCGACTATGTGAACTGGGTGGACGACAAGGGCCGGATCTTCGATCCCTGGCTGCGCGCCCATCTGTCGGAGGGCGGCCGCCTGGTCCGCCCCTGCGAGCGCTCCATGGTCGTGGAGGAGCCGCTCGGCTTCTGGGAGACCTGGGCCGGCCGGGAGCTGGAAGCGTCCGGGGACTTCCTCATCGACGGCGCCCTGGTGCCGATCTCGGTCGATCCCACCCGCCGGATCGGCCGCTACGAGGAGCCCAATGTCTGGGTCGCCTATGGCGGGGGCGGCAGCCTGCACTGAGCCGGCGTCGCTCGCGCCGCCTCAGGCCGCCGGTATCCCCATCGCCTCGATCAGCCGGCGGATCTCCGGCCGGCACGAACCGCAATTGGTGCCGGCGCGCAAGCGCGCGCCGACCGCTTCGACGTTGCTTGCGCCGTCGCCGACGGCCGCCTCGATCGCCGCGCGATGCACGCCGAAGCAGGCGCAGACCAGCGGCCCGGCGCTGCGGTCGCCTGCCGGGCCGCGGCCGGCCAGGAGGTAGCGGCGCGTCGCCAGGTCGATGCGCTCCTCGCCCAGCAGGGCGATGGCTCGGTCGAGCGCCGCCTCGTCGCTCTCGGGAGCGGTGGCGAGCAGCATGTCGAGCCGCCCGCCGGAAAGAGACGCCGACCGGTGCGTGCCGGCGCGCCGGTCCGACCGTACCAGCGGCGCCGCCTCCAGGCCGAGCCAGTTCGACAGGAGAGCGTGCAGCGCCGCGGGATCCCGGACGCTGGCGAAGGTGACGGCCTCTCCGCCCGCGACCGCCATGCGGGCATGGCCGAGCCAGGCCGGCAGCGACAGGCGCCGGCGTGAGACGATGTAGCCCTGCGCGGCGACGGCGCAGGGACGGACGGCGACGGGCACCGCCTTCGAATCGGGCTGGCCCGATACCGGGTCGGTGATCGCATGCACCAGCGCGCCGACGCGGGCGCGGCCGGCGGTGGCGTCGGTCCAGTGGATCGGGGCGAACAGCGAGCCCGGCCGCTGGCCTTCGGTGACGACGACCTTGAGCTGCACCTCGCCGTGCGGGCTGCGCACCGCGGCGAAGCCCCCGTCCACCAGGCCGAAGCGCGCGGCGTCGGCGGGATGGACCTCGAGGAAGGGGGCACCGCGATGGCGGGCGAGCCGCGGGCTGAGGCCGGTGCGCGTCATGGTATGCCAATGGTCGCGCACCCGCCCGGTGTTGAGGAGCAGCGGATAGTCCGGCGAGGGCATGGCGGCGAGCGCCGGCACCGCGATGGCGACGAAGCGCGCCCGGCCGTCGGCATGGGTGAAGCCGCCCTCGGCGAACAGGCGGCGCCGGCCTTCCGCCTCGCCCCTGCGCAGCGGCCATTGCACCGGCTCCAGCCGGTCATAGGCCTCGTCCGTGAGCTCGGCGAGGCCGCCGATGTCGAAGGCGCGGCGGCCCTCGTTCTCGAAGGCGGACAGCGCGGCATGCTCGCGGAAGACGGCGGCGGGCCCGGCATAGGCGAAGGCCTCGCCATGGCCGAGGCGGCGGGCGACCTCGGCGAGCTGCCACCAGTCGGGCCTGGCCTCGCCCGGCGGCGGCCGGAACGGGCGCTGGCGCGAGATGCGGCGCTCGGAATTGGTGACGGTGCCGTCCTTCTCGCCCCAGGCGGCCGCCGGCAGCACCACCGTCGCCGCGTCGAGGATGCCGTCGGCATGGGCGGAGATGTCCGACACCGCCAGGAAGTCGAGCCGCTTCAGGGCCGCTCGCATGGCATCGGCGCGCGGCAGGCTCACGGCGGGGTTGGTCGACAGGATCCACAGCGCCCTGATCTCGCCGCGCTCGACGGCTTCGAACATCGCCACCGCCTTGCGGCCCTCGTGCCGCGCCATGCGCGGCGCCTGCCAGAAGCGCCCGACCCTTTCGACCTCCTCCGGCGAGAAACCCATATGCGCCGCGAGCTGATTGGCGAGGCCGCCGACCTCGCGCCCGCCCATGGCGTTGGGCTGGCCGGTGAGGGAGAACGGGCCGCAGCCCGGCCGGCCGATGCGCCCGGTGGCGAGATGGGCGTTGAGGATGGCGTTGACCTTGTCGGTGCCCTGCGCCGACTGGTTCACGCCCTGGCTGAAGCAGGTGACGACGCGCGGCGTGCCGATCCACCAGTCGAGGAAAGCGACGAGCGCCTCCCCCTCCAGGCCGCAGCGCGCCGCCGCCGAGGCCGCGTCCGGCGCGATCGCCCGGGCGGCCGCCAGCGCCTCGTCGAGCCCGGCGGTGTGGCGAGCGACGAAATCGCGGTCGAGGGCGCCGCGCTCGACGATCTCGACCAGCAGGCGGGCGAACAGGACGCTGTCCGTGCCGGGCGCGAGGGCGAGATGGAGATCGGCCCCTTCGGCGGTGACGGTGCGGCGCGGATCGACCACGACCAGGCGTGCGCCGCGCCCCCGCGCTTTTTCCATGCGCTGGAACAGCACGGGGTGGCACCAGGCGGCGTTGGAGCCGACCAGCACGATCAGGTCGGCCTCGTCGAGATCCTCGTAGCAGCCCGGCACCGTGTCGGAGCCGAAGGCGCGGCGATGGCCGGCGACGGAGGAGGCCATGCACAGGCGCGAATTGGTGTCGACATTGGCCGAGCCGAGGAAGCCCTTCATCAGCTTGTTGGCGACGTAATAGTCCTCGGTGAGGAGCTGGCCGGAGAGATAGAGGGCGACCGCCTCCGGCCCGTGCGTCTCCAGGGTGCGCCGGAACCCGTCCGCGACCGCATCGAGCGCCCGGTTCCAGGTGGAGCGCACGCCGTGGATCGTCGGGTGGAGCAGGCGCCCGCCGGTCGCCAGCGTCTCGCCGAGCGCCGCGCCCTTGACGCAGAGCCGCCCGGCATTGGCGGGATGGCCGGGGTCGCCGGCGACGGCCGCGCCACCGGCGCCGTCCGGCGTCACGAGGACGCCGCAGCCGACGCCGCAATAGGGGCAGATGGTGCGGACCGTCGGCGACGGCGCGTGCGCGTTCATCAATAGACGTCCGCCTGGTAGCGGCTGGCCTTCTTCAGCCCGGCGACGAAGGCCGCGGCCTCCTCGGCCGAGCGGGCGCCCGCCTCGGCGACGATGTCGACCAGGGCGCGCTCGACGTCGCGCGCCATGCGCCTGGCATCGCCGCAGACATAGAGATGAGCGCCCTCGGCGATCCAGCGCCACAGCTCCGCCCCGACCTCGCGCATGCGGTCCTGCACGTAGAACTTCTCCCGGCCGTCGCGCGACCAGGCCAGGGACAGCCGCGTCAGCAGGCCGCTGTCGCGCATGGCGGCGAACTCGTCCTCGTAGAAGAAGTCGTGGTCGCGCCGCTGATGGCCGAAGAACAGCCAGTTCCGCCCGGGCTCCCCCACCGCCCGGCGCTCCTGCAGGAAGGCGCGGAACGGGGCGACGCCGGTGCCCGGCCCGATCATGATGACGGGCGTCGCCGGATCGGCCGGCAGGCGGAAGCCGTGCGCCTTCTGCACATAGACCCGCAGCGTCTCGCCCAGACCGAGGCGCTCCCCCAGGAAGGTGGAGGCAACGCCGAGCCGCTCGCGCGGGCCGATGCGGTAGCGCACCGTGTCGACGGTGAGCGAAACCCGGCCGGGATTGGCGGCGAGCGACGAGGAGATCGAATAGAGCCGCGGCTGCAGCGGCTCGAGCGCCTCGACGAAGGCTTCCGCGCCCGGCCGGACACCGGGGAACTTGTGCAGCGCCGCCAGGACGTCGAGCGTCGCGGCGTCGCCGTCGGGATCCTCGCCGTTGGCCAGCGCCCGCGCCTTGCGCCTGAGGTCGCCGCCGCTGACATAGGAGAAGAGCTGGAACAGGGCGTCGGGCGGGGCGCCGAGGCCGACATCCTCGATCAGGACATCGCGCAGCGGCCTGCCCCGCACCAACCCTTCCGGCCGGGCGCCGAGCATGGCGATGACCTGGTCGGCGAGCGCCGGCGGGTTCTTCGGGAAGACGCCGAAGCTGTCGCCCGGGGCATAGTCGAGCCCGCTGGCGGCAAGGTCGAACTCGACATGCCAGGTGGTCTTGGCCGAGCCTTCGCCGTTGAGGCGCCGCCGCGACAGGAACGCGGCCTCGGCCGGGTTGTCGCGGGAACGCCCGGGCTCGCCGGCGGGGCCGGCGACGGGCTTGGCGTCGCCCGCGACCGGCACGGCCGCCGGGGCCTCGCCGATCTCGGCCGCGAGCTGCCGGAGCATGCGGGCGGTCTCCTTGCCGCCCGGCGCGCACAGGGTGAGCCGCTCCTCCTTCTTCAGGAACAGGGCATTGGCATAGTCGGCGCAGCTGTAGCCGCACTGGCCGCAATCCTGCTGCGCCATGGCGGCCATCAGGCGCGGCGCCAGCGGCCGGCCGGCGGCCATGGCGAGGCGCTCGTCGAGCGGCAGGCTGGGATCGTGCCAGGGCGCGCTATCGTTGTCGGCGAGCGCCGGGGCGGCCGCCTCCGGCATCAGCGCGGCCCCTTCCGCCGCGGTGAGCGGCATCGGCGCCCCGTCCGCCGTCACCACGGCGGCGAAGAAGCCGTTCAGCCAGGCGCGCTGCTCCGGCGTGAACGGCGCGCTCTCGGGCACGAGCATGCGGGGCGGCGGGATCTGGACGCTCATGACGCCTCCGCCAGCCTGCGCAGCGCCTCGGGCTCATGGCGCTGGGTGAAGGCCTGGAAGCTTTCCTGCGAGCCGGACCGATGGTCGAGATAGGCGCGCAGCAGGGCCTCGACCTTGCCGGCGCAGGCGGTCGCCGGCACCTCGCGCCAGAGCTCGCGCCCGATGCGCGCCTGGTCGGCGAAGCCGCCGCCGACCACGATGGTGTAGCCCTCCACCTGGTCGCCCTCCTCGCTCACCGTCACCTTGGCGCCGACCAGGCCGATATCGCCGACATAGTGCTGGGCGCAGGAATGATGGCAGCCGGTCAGGTGCACGTTCACCGGCACGTCCAGGCTGAGCCGCGCATCGATGTGGTCGGCGATGGCGAGCGCGTCCTCCTTGGTATGGGCAGCGGCGAACTTGCAGCCGGTGGCGCCGGTGCAGGCGACCAGGCCGGCGCGCAGCGAGGTCGCCCGCCAGCCGAGGCCGAGCGCCTCGACCGCGGCCTTGGCGGCGTCCGCCCGCTCGTCCGGCACGCCTGAGAGGATGAGGTTCTGCCAGACCGTCAGGCGGATGTCGCCGTCGCCCAGGTCGCGGGCGAGGGCAGCGAGGCCGCGCATCTCGGCCGCCGTCATCTTCCCGACCGGCAGGGCGACGCCGAGCCAGTTGAGCCCGGGCTGGCGCTGGGGGTGCAGGCCGATATGGGCGGCGCGGTCGACCGGCGGGCGCGGCGCCACCGCCGCCTCGGCGATGCGGGTCAGCGGCCGGCCGAGCTTCTCCTCGACCGCGGCGAGGTATTTCTCGAAGCCCCAGGCGTCGAGCACATATTTCATCCGCGCCTTGGTGCGGTCGGTGCGGTCGCCATGGTCGATGAAGACGCGGACGATGGCGTCGGCGACGGCGCAGCACTCCTCGGCGCGGCAGAAGACGCCGGTCGGGCGCGCGAGGTCGCGATGGCCGGTGATGCCGCCGAGCACGAGGCGGAACCAGAGGCCCGGCTCGGCGCCGTGCTCCCCGCGCACCTCCACTGCCTGGAAGCCGATGTCGTTGGTCTCCTCCAGCGTGGCGATGCGGCCGCCGCCGTCGAAGGCGACGTTGAACTTGCGCGGCAGCCCATAGAGCGAGCGGTCGTTGAGGATGTGGTGGTGCCACTCCCGCGCCAGGGGCCGCGTGTCGCAGAGCTCCTGCGGGTCGATGCCGGCGGTGGCCGAGCCGGTGACGTTGCGGATATTGTCGGCGCCCGAGCCGCGCGAGCACAGGCCGAGGTCCTGCACCGCCTCGACCACGCGCACCGCGTCGTCCGGCCTGATCTCGCGGATCTGCAGGTTGGCGCGGGTGGTGACATGGGCATAGCCGCCGCCGTGGCGCTCGGCGATCTCGGCCATGCCGGCGAGCTGCCAATGGGTGAGGATGCCGTTGGGGATGCGCAGCCGCGCCATGTAGCTCGCCTGGGCGGGGGCCACGTAGAACAGCCCGAAATAGCGCCAGCGGAAATTGTCCTCCGGCTTGGGAAAGGCGCCCTCGCGTGCCTGGTGCCTCAGCCTGGGATAGGCGTCGAAGGGATGCTCGGCCCGCTTCCACTTCTCCTGGTCGACCAGCTTGCGGCCGGCGGCGGCGGCGGCGTCCTGCGCCCGGACATGGGCGGCGTCCGGCCCGGTCGGCACCGCGGCGACCGGTGCCGCGGACGGCGCCCTGGCGCCGCGCACCGCCTGCATGCCGGAGACGAAGCCCTCCAGATAGCGCTTCTGGTCGGGGGTGAAATCCTGGGTCATGCGGCCTCCCGGATGGCGCCGTCGCAGAAGGCGCGGCCGAAGATGAGGTCGTCGCGGATGGCGGCGACGTCGTCGCCGCGACGGATGAGGTCGCGGTACCAGAGCGCATCGTCGGCCTCGCCGACCAGCACAGCGCCGACCAGGCGGTCGCCGCGCAGCACCAGCTTCCTGAACAGGCCGAGGCCCCGATCCTCCAGCAGGATCGCGTCGGTGCCGGCCTCGCCCTGGACGTCGCCGGCGGAGAACACCGGCACACCGGAAACCTTGAGGTTGGTGGAGAGCGCCGTGCCGCCATAGAGGGCCTCGGCCTCGCCGGCCAGCCGCCGGGCCAGCACGCCCACCTGGTCATAGGCGGGCTCGACCAGGCCGTAGACCATGCCGCGGTGCTCGGCGCACTCGCCGACGGCGTGGACGAAGGGCAGGCTCGTGGTCAGGCCGTCGTCGACCAGGATGCCGCGCCCGACCGGCAGGCCGGCGGCCGCGGCGAGGGCGACGTTGGGCCGGACGCCCACCGCGACCACCACGAGGTCGGTCGGCAGGCGCTCGCCGTCGGCCAGCACCAGCGCCTCGGCCCGGCCGGCGCCGTCGACCGCCGCGGTCTGCGCCGACAGGCGCAGCCGGATGCCCTTGCGCTCGACGGCGCGCCTCAGGAAGGCGGCGGCGCTGACATCGAGCTGGCGATCCATCAGACGGTCCGTGACGTGGACGAGGGTGACGTCGGCCCCGCCCTTGGCCAGGGCATGGGCGGCCTCGATACCGAGCAGCCCGCCGCCGATCACCGCGACGCGGCCGCCGGAGCGGGCGGCGGCGCCGAGGGCCGGCAGGTCGGCGAGGTCGCGGAAGGTCATGACGCCCGGCAGGTCCATGCCCGGCACCGCCAGGCGGATCGGCGTGGAGCCGGTGGCGAGCACCAGGCGGTCGAAGCCGATGCCGCCACCATCGGAGAGGGTCGCGGCACGGCCGGGCAGGTCGAGCGCCTCGACCCGCCGGCCGGTGATCAGGCGGATGCCCTGCGCCGCGTACCAGGCCGTATCGCACAAGGCGATGTCGGCCTCGCCGACCTCGCCGGCGAGCAGCGCCGAGAGCAGCACCCGGTTGTAGCCGGGCAGCGGCTCGGCGCCGACGACCGTGACGGCGAAGCGGCCCGGCGCACGGGCGGCCAGCTCTTCGCAGAGGCGGACGCTGGCCATGCCGTTGCCGACGATGAGAAGGTTTTCCGTCATGGCTGCCCCGTCGCGGCCGGTCAGGCCGCGGCCTCCTCGCCATAGGCCTCGGCGATCATCACCCCGGCGAGGGCGCCATAGGCCGAGAGCCAGGCCTCGCGGACCTCGGGAGTGAAGCCCTCGCCGAGGCCCTGCTCCAGGGTCCAGATCAGCGCCGTGCCGACCGGGGCGTAGTGCGCGGCGGTGACGCCGTAGCCGACATGCCGCGCCGCCATGGCCTTGATCGCCGGCAGGAGCGCTTCCAGCCGGCCGAGGCCGGCGACCACGGTGGCGAGCGCCGCCATCAGCTTGCGGCCCTGCCCCTCCATGTCGCGGGGGAAGAGCGGCTTCACCTCCGGCGCGATCTCGAACAGACGGCCGTAGAACAGGCCGGCAGCGGTGTCGGCGATCGGCGCGACGCGGGCGAAGGACGATTGGACGAGCTCGATCTGCTGCGGCGTCATGGTCCGGCTCCGGGGTGTCGGGATGGGATGGTCAGGCCGCCTCGACGAAGCGGTGGCGCTCGTAGAGGAATTTCAGGACGGCCTCGCGGGTGCGCAGATAGGTCGGGTTGGCCGCGAGCTCGAGGCGGCGGCGCGGGCGCGGCAGCGGCACGCCGAGGATGTCGCCGATCGTGGCCGAGGGGCCGTTGGTCATCATCACGATGCGGTCGGAGAGCAGCGCGGCCTCATCGACGTCGTGGGTGATCATGATGGTCGTGGCGCCCAGGCGCGCGTGGATCTCCATCACCTGGTCCTGGAGATGGGCTCGCGTCAGCGCATCGAGCGCCCCGAACGGCTCGTCGAGCAGCAGGATCTTCGGCTCCATCGACAGTGCCCTGGCGAGGCCGACCCGCTGCTTCATGCCGCCGGAGATCTCGGAGGGGCGCTTGTCCTTGGCGTGGACCATCTGCACGAGGTCGAGATTGTGCATCACCCAGTCGCGCCGCTCCGCCCGGGTCTTGCCGGCGCCGAAGACCTTGTCCACCGCCAGGCGGACATTGTCGTAGACCGACAGCCAGGGCAGCAGGCTGTGGTTCTGGAACACCACGGCGCGGTCCGGGCCCGGCGCGTTGACCTCCTTGTTCTCTAGGAGGATCGCCCCGGCGCTCACCGGCGTCAGCCCGGCGATCAGGTTGAGCAGGGTCGACTTGCCGCAGCCGGAATGGCCGATGATCGACACGAACTCGCCGCGCTCGATGGTGAGGGTGACGTCCCGGAGGACCTGCGTCGTCGCGGTGCCGCGGGTGAAGGCCTTGTCGACGTGGTCGACCTTGAGATAGGCGTGCATCGGCGTCGTCCTCAGCTTGCGGCGCTGCCGCGGGTGACGAGGGCACCGATCGCGCCGACCAGGCGGTCGAGGGCGAAGCCGACGATGCCGATATAGACGAGCGCGACGATGATGTCGGACAGGCGCGAGGAGTTCCACGCGTCCCAGATGAAGAAGCCGATGCCGACGCCGCCGGTCAGCATCTCGGCGGCGACGATGGCGAGCCAGGACAGGCCGATGCCGATGCGAAGGCCGGTGAAGATGTAGGGCGCCGCCGAGGGCAGCATGATCCGCCAGAAGAACTCGACGGGGTTGAGGCGCAGGACCTTGGCGACGTTGCGGTAGTCCTGCGGGATGTTGCGCACGCCGACGGCGGTGTTGATGATCACCGGCCAGATCGCGGTGATGAAGATGACGAAGATCGCCGAAGGCTGGCTGTCGCGGAAGGCAGCCAGCGAGATCGGCAGCCAGGCGAGCGGCGGCACCGTGCGCAACACCTGGAAGATCGGGTCGAGGCCGCGCATCGCCCAGACCGACTGGCCGATGATGGCGCCGACCAGGACGCCGGCGACCGCGGCAAGACCGAAGCCGTGGGCGACGCGCTGCAGCGAGACCAGCACCCGCCAGCCCAGGCCCATGTCCTGCGATCCCGCGACGTAGAAGGGCTGCAGGATCAGGTCCTGGGCGTCGGCCCAGACCCGCAGCGGGCTCGGCAGCGAGGAGCCGGGCTGGTCGAAGGCGACCTGCCAGATCAAGAGCAGCAGGATCAGCGTGATGGCCGGCGGCACGACGGCCGCCGCCAGGGCGCGCAGGCGCCGGCCCCAGAGGCCGACCGGGGGCTTTTTCGGAGGCGGCAGCGGGATGACGCGCGGCTCGGCGACGCCGGCGGCAGGGGTCGGGACGGCCGGGGTCGACTTGACGGCGGCGAGAGGCATGGCGCGCTCCATCGAGAGGCTGGGACCGGTCACGCCAGGCGCTTGATCGTCTGGCTCTTGAGGTAGGCGGCGGGGTCGGCGGGGTCGAACACCTTGCCGTCGAAGAAGGTCTCGGGGCCGCGGCTGTCGCCGGCCGGGATGTCGGCGGCGGCGACGCCCAGGGCCTTGGCCGCCTCGCGCCAGAGATCGGCACGGTTCACCTTGGCGATCAGCGCCTTGACGTCGGTGTCGGCGGCGAGCTTGCCCCAGCGGATGTTCTCGGTGAGGAACCAGGCGTCATGGCTGGCATAGGGGAAGGCGGCGCCGCCGGCCCAGAACTTCATGTAGAGGTCGGTGCCGGTGGCGACGCGGCCATTGCCGTAATTGATGTCGCCCTTGATGCGGCCGATAATGTCGGCGACCGGCACGTTGAACCATTGGCGGCGGCCGACGATCGCCGCCATCTCGTCCTTGTTTTCTGCCTTGTCGCACCATTGCTGGGCTTCCAGCACCGCCATCAGCAGGGCCTGCGCCGCCCGCGGGTTCTTCTCCACCCAGTCGGCGCGCAGGCCGAGCGACTTCTCCGGGTGCCTCTTCCACAATTCGCCTGTCGTGGCTGCGGTGAAGCCGATGCCCTGATGGACGAGCTGCTCGTTCCAGGGCTCGCCGACGCAGAAGGCGTCCATGGTGCCGACCTTCATGTTCGCCACCATCTGGGCCGGCGGCACGACGATGGTGGAGACGTCCTTGTCCGGGTCGATGCCGGCGGCGGCCAGCCAGTAGCGGATCCACATGTCGTGGGTCCCGCCCGGGAAGGTCATGGCGACCTTGACCTCCTTGCCCGCCGCCTTCCTGGCCTCGAAGGCCGCCTTGAGCTTGGAGGCGTCGAGGCCGACGCCGAGGTCCTTGTACGCGTTGGAGACGGAGATGCCCTGGCAGTCGAGGTTGAGCCGCGCCAGGATCACCATCGGCACCGGCACGTTGTTCTGCGTCACCTTGCCTGAGGTCATAAGGTAGGGCAGCGGCGTCAGGATATGGGCGCCGTCGATGCCGTTGCTGGCGCCGCCCAGCACCATGTTGTCGCGCAGGGCACCCCAGGACGCCTGCTTCAGCACCTCGACATCGGGCAGGCCGTGCCTGGCGAAGAGGCCCTTCTCCTTGGCGATGATCAGGGGCGAGGCGTCGGTCAGGGCGATGTAGCCGAGCTTGACGCCGGCGACCTCGGGACCGGCGCCCTCGGCATGGGCGCCGGCAGGCAGAGCGATCCGGGCGGCGGCGAGGAGGGCGGCGGCGCCGGCGGCCCCCTTGATCACCGCGCGGCGGCTGGGCTCGCCGGCACGCCTGTCGGCAGCTTTGACAAATCCGGTCATGGACGATCCGTCGGTTGCGCCGTCCCCCCGTCGCGGACAGCATGAGCCAAAGAAAAAGCCGCCGAACGACCCCGACGTCCCCGTGGACGGTCGAAATCGCGCAGCGGCTTTGCCTGATGCCGTCCGGCGTTGGAGCGGCGTGCCGGGCAGCATCGCCCGGCTGTAGTCGCTCCAAGGTGAGCAAGCGGCGTGCCAGACCTCGCCGATCCCGGACTCCGGAACAGGATCAACGACTTGACCGCAACCGTATCGGTGGAGGCATCCGGCGGTCGGCGTGCTGCGCTGCACAAATTTTCGGCACGCCGCCCAAGGATCGGGCCGGCGTCGGCTCAGGTGGCGAGGCGGTGCAGGTCTTCGCGGAACACGCCGCGGGCCAGGGCGCGCGCCGCCGGCCCATCCTGCATCTGGCCGGCTGCGACCATGGCGTCGATCAGGCGGTCGGCCACCTCGGCGCCCGGCGCCAGGGCCGCCGGATCGATCCTGAGATAGGCCGGGGCGAGGCGGGGCGGGCGGCCGGCGCCGAGCGCGATACGCCCGGCGAGGATCGCCTCGATCCGCACCGCGGGCATGTCGAGATAGGCGGAGCCGGCCATGTGCACGGCGAGGCGGGCGCGATGGTCGGGCGCCTGCGCCCAGCGCGCCGCCGCCAGCACGGCGCGGGCCAGGGCGAGGGCGGTGTCGGCACGCCGGTCGATCTCCGCCGCCGGGAAGACCAGGAGCTTTTCCGGGGCGTCGGCGATCAGGTCGAGGCCGAGCGCCGCCACGGCGCCGTGGCCGGCCTCGACCGCCAGCACGTTCCAGGGCGCGCCGGCGCAGAAGCCGTCGATCTGGCCGTTGGCGAGGCTCGCCGCCATCAGCTGCGGCGGCAGCACCACCGTCGGGATGTCCTCGCCCGCCCTGAGCCCGGCCCGGCGCAGCCAGGCCTCGACCAGCAGGGCATGGGTGGAGAAGGGGAAGACGGTGGCCAGCACCGGCGGCCCCTCGCCGCGCGCCAGCCGGGCGGCGGTCACCGCGGCGAAGGCCCGCGCCGACACCGCCACGTCGGCGATGTCGCCCTCGGCCGCCTCGGCCATGGCGGCGAAGAGCCGGGTCGACAGGGTGATGGCGTTGCCGTTGCGGCTCAGCATGACCGGCGCCGCCATGGGCACGGTGAGATGGCCGAGGCCGAGCGTGGAGGCGATCGCCGCCGGGGCGAGCATCTGCGCCGCGTCGAGCATGCCGACGGCCAGACGGTCGCGCAGATTGGCCCAGCTGACGTCGCGGACGAGGTCGACCGACAGGCCCTCGGCCTCGGCGAAGCCTTCCTCCCGCGCCGCCACCAGCAGCGCGGCGTCGACGAGCGGCAGGAAGCCGATGCGCAGGCTTGTGCTCATCGCAGGAGATCCGCAGCGGTGATGATCGACTGGGCGACGTCGGCGATGCGCCGGTTCTCGTTCATGGCTGCGCGGCGCAGCAGGGCATAGGCCTCCTCCTCCGGAATGGCGCGGGCCTTCATCAGGATGCCCTTGGCGCGGTCGATGACCTTGCGCTCCTCGAGCTGGGTCCGGGCCTCGGCGAGCTCGCGCCGCAGCCGGTCGAAGGCGTTGAAGCGGCTGATCGCCATGTCGAGGATGGCCTTGACCCGCTCCTTGCGCAGGCCGTCGACGATATAGGCGGAGACGCCGGCATCGACCGCCGCCTCGATCATGGCGGTGTCGGACTGGTCGACGAACATCGCCACCGGGCGGCGGACGGTGCGGCTCACCGTGAACATGCTCTCCAGCACGTCGCGGCTCGGGCTCTCCAGGTCGATCAGGACGACATCGGGCTCCAGCGCGTCGAGGCGCTTGAGCAGCGCCGCGGTCTCGCCGATCCGGACGATGTCGGCGTAGCCGGCCTCCCGAAGCCCCGTCTCGATGATGGCACTGCGCACCGGGTTCTCGTCGACGATGGCGATGCGCGTCGAGCGATCCTGCGATGAAAATTTCGGCATAAGCTCGGCGAGGCGCGGTCCCATGGTCGACAGACGCCCGGCAAGCAAGCGCCGTGCCGGGCGTGCCGCGGGAGACAGGCCCCCGTCAGAACTTGAACTCGTCGACGTTCTTGGGCGTGACGATCTGGGCCGGGCCGAGCACGACCTCGCCCTTGGCGCCGACGGTGTAGTCGCCGAGGCGCCCGGCCTTGAAGCTCTCGCCCTCCTTGCCGGTGAGCTTGCACTGCGCGACGAGCTGGGCGGCGTGGTAGGTGAGGTAGCCCAGGTCCTTGACGTTCCACCAGATGTCCTGGACCGTGCCGTTCTGAATGTACTTCTTGATCAGCGTCGCCGGGGCGAGCCCGGTGAGCTTGACCTTGCCGAGGGAGCCGGCCTGCTCCATGGCGCGCGCGGCGGCGGGCAGGCCGATGCCGGCGGGAATGATGATGCCCTTGAGGTTGGGGAAGGCTTCGACCAGCGCCAGGGCCTGCTGCTGGTTGACCTGCTCGCTCTCCTCGCCATAGGCGATCTGGACCAGCTTCATCTTGGCGTATTTCGGCTCCTTCAGCCTGGCCTTCATGAAGTCGATCCAGGCGTTCTGGTTGGTCGCCGTCGGGGTCGAGGACAGGATGGCGAAATCGCCCTCGTAGTTGAGCATCTGCCCCATGCTCTCCAGCATCATCTCGGCCAGGCTGTCGCCCTTGGCCTGGTTGAGGAACAGGGAGCGGGCATCGGCGGCGACGTCGCTGTCATAGGCGACCACGCGCACGCCCTGCTTGGCCGCGCGCTTCAACGCCGGGGCGACCGCATTGGCATCGTTGCCGGCGATGGCGATGACGTCGACCTTCTGGGCCACGAGGTTGTTGACGAACTCGATCTGCGCCTCGGCCGTGGCCTGGGACGGCGCCTGCTGCACCACCTTGCCGCCGATCTCGGCCGCCGCCTCCTCGGCGCCGGTCCTGGCCACCTGGAAATAGGGGTCGGTGTCGAGCTTGGGCAGGAACCCGACCGTCACCGGGCCGCTGGCGCATTGCTGCGCCAGAGCGCCGGTGGCGGCCAGCATGGATCCGAGCGCCAGCGCCGCGAACGTCGCCGTCTTCGATGTCATGTCCGTCTCCTCCTCGTTGTCGGGATCGCTGCGATCCCGGTCTTCTTCTCTGCGTCGTGATCTCCGATCTTTGATCAGAGATCACCGCGGCTGGCCGAAGCCGGCGCGCTCCTGCGGCTGCGCAGCCTCTCGAAGGCGCCGCGGGCGATGTTGCCGGCCAGCAGCGACAGGATCAGCAGGAGGCCGACGACCGTGCCCTGGGCGTCGCCGCCGATCTGCTGCAGGCCGAGGATGTTGCGCAGCAGGGCAAGCAGCGCCAGCGCCCAGAACACGCCGGTGAGGCGGCCCTTGCCGCCGAACACGCTGATGCCGCCGAGCAGCGCCGTGGTGATGACGTCGAGCTCGAGGCCGACGGCGTTGTTGGCGCGGGCATTGGCCAGCCTTGCGGTGAAGACGATGCCGGCGAGGGCGCAGACGAAGCCCGAGACCACGAACAGCGCAAAGCGGATGCGCTCGGTGCGCACGCCGGCATAGCGCGCCGCGCTCGGGCTGCCGCCGAGGGCGTAGATGCGCCGGCCGGTCGGCGTCGCCTGCAGCACCACCGCGAAGACCGGCGCCAGCACCAGGAAGGGCAGGATGGTGAGCGGGATCGGCGTGTCGCCGAGCGTGTCGATGCCGAAATCGGTGAAGGCGTCGGGAAAGGCATTCACCGAGGCCGAGCCGAGCAGGATGTAGCCGATGCCGCGAAACATCGCCATGGTGCCGAGCGTCACCACCAGGGACGGCAGGCCGAGGCCGGTCACCAGCGCCCCGTTGAAGGCGCCCGCCAGCCCCCCGGCCAGCAGGGTCAGCGGCATGGCCGCGGCGAGCGGCAGGCCGGCCTGCACCATCATGCCGAAGACCACGCTGCTGAGGGCGAGGATGCTGGCGACGGAGAGATCGATCTCGCGGGCGATGATGAGGAGCACCATCGGCAGCACGATCAACGCCCGCTCCGACACGCCGGCAATGGCCTGGGAGATGTTGAAGGCCGTGGCGAAGGTCGGCAGCGCCAGCACGGCATAGAGCAGCGTCGCCAGGGTCAGCGCCGCCAGGAAGCCGTCCCAGCCGGCGAGGCGGCGGATGATGGCCGTCATGGCGCCCTCCCGCCGGTGGCATGGGCCCGGCGCGCCAGCAGGGCGTCGATTCCGACCGCCACCAGGATGATCAGGCCGTAGACGCCCTGCAGCCACAGCGGGTCGACCCGCACCAGCGTCAGCCCGTTGCGGATGACCAGGAGGGTCAGCGCGCCCAGCACCATGCCGGCGACCGTGCCGGCTCCGCCGCGGATCGCGACGCCCCCGACCACGACGGCGGCGATGACCGTGAGCTCGAAGCCCATGGCGACCCGAGCGTCGATGGTGGCATAGCGCGAGGCCCAGAGCGCCCCGTCGAAGCCGGCGAGCAGGCCGGCGACGGCGAAGGCGCCGAGCACCAGCGCGGTGCTGCGGATGCCGATCAGGGCCGCGCCGTCGGGATTGGAGCCGATGGCGTAGAGCTCGCGCCCGATCGGCAGGCGGCGCAGAGCGAGAGCAATCAGGGCCAGCGTCGCCGCCGCGATCAGGATGACCATGGGCACGCCGAGGATGCGGGCGCTGGTGAGGTCGAGCCAGGCCTGCGGCACCTGGTCGGCGCTGATCTGCCGGCCGCCGGCCCACAGGCTGTTGACGCCCCGGAACACGGCCAGGGTGCCGAGCGTCACCACGATCGACGGCACCCGGCCCAGGGTGACGACGAGGCCGTTGACGAGGCCGCAGGCAAGGCCGATGGCGCAGCCGACGGCGACGCCGCCGGAGACCGGCAGGCCGGGCCAGGCATGCATGGCGCTGGCGGAGCCGTAGGCGGCGAGGCCGATCACCGAGGCGACGGAAAGGTCGATGTTGCGGGTGAGAATCACCAGCATCTGGGCCGCGGCGGCGATCATCAGCAGCGCCGCGTCCATGGCGAGGGCGGTGAGGTTGGCGGCGCCGAGCATGCGCGGGTTGAGCACGGCGATCGGCAGGACCACGGCGGCGATGGCGGCGGCGAGCCCGAGCTCGCGGGAGGCGAGAAATCGGCGTAGCGCCGGGATCGGCGCCTCCGGCCGACCGGCGCGATCGGTCGGCGCAGCCCCAGGTCCTGGCAGCCGGCGGTCGGGCGCGGCCCCGTCCGCATCGGTCGCGGCGCGGATGACGCGCTCCTGGTCGACGTCGGCGCCGGAGAACTCGGCGGTGAGCCGCCCCTCGCGCAGGACGACGATGCGGTCGCACATGCCGATGAGCTCGGGCAGCTCGGAGGAGATCAGCACGATCGCCAGCCCCTGGCGGGCGAGCTCGGCGATCATGGCGTGGACCTCGGCCTTGCTCTGCACGTCGATGCCCTGCGTCGGCTCGTCGAGGATGAGGACCCGCGGGCCGGTCGCCAGCCATTTCGACAGCACGACCTTCTGCTGGTTGCCGCCGGAGAGCGTCTTCACCGGCTGGTCGAAGCTGCGGAACTTCAGGCGCAGCCGATCGAGATGCGGCTTGACCAGGGCGATCTCGCGCCGGCGCCAGACCAGGCCGGCGATGGTGGCCTTGTCGACCACCGGCAGCGAGGCGTTGTCGAGCACCGGGAAATCCATCACCAGGCTCTGGCCGAGCCGATCCTCCGAGACGTAGGCGATGCCCGCCTGCATCGCCTCGACGGGCGAGGCGAAGCGCCGTGCCGCACCGGCGACCAGGATCTCGCCGCCGGTCGGCTGGTCGATGCCGAACAGCACGCGGGCGATCTCGGTGCGGCCGCTGCCGACCAGGCCGCCCAGGCCCAGCACCTCGCCCGCGCGCACGGCGAAGGAGATGTCGGCGAAGGTGCCGGCCCGGGCGAGGTGGCGGACCTCGACGGCGACCTCGCCGATGCGCGCCCGGCGCTCGGGATAGACGGCGCTGAGCGGGCGGCCGATCATCATCTGCACCGCCCGGTCCCGGCCGAGCTCCCGCGTCGCCTCGACCCCGACCAGCCGCCCGTCGCGGAGCACGGCGATCCGGTCGGAGATGCGGAAGATCTCGTCCATGCGATGGCCGACGAACATCATCGCCACGCCGCGCGCCTTGAGGCCGGCGACGACGGCGAAGAGCCGCTCGACCTCGCGCAGGGAGAGCGCCGCCGTCGGCTCGTCCATGATCAGCACCCTGGCCTGCAGCGACAGGGCGCGGGCGATCTCGACCAGCTGCTGCTCGGAGGTGCGCAGCGAGCCGAGCGGCGTGTCCGGCCCGCAGGCGAGGCCGACCACCTCGATCAGCTCGCGGGCGGTGCTGCGCATCGCCGCGGCATCGATGCCGCCGAGCGCGCCCTGCGGCATGTGGCCCATGAACAGGTTCTCGGCGACGCTGAGATCGCCGAACAGGCCGGGATGCTGGTGCATCACCACGATGCCGTGGCGCCGGGCGTCGAGCGGGGAGCGCCAGCGCACCGGCTCGCCGTCGAGCAGGACGGTGCCGGCGTCGGGCTGGTAGACGCCGGCCAGCAGCTTGACGCAGGTGCTCTTGCCGGCGCCGTTCTCGCCGAGCAGCGCCAGAACCTCGCCGGGCCGCAGCTCGAAGCCGACATCGTCGAGGGCGAGGGTGCCGCCGAAACGTTTGCTCGCGCCGCGCAGGCCGGCCGCAGCGGCCGGCCCGGGCGCGGCCGACGGGGCGCCGCCGGATCGCGGCGCCGACAGGCCGGCCTCCCCCGTCATGCCCGGCCCTCCGGGCATTCGGGCCCGGCTCGCCGGCAACGGACCTGTCCTCCCATGGCGCTCTCCGGCTTCCGACTAATTAAAGCAGATTGTTATATTAAGTCGAAACCAAGATCAAGCCGAGCTGTCCGTCCCGCGCACCTCAGCGGAAGCTGCGCGGGCCGGCGAAGGCGGAGGCGGCGCCCTGGTGCCGGGTCGGGCGCCGCGGCTCGGGCTGCGTCTTGACCAGGACGTCGCTGTCGGGCGCGAACATGGCGTAGAGCGGGATGATGGCGGCCCCGATCGCCGCCGCCTGACTGCCGATGCTGCCCGCCCGGATCGCCGGGACGACCAGCCCCTCCGGCACGATCGCCTCGAAGCGCTCCCGGATGGCCTCGACCGTGCGCTCCAGGATCGCACGGGGCAGGATGCCGTCGATGACGACGGCGGAGACATCGACCACGGCGATCGCGCCGACGATGGCGGTGGCCAGGGCGTCGGCGCAGTCGGCGATCCATTCGGAGAGATAGGGCTCGGCCCGCTCGCCGAGGGCCTCGAGTTCGTAGGCCCGGTTGATCGGCACGCCATTGGCGCGCAGATGGTGGGTCAGCACGTAGATCGAGGCCCGGCGCAGCAGGATCTCGAAGGGGCCGGCGGGCGGCGGCACCGTCGAGAGCCGCGAGGGCCCGACGGGGTAGGGGCCGAAGGCGGCGGAATTGCCGTGCGGCCCGGTCTCCAGCTTGCCGTCGATGATCAGGCCGCCGCCGATGAAGGTGTGGACGGAGAAGTGGATGAAGTCGCGGACGGTCTGGCCGTGGCCGTAGACCAGCTCGGCCGTGGCGGCGGAGGAAGCGTCGTTCTGGAAGTGCAGGGGCAGGTCGGTCTCCTCCGCCAACCGCGCCCGCAGGTCGAACTCCTCCCAGGCCGCCGTCACCCGCAGCGGCAGGTCGAGCTCGTTGCGCCAGCCGCCGAGGAAATAGGGCATGGCCACCCCGACGCCGACGACGCGCCGGCGCAGCTCCGGCGCCAGGCTCGAATGCAGGGTGCGGACATAGGCGGCGGCGAGGTCCGCCACGGCCTGCGGCTCGGGATAGGCATATTCGGAGGTCTCGACCCGGCGGGTCCGGCCGGCGAGGTCGATCAGCACGGCGTCGAGGGCCCGGCGGCCGACATGCAGCCCGATCGAGAGAGCTCCGTCCGGCGCCACGGCATAGATGGTGGAGGGCTGGCCGATCTGCCCGGCGCGCTTGCCGCGCGGCTCGGCCAGCCCGGCCTCCTCCAGCGCCGCGACGATGCCCGCCACGGCCTGCGGCGTCAGGTTGGCCGAGCGGGCGAGATCGGCCTTGGACGCCTCGCCCATGCGGCGCAGCGCCTCCAGCACCACCCGCTCGTTGTAATGGCGGATCTGGACCGAATTGCTGCCCTTGCGCGACATGCCTCGCGTCCTCCCGCGGCCGCAGGGATCATCGCGGCCGGCGCGGCCTCGGCCGAGTTAATAAATCAGTTTCATTGAATATCATGGCGCGCAGGCCCCTGGCAAACACCGCCGGGACGCGAACCCGCTGCCGGAGAAAAGCGGCGGCGGTCCGGTTCCGGCAATGACAAATCGGCCAGCGATGCCTAAAAGCGCATCATCCTGCCCTCCCGAATGCCCTTTCCCATGCCGTTCTCCCGCCTTTCCGCCGCCAGCGCCGGCATCGCGTTCTACCTGACGGGCGTGTTCTTCTTCGCCGTCAACGACGCGCTGGGCAAATGGCTGATGGCCGACTACAGCGTCGGGCAGCTCCTGCTGCTGCGCAGCACCGGCGCAGTCGTCGTGCTGGTGGTGCTGGGCTGGCGGGAGCGTGCCGGCATCTTCCATGCCGACCAAATCGGGCTGAATCTCCTGCGTGTCGCCTGCATGGCCGGCGACACCTTCGCCTTCTACTATGCCACCAAGGCGCTGCCGCTCGCCGACGTGATGACCTTCTACATGGCGGCGCCGCTGATCGTCACCGCCCTCTCCGGCCCGCTCCTCGGCGAGCAGGTGGGCGCGGCGCGCTGGGGCGCGGTGCTGGTCGGCTTCGGCGGCGTGCTGGTCGCGCTGCATCCGACCTCGGCCGCCTTCTCGCCCTCGGCGCTGATCGCCCTGTTCGGCGCCGTCATGTTCGCCTTCGGCGTCACCATCACCCGCCAGCTCAGGGCGACGCACTGGCTGCCGCTGGTCAGCTGGCAGTTCGCCGGCGCGGGCCTGGTCGGCGCGGCGACCAGCCCGTTCGCCTGGGTCCATCCCAGCCTGTTCGACCTCGGCCTGATGTTCCTGGTCGGCATCGTGGCGATGCTCTGCTTCACCTGCATCACCCGGGCGCTCGCCCTGGCGCCGGCCTCGCTGCTGGCGCCGTTCCAATATTCGGCGCTGGTCTGGGCGGTGATCCTGGGCTTCCTGGTGTGGGGCGACATCCCGACGCCGGCCATCGCCATCGGCAATGCCATCATCATCGGCAGCGGCCTGTTCGTGTTCTACAGCGAGCAGGGCCGGGCGCGAGCGGCCGCCCTGCCGGCGGACGCCAAGTAGCGGCCCTCATTCCTGCGGCGCGAACTGGGTGTCGTGCAGGCGGCGGTAGAGCCCGCCCGCCGCCACCAGCTCCCGGTGACGGCCCTCCTCGGCGATGCCGGCCGGCGTCACCACGACGATGCGGTCGGCATTGCGGATGGTCGACAGGCGATGGGCGATCACCAGGGTGGTGCGCCCTTCGGACAGGGCGTCGAGGGCCCGGCGCACCTCGCGCTCGGTCTCGGCATCGAGGGCGGAGGTCGCCTCGTCGAGGATGAGGATCGGCGGGTCCTTGAGGACCATGCGGGCAATGGCGACGCGCTGCTTCTGGCCGCCGGAGAGCTTGACGCCACGCTCGCCGACCACGGTGTCGAGCCCCTCCGGCAGCGCGGCGATCACCACGTCGAGCTGCGCCCGCCGCGCCGCCTCGCGGATCTCCGCCTCCGAGGCGCCGAGGCGGCCATAGGCGATGTTGTCGCGCAGCGTCCCGGCGAACAGGAACACGTCCTGCTGCACGACGCCGATGCGGCTGCGCAGGGAGGCCAGCGTCAGGTCGCGGATGTCGACGCCGTCGATGGCGATGCGGCCCGAATCCGGCTCGTAGAAGCGCGGCAGCAGCGAGCAGAGCGTGGTCTTGCCGGCACCGGACGGCCCGACGAAGGCCACCGTCTCGCCAGCGCGGATGGTGAGGTCGATCGAGCGCAGCACCGGCTCGCCCGCGGCATAGGCGAAGCTCACGCCCTCATAGCGGATGGCCCCCCGGAAGCCGGCGAGCGGCCGCGCGCCCGGCCGGTCGGCAATGTCGGGGCGGGTGGCGATCAGCTCGAGGAAGCTGCGGAAGCCGGCAATGCCCTTGGGATAGACCTCGATGATGGCGGCGATCTTCTCGATCGGCCGAAAGAACACGCCGACCAGCAGGAGGAAGCCGACGAAGCCGCCCTGGCTGAGGTCGCCGCGGATGACGAACCAGGTCCCGGCGACCATCACCACCAGCTGGGTCAGCCGCATGCCGAGATAGGACAGGGCCGCATTGGCCGCCATGATGCGATAGGCGGCGAGCTTGGTCTGGCGGTAGCGGGCATTGTCGGCGGCGAACAGGGCCCGCTCATGGTCCTCGTTGCCGAAGGCCTGCACCACGCGGATGCCGCCGACCGCCTCCTCGATACGGGCGTTGAAGGCGCCGACACGCCCGAACAGGGCGCGGAAGGTCTGCGTCATGCGCCCGCCCTGGCGGGTGGTGAGCCAGGCGGCGGCGGGCACGATGGCGCAGGTGATCAGGGCCAGCGGCACGTTCACCGTCAGCATCAGGACGAAGGCGCCGAGGAAGGTCATCAGGGCGATGAACAGGTCCTCGGGGCCGTGGTGGGCGACCTCCCCGACCTCCTCCAGATCCTTGGTGATGCGGGCGACGAGATGGCCGGTCTTCTGGTTGTCGTAGAAGCTGAAGGAGAGCTTCTGCAGGTGGTCGAAGGCCCGGCGGCGCATCTCGGTCTCGATGTTGATGCCGAGCATGTGGCCCCAATAGGTGACGACCGCCATCAGGCCGGTGTTGGCGAGATAGATGGCGGCCAGGGCCGCGGCGGCGACGAGGATGACGGTCCAGTCCTGCCCCGGCAGGAGCTCGTCGACGAACAGCTTCACCGCCATGGGAAAGCCGAGCTCGAGGAGGCCCGCGGCCACGGCGCAGGAGAAATCGAGCAGGAACAGGCCCTTGTGCGGGGCATAGTAGGAGAAGAACTGTCGCAGCAGGCTCATCGCCCTTCCATTCCCGTGACGGCCGGCGCGGCCTCAGTCACCGACGTCGATACCCGGAAATCCACGCCGCCAATAGGCCGCCACGCTGCGGCAGGCCGGATCGAGCCCGCGCTCGGCGAGCCCGGCGCGAATCCGCCGGGCTTGCGCCTGCTCGCACCCCACCCAGACATGGCAGCGCCGGCCGTCCTGCGGCAGGGGCACGGCGCGCACGGCTTGCTCCAGGAGCCCGGTCGTCCCCGCCGCCGCGCCGTCGCGGTGCAGGAAGGCGAGGTCGAGCGCGGCGGCCGAGACGATCGGCTGCTCCTCGGCGGCATCCGCCACCTCGATGCGCAGCACCGCCCGGGCGGCGGCCGGCAGGGCCTCGGCCATGCGGGCGATGGCCGGCAGCGCGGTCTCGTCGCCGGCGAGGAGATACCAGTCCGCCGGCGCCAACCGCCGGCCGCCGGGGCCGAGCAGGCCGACCCGGTCGCCCGGCCGCACGTCCCGCGCCCAGGCCGAGCCCGGCGTCGCCGCCTCGCCGGACGCCGCGTGCAGCACCACGTCGAGGGCGATCTCGCCGCGGGCGGCGTCGACATGGCGGACGGTGTAGACCCGCGGCGTCAGCGCGTCGGCGCCCTCGGGCCAGGCGATGCGCCCGTCCGCCGCCGCATGCGGCCAGACCGGCGCGCGGCCGGCGGGCGGTATCAGCAGCCGCACGTGCAGGAGGTCGCCGGCATAGTGGGCGGCATCCCCCGCCAGCACCACCCGGCGCATGTGCGGCGTCACCGCCGCGGCGGCGCGCACGGTCATCTCGCGGAAATAGGGGATCTCGCGCCGGGCGGCATCGTGGCCGGTCCAGGCGAAGGCGGGCGGCGCGCCGGCCGCCGTCGCCAGGTGCTCGGCGAGCACCATCTTGATGAAGGCCAGCGCGGACGCGTCGGCGCAGCGCACGCGGAGGCGGAGCGCCCCGGCCTCGAGCACCAGCTCGGTCCGGCCGAGCTGGTGCTCGATCATCGCGCCCTGCTCCGACGGCGTGACGGCGGCGTGCTCGGCGACACGGCCGGTGAGCCTGGCCAGCACGGCATGGGGATCGGGCAAGGGCACCACGGCTTCGGCGGTCAGGAGAGGCATGGACGGTTCGCCTTCATCGGTGGGAGGTCAGGTGCGGCCGGCCTCGCCGCGGGCGAGCAGCCCGGCGAGATAGGCGCCGCCCACCAGGGCGGCGAGCAGGCCGGCCGGGATCTGGTAGGGAAAGACGACCATCCGGCCGAGCCAGTCGACCAGCATCATCACGCCGCCGCCGATCAGCGCCGCGGCGAGGAGCTGGTGGGCGCCCCGCGCGAAGCCGAGCAGGCGGGCGAGGTGGGGTCCGATCAGGCCGACCAGGCTGAGCGGGCCGACCGCCAGCGAGGCCGCCCCGGTCATCAGCGCGGCAAGAAGCGCCAGGGCGAGGCGGCTGGCGCGCAGCGGCAGGCCGAGCGCCCGGCCGGCTGCCTCACCGAGCGGCAGGATGTCGATCCAGCGGGCGAGCAGCGGCGCCGGGCCGACCAGCAGGACCGCCGCGACGAGGACGGCGGCGGCGATCTCGGGCGCGGCATTGTCGGTGGAGCCCGACATCCAGACCAGCAGCAGGAAGGCGCCGGGCTCGCCCGAGGCGAGCACCGCGGTGAGGACGGCAAGGCCGAGCGAGCCGAGCGCGAGGCCGGTGAGCAGCATCCGCTCCGGACCGAAGCCGGCGCGCGCCGCGAGGGCGAGGCCGGCGAGGAGCGCGGCGAAGGCGCCGGCGGTGCAGCCCGCCAGCATGGCCGCCGGCGTCGGCACCGCCAGCACCAGGACGGCGGCGAGCCCGACGCCGGCGCCGGCGCTGACGCCCAGCGCCTCCGGGCCGGCGGCGGGATTGCCGGTGAGGCGCTGCATCAGCGTGCCCGCGGCGCCAAGCAGCGCCCCGGCTGTGGCGGCGGTGACGAGATGCGGCAGGCGGAAGGGCACGAGCGCAGCGAACAGCGGCCCGGTGGCGAGGTGCCAGCCGTCGAAGTCGCGGCCGAGGCTCAGCGCCAGGGCGAGGAGCAGCGCCGCGGCGAGCCCGAGGACGGCGATCGCCCGCCGGGGATGGGCCAGGCGGCGGGAGACGGCCGGCGCCAGCCGCTGGCGCAATCCCTGGCCGACGGGCAGGCGGGGCAGCAGCCAGAGCAGCAGTGGGCCGCCGAGCAGGCCGGTGGCGGCGCCGGTCGGCAGGAGGTCGTCGCCGGCCGGGCCGGCGAGCTGCACCAGGCCGTCGGTCAGCCACAGCAGCGCCGCGCCGTGCACCGGCGCCCAGGCGAGGAGCTGGCGCGGAGTGCGCGCCCCGCCGAGCCGCGCCAGGGCGGGCGCGGCCAGCCCGACGAAGCCGATGATGCCGACCTCGGCGGTGACGCCGGCGGCGAGCCAGACGGCGACGGCGATGACGGCGAGGCGGGCGGCGAGGAGGCCGAGGCCGAGGCTGCGGGCACTGGCGTCGTCGAGGCCGAGCAGGGCGAGCGGCCGGAGCGCCAGGCCGGCGGCGAGGAGGCCGAGGGCGAGCTGCACCGCCAGGGCGAGGGGCGCATCCCAGCTCTGCTGGTGCAGCGATCCCGCCCCCCAGATGAACAGGGACAGGACATAGTCGCCGTGGGCCAGCACCGCCGCCGCACCCAGGCTCGATGCCATCAGCGACACGACCATGCCCGACAGCACCACCGTCACCGGCTCCAGGCCCGAGCGCCAGCCGAGCCCCAGCACGAGCGCCGCCGCGCCGATGCCGCCGGCGAAGGCGACGGCCTCGCGCGGCACGGCGCTCCAGGGCGCGAGCAGAGCGAGGAGGGTCAGCGCGAGCTGGGCGCCGGCGGCGATGCCGAGGGTGGAGGGATCGGCGATCGGGTTGCGCAGCACCCGCTGCAGCAGCGCCCCGGCGAGGCCGAGCGCCGCCCCGGCGAGGAGCGCGGTGGCGGCCCGCGGCAGGAGGCTTTGCCATAGCACGATGTCGGCGAGGGCCCGGGCCGTGGCGGGATCGCCGGGCAGGGGCGGGCGCATCACCAGGGTGAGCGCGAAGGCGAGCGTCGCGGTGGCCGCGAGGGCGGCCCAGAGCGGGCGGGGCCGCGGCTCGGCCCGACATGCCAGAGCCATCTCAGCCATGGCCGCCGCGCCCGGCCGGGGCAGGGAGGGCCTCGGCCAGCAGGCGGGCGAAGCGCAGCGCCGCCGGCAGGCCGCCGAAGGGATCGACGCTGTCGAGGATCACCACCCGGCCGGCGCGCACGCCCGGCAGCGCGTGCCAGAAGGCGCCGTCAGCGAGGACCCGCCGGGCATCCGCCGGCACGGGCGCGATCACCACGATCCAGGCGTCGGGCATCTCGGCCAGCACCTCCAGCCCGACCGGCGCCGAGGCCGCATAGCGCGTCGGCCGGGTCCAGGCATTGGCGAATCCGAGCCGGGCCAGCACCTCGCCGAACATGCTGTCCGGGCCGAACACCCGGACATGGCGGGCGTCGCCGAAATTGATCGGGATCAGCGGCCGGCCGTCGCCGCCGCCGAGGCGGGCCTTCAGCGCGGCGAGCGTCAGGCCGGCCTCGGCGACGAAGGCCCGCGCCGCGTCGAGGCGGCCGGTGCGCTCGCCGAGGGTCAGCGCCGCCTGCTCGGCGGCGGCATAGGGCCGGCCGCCGGCCCGGAAGATCGACACGGTCTCCACCGGGGCGATGCGGGCGAGCTTCGGCTCGGCCCAGGCGTAGAAATCCGAGGAGAGGATCAGCTCGGGCGCGAGGGTGCGCAGCGCCTCGAAGTTCGGCGCGCCGCGCAGGCCGATATCGGCGACGCCGGTCGGCACCGGCGGCTCGACCGCGATGCTGCGGTAGAGCACCAGCTCGGCCGCCGCCACCGGCACCACGCCGATGGCCAGCAGCGTCTCCAGGAGAGCCCAATCCAGCACCGCGACCCGCGGGCCGGGGGCGGCCGCGGCCACCCCCGCCACCAGCGCCGCGCCCGTGGCGAGGAGGCCGCGGCGCGTCAGGCGGGCCGGCCTCACCATTTGTAGGTCAGCCGCCCGATCACGGTGCGGCCGTCGCCGTAGTAGCAGCCGAAATAGCCGCAGGTGGAGACATAGGTCTTGTCGGCGATGTTGTTGACGTTGAGCGACAGCTTGTAGGGGCCCTTCTCGTAGTGCAGGGCCGCGTCGAACAGCGTGTCCTCAGGCAGCAGGATGGTGTTGGTGTCGAGGTTGTAGCGGCTGCCGACATAGCGCACGCCGGCGCCGACGCCGAGACCGGCGAGCGGCCCGCCCTGGATGGTGTAGTCGAGCCAGGCATTGGCGGCCTGCTTCGGCACATTGGCGGGCCGGTTGCCGCCGGTCACGCCGCCGACGATCTCGGCATCGGTGTAGGTGTAGTTGGCGAGCAGCTTCAGGCCTTCGGCCAGGCTCGCGGTGCCGGAGAGCTCGACGCCGCGCACATGCACCTCGCCGATCTGCGCGGACTGGCTGACGCCGCCATCCAGCACGGTGGTCAGCACGTTGGTCTGCCGCAGATCATAGGCGGCGGCCGTGAGAAAGGCGTTCCAGCCGACGGGCTGGTATTTGACGCCGAGCTCATATTGCTTGCCCTCGGACGGCCTGAAGGGCTGGCCGGCATTGCCGCCGATCACAGGCTCGAACGAGGTGGAATAGCTGGCATAGGGCGCGAGGCCGTTGTCGAAGAGATAGGTCAGCCCGACCCGGTAGGTGAAGGCGTGGTCGTCCTGGTCCTGGACGGTGTCGCCGTAGTTGGTCGCGGTGGTCGAGCTCGTGCTGGCCCAGTCGTGCCTGAGGCCGAGGGTGAGCAGCCACTTGTCCCAGCGCACCTGGTCCTGGGCGTAGAGGCCGGCCTGGGTCAGGGTGCCGTCGACCTTGGATTCGTACCAGAGGTTCTGCGGGATCGGCATGCCGTAGACCGGATCGGTCAGGCTGATCGACGGCGCCGTGCCGAAGCCGGTCCAGGTGTCCTCCGTGTGGCGGCGCAGGTCGAGGCCGAGCAGCACGGTATGGGCGAGCGGACCGGTGGCGAAGTCGGTCTGGAGCTGGTTGTCGAGGGTGAGGGTGCGCAGGTCCTCCTTGTTGGTGGAGGTGCCGCGATTGGCGATGGTCGGATCGGCGGCGTCGAGCCCGCTATAGTAGAGGTTGCGGTAGTCCCAGTTCAGGACGGCGTAGCGGGCGTTCTGCCGGAAGGTCCAGCCATTGGCGAACTCGTGCGAGAACTCGTAGCCGATGGTGCCGAAATTGCGGTTGGACCGGTCGAAATCGGGATCGCCGAGATAGAGGCTGCGCGACAGGCGGTTGGCGGCGGAGGCCAGCACGGTGTATTCGGCCGGCAGGCCGACGGGCGAGCCGGATTCGTCGTGCTGGATGCTGGCGAGCAGGGTCAGCGAGGTGGTCTCGCTCGGCCGCCAGGTCAGGGCCGGCGCCAGGAAGAGGCGGTTGTCGTCCACCCCGTCGACCTGGGTGCCGCCCTGGCGGGCGAGGCCGGTCAGGCGATAGGCGAAGTCGGAGCCCTCGCCGAGCGGGCCGCCGATGTCGAAGCTGCCGGTATAGCGGTCGAAGGAGCCGGCCTCGACAGTCGCCTCGCCGAAGCTCTGCCAGGTCGGGTGCTTGCTGATGAAGTCGATCAGGCCGCCGGGGTTGCCCTGGCCGTACAGCACCGAGGACGGCCCGCGCAGCACGTCGATGCGCTCCATGCCGTAGGGCTCGAGCGAGATCATGCCGTCGGAACGCTCGAGCTTCAGGCCGTTGAGATACATGCTGTTCGCCGCGGAGAAGCCGCGGATGATCGGCGAATCGAAGCGTGCATCGGTGCCGTAGGGCTGGGAAACGACGCCGACGGCATAGTCGAGCGCCTGGCCGACATTCTGCACCGCCCGGTCGTCCATCTGGTCGCGGGTGATGACCGAAAGCGACTGCGGCACCTCCCGGGCGGGCGTATCGGTCTTGGACCCCGTGACGGTCTGGCGCGCGACATAGCCGTCCACCTTGCCGGTCGGGCTCTCCTTCCCTTCGACCACCACCGGCTCGAGCACCGTGGCGGAGGCGTCGGTGGCGTCCTGGGCCTCGGCCGGGGAGGCGAAGGGGATGGAGGCGAGGCCCGTCATCAGCAGAATCCGCACCGTGCAATGCATGCTCGCCCCCAATGTTCGGATGTCATGCCCGGCACACTTCGGAAGTATTCAAATCTTTGAAATCACTAACCAAGTGGCCGTGCGAGACCGGGGCGGGTATATCAAGCTCATTTCGACATGGATTGTCCAATCTTGTTGCGGATTGAATCATTTTGGGTTGTTACTGCAGGCGGCCGGCGCTTCACGCGGGGGCACCTTGATGAGACCTTTTCCAAACTAGACCGCCGCCGGGGCTCTACGCAGCGCCCGCCGGGAAGGGCGCGCGATGAGCTTCAAGCCCCGCATGACCTCGAAGCTGGAGGGCATCAGGGTCGTCGAGGACCTGAAATGGCGCGCCTGGAACGGCGTGGTCGCCGATGTCTGGCACGCGGCCTGCGGGGCCGGGGCGCGCGGCGACTATGTCTCGCGCGATGCCCGCCTGTTCGTCGTGCTGGAGAAGCAGGGCGGCCATTCCGACCTGCGGCTCAGTCCGCTCGGCGCGGACCTGCCCGCCTGCCGGGCGCCGCAGCATCTGAGCTTCGTGCCCGCGGACATGCCGCTGTGGTCGCGCATCGACGAGGCGATGCGGGTGCGCCATCTCGACCTGCATTTCGACGCCGCGGCGCTGGGCGAGCGGCTCGGCGAGGCGCTCGACCCGGCGCGGCTGGCGACGCCCCGGCTGCGCTTCGTCGACGAGCGCCTGCTCGGCCTCGCCCGGCTGATCGCGGCCGAATGCGTCGAGCCGAGCCATCACGAGCTCTACGGCGACGGATTGACCGTGGCGCTGTTCGTCGACCTGATGCGGCTCGGCCGCGACCGCCCGCGCCGGCGCACCGCCCTGGCGGGCTGGCAGCTGCGCCGCGCCATCGCGTTCATCGAGGACAATTGCCTGCGCAACATCCGGCTGCAGGAACTGGCTGATCTGACCGAGCTCTCCCAGTCCTATTTCAGCCATGCCTTCAAGGCCGCGACCGGCCTGCCGCCGCATCAATGGCACATGCAGGCGCGGATCCGGCGGGTGCAGGCCATGCTCGCCAATGCCGAGCTGGCGCTGACCGACATCGCCGCGGCTGCCGGCTTCGCCGACCAGGCCCATCTGACGCGGGTGTTCCGCGGCGTGACCGGCCAGACGCCGGCCGCCTGGCGGCGGGCCCGGCTGGATTGACGGAGGCGCACATCCCGTCATGCCCGGCTTGCAGCAGGGGCCTTGATATCGGGACTCGAATTTCGATATCATGACCCTTGCGGACCGTGGAGTTCACCGATGCCTGCCGTGACGATCCGGAACCTGCCTGAGGAAACACACCTGGCGCTCAAGGCGCGCGCGGCCGCCCATGGCCGCAGCACGGAGGCGGAGATCCGCGAAATCCTCGAGAACGCCGTACGGCCGCAGGAACGCATCAAGCTCGGCTCCGAGCTGGCGGCGATCGGCCGCGCGTTCGGCGGCGTGGACCTCGATATCGAGCGCGATACGACGCCGGCCGGCACCGTCAGCTTCGAATGATCGTGCTCGATACGAATGTCGTCTCCGAGCCACTGAAGCCGGCGGCGAACCCCGCCGTGCTGGCGTGGCTCGACCGCCAAGCGATCGAGACGCTCTTCCTCACCACCATCAGCCTGGCGGAGCTCCGATACGGCGTGGCGGCCTTGCCGGACGGTCGGCGCAAGAGCGGGTTCGGTGCGGCGCTGGAGGGGCGCATCCTCGCCCTGTTCGGATCTCGCGTGCTCGCCTTCGACACGGCCGCAGCCGATGCCTATGCCGTCATCCGCGCCCGGGCCAAGGCCGCCGGCAGGGCCATTGCCGCCGCGGACAGTTACATCGCCGCAACCGCGGCAGCGCATGGCTTTGCGGTGGCTTCACGCGATACGGAACCTTTCGAAGCCGCCGGTCTGCCGGTCATCAATCCCTGGACTGCTGCCTGATTGCCCGCGCCGCTCAGGCCGGCACGGGCGCGTGCTTGTCCAGCAGCCCCTCGGCCTTGAGGTCGCTCCACAGCGCGGCCGGGGCCGGCTTGGCGAAGGCGGCCTCGTTGCGGGCGATCTCGGCCGGCTCGACCGCGCCGAGCACCAGCGAGGCGACGGCGGAGTGGCCGAGGGCGAACTGCATCGCCGCCTGAGCCAGCGGCACACCGTGGGCGCGGCACACCGCCTCGATCTTCGCGACCTTCGCCATGATCTCCGGCGGGGCCGGCGCATAGTTGTAGCGCGCGCCCGGCACGGCGCCGGTGGCGAGGATGCCGGAATTGAACACGCCGCCGAGCATGATGCCGATGCCCTTCTCCAGGGCGAGCGGCATGAAGCTCTCCAGCGCGGGCTGCTCCAGCAGCGAATAGCGGCCGGCCAGCAGCATGGCGTCGAAATCGCCAGCCCGGGCGAAGCGCTCGCACATGTCGGCCTCGTTGAGGCCGACGCCGATCGCCTTGACCACGCCCTGCCCGCGCAGGTCGTGCAGCGCCTTGTAGGCCCCGTCCATCGCCTCGCGGAAGCGCGCCTCGACGCCGTCGGAGCCGTGGGTCCAGACGTCGACGTCGTGGATCAGCAGCACCTCGATCCGGTCGGTGCCGAGCCGCAGCAGCGACTGCTCGAAGGAGCGCATGGCGCCGTCATAGGAATAGTCGAAGGCGGCCTTGTGCGGCAGGCCGCCGGCGAAGCCCGGCGAGGTCGCCGCCGCGCCACGCCCGGCCGCGGCCGCCGCAGGACGCGGCGACATCACCCGGCCGACCTTGGTCGAGACGACCACGCCCTCGCGCGGCACGCGCCGCAGCGCCGTGCCGATGCGGTGCTCGGCGAGGCCGTTGCCGTAATGGGGCGAGGTGTCGAGCAGGGTGATGCCGCTCGCCAGCGCCGCCTCCACCGTGGCGACGGCGGTGGCATCGTCCAGCTTGACGAAGAGATCGCCCAGCGGCGCCGAGCCGAAGCCGAGGACCGTGACCGGCACGCCGGTGCGGCCGAGGGGGCGGGTTGCGAAAACCATGACGTTTCCCTTGCGTTTTTGCCGACGGCCCTTGCGCGCGTGGCGGGCCGGATCGCCTTTGCCTAACTCGTAAGGGCGAAAGTCAGGCAAAACAAGCCGGGTCCGACGATCCGGCCGGAGGCAGCCATGCAGCTTGAAGGCATCCACCACCTCACCGCCATCACGGCCAAGGCGGGGGAGAACCACCGCTTCTACACCGACACGCTCGGCATGCGCCTGGTGAAGAAGACGGTGAACCAGGACGACGTCTCGGCCTACCACCTGTTCTATGCCGACGGCGAAGCCACGCCGGGCTCGGACCTCACCTTCTTCGACTGGCCGGTGCAGCCCGAGCGCCGCGGCACCCATGCCATCGTGCGCACGGCGCTGCGCGTCGCCGGCCGCGACAGCCTCGACTGGTGGGCCGGGCGCCTCACGGAGAAGGGCGTCGGGCATGGCGGGGTGATCGAACGCGACGGCCGGGCGACGCTCGACTTCGAGGATTTCGAGGGTCAGCGCCTCAGCCTGATCGACGACGGCGGCGCCGGGCCGGGCCATCCCTGGGCGAGGAGCCCGGTGCCGGCCGGGCACCAGATCCGCGGCCTCGGGCCGATCACCATCAGCGTGCCGGACCTGACCAACACCGACATCGTGCTGCAGCGGGCGCTGATGATGCGGCCGGTGCGCCAGTACAGCCGCGAGGGTGCGACGGTGCACGTCTACGAGATGGGCCCGGGCGGCGCCGGGGCCGAGCTGCACGTCGCGGTCGAGCCGCACCTGTCGCCGGCCCAGCAGGGCGCGGGCGCGGTGCACCACGTGGCGTTCCACATCCCGGATGCGGACTACGAGGCCTGGGCCGAGCGGCTGCACAGCCTGCGCCTGCCCTCGAGCGGACCGGTCGACCGGTTCTACTTCCGCAGCCTCTATTTCCGCGAGCCGAACGGCATCCTGTTCGAGATCGCCACCCACGGCCCCGGCTTCACCGCCGACGAGCCGCTGGAGACGCTCGGCGAAAAGCTGTCGCTGCCGCCCTTCCTCAAAGGACGCCGGGCGCGGATCGAGGCGGGGCTGAAGCCGCTCGACTGAGACGGGACAGCCGGGCGGGTTCGCCCGCCCGGCGCTCAGCCTGCAGCCGCGCCCCTGCGGCGATGGGCCACCATGCGCTCGTGCAGCCGGGCGACGGTGCGCGAGCCGGTGCTGGTGAAGAGGAAGGGGAAGAAGCCGTGAGCCAGGCAGGCCAGGCCCCCGGCGATCATGGCGAATCCGAAGGACGAGGCCACGCCGAGATGCTCGACATAGGTCTCGCCGACCGATTCAGGATGCGCGGTGAACGACAGCTTCGCCATGGCAGGGCCCTCCGATCCGATAGGACAAGCATGCCCCGCGGGTCGCGGAAAAGGCTTGCAAAGATTTGCGCAAACGTGAGTATCAACGCAATCTGGTCACGCCGATTGCCACTATCGCGCAAATGATTACCCTCGATGCCATTGATCGCAGAATCCTCTCCTGCCTGCAGGAGGATGCCGCCATGCGGCTCGAGGCGATCGCCGAGCGTGTCGGCCTGTCCGCCTCGCCCTGCTGGCGGCGGATCCAGCGGCTGGAGGAGGGCGGGTTCATCCGCGCCCGCGTCGCCCTGCTCGATCCCGACAAGATGAAGGTCGGCGTCACCGTCTTCGTCGCGGTGAAGACCAACCAGCACGCCATGGCCTGGGCCGAGCGCTTCTGCCGGGTGGTCGAGACCATCCCCGAAGTGGTCGAATTCTACCGGATGAGCGGCGACACCGACTATCTCCTGCGCGTGGTGGTGCCCGACATCGCCGCCTATGACGCAGTCTACAAGCGCCTGATCGGCTCGATCGAGCTGACGGACGTGAGCTCGAATTTCGCCATGGAACGGCTGAAATACACCACTGCCCTGCCGGTGAACTACGCGTAGGGCGGTTTCACGTGGAACAGGGCGGTTGAGGCAGATCGGCTTAGCCGCCGCCAGCGCGCGGACCAGGACGGCCACGGCTCCGACCGCAACTGCCTCTCGCGACAACTGTCGCGGTCGCGTGGATGGCCGGGTCGAGCCCGGCCATGACGGCTGAGAGGTCGCGGGACCTTCACCACGGCGTAGCGGTCGCTGCCTGTGCGCCTCGCCATCATCACCGGCGGCGTCATGGCCGGGCTCGACCCCATAGGCGCTAAGATAAGAACGCAGTAGCCAGTTGGGCGCGACGTCGATCAATCCCCTCCCCCTTGTGGGGAGGGGTTAGGGGTGGGGGTCCATCAGGATATGTCGAGACTTATGCCCACGACCCCCACCCTTTATCCCTCCCCACAAGGGGGAGGGAGGGCACAGGCGTCGTGCAAATCTTACAAAGGCGCGTCACGCACAGCGCGATATTTGCCTCCCGGCAGACCTTATCTTAGCGCCTATGGGGCTCGACCCGGCCATCCACGCGAACACCACGGCGACCGAGGTTCGCTCTTGTCGGCGTACCTCATCGCTTTCCCGGTCGCCCCGACGAACACAGGCGGCTCCGGATCCCGCGCCACAAGTCCCGACCCTCAGCTCCTCAGCACGATGCAGGCCCCGCCCGCGGCGTGGATGCGGCCGCACAAGGCCGCCGCTTCGGCGCGGGAGGCGGCGGGGGCGCGGACGCGGTAGAAGGCGCGGGTGCCGCGGCTGCGCAGGCGGGTGCCGATCACCATCGGCCTGACGTCGCCGAGAATGGCGGCGAAGCGCCTCTGGCTGCGGGCATAGGTGGCGAGCGCCCGGGCCTTGGAGAAATTGCCGGCGAGCTGCACGCCCCAGGGCGCGAAGGCGGCCAGCGCCATGCTGGCCTCGGGCGCGGCGATGCGCAGGCCCGCCGTCAGCTCCAGGCAGGTTCTGGGCTTCGTCCGGTCCGGTGCCGGCGGCCGGTCGATCGCCGGCTCGGCTTCGCCGAGGAAATCCTCGGCGGGATGCCCGGTGACGAACAGGACATAGTCCTGCGTTTCCAACGGCAGGCTGCGCTGGCCGGCGAGCCAGCCCGCCACCCGGGTCGGGCCGGCATTGTAGGCGGCGGCGGCAAGGCCGAGGCTGCCGAAGCGGCGGTTGAGGTCGGCCAGGAGATGGGCCGAGGCGGGGATGGCCTGCTCCGGGTCGAACGGATCCTCCAGCCCGCGCTCGGCGGCGGTGCCGGGCATGAACTGCGCGATGCCCTGGGCGCCGGCGCTGGAGACGACGCCCGGACGGAAGCTCGATTCGCGCCAGATCAGCCGGGTGAGGAACGCCACCGGCAGGGCGTGGCGGGTGGCTGCCGTCTCGATCAGGCGGCAAAGCGCCTGCTCCGGCGATTCGGTGGCCGCGCCCGACGGCGCGGCCCGCGCCGGAACGGCGAGGCAGAGCAGGATCAGGCAGAGCAACCGTCGGAGCCGCATGGGCCGATCGAGCCCGATTCGGCGCGCAAATCAAGGTCCCAGATCTCGCTGACGAGATCGCGGCCGATGCCCTGATAGGGCTCGGAGTGCACCATGCGGAACCCGGCCTTGGCGTAGATATGGCGGGCGGCATCGAGATTGCGCTGCGTCCACAGGGTGAGCCGGCCATAGCCCGCCTGCCGGGCGAAGGCGATGCATTCGGCCACCAGCCGCTGGCCGAGGCCGAGGCCGCGCGCGGCCGGGTCGACCAGCAGGAGGCGGAGCTTGGCGACCGCGTCGCGCTCGCGCACCAGGAACACCGAGCCGACGCGGCGGCCGGCCCGCTCGGCGATCCAGCAGCGCTCGCGCGCGGGATCGAAGGTCTTGATGAATCCGGCGGCGATCTCGGCGACCAGCGCCTCGAAACGCTCGTCCCAGCCGTATTCCTGCGCGTAGAGCGCGCCATGGCGCTCGACCACCCAGCCGATGTCGCCGGGGCGATGGCTGCGCAGCGTGAAGGGCTCGGCGTCCGGCCGCGGCTCCAGCAAGGTCTCGATCTCGGCCATGGCGCCGGCGAGCCGGTCGCGATCGCCCGGGGCGAGCGACGCGATCAGGCCATCGATCTCCGCCTCCGAACGGGCGTCGAGCCCGAGGAAAGCCGCCCGGCCGGCCTCGGTCAAGGCAAGCTCGCTGGCGCGGCGATCGGACCGGGACGGGGTGCGGGCAAGAAAGCCCCGCTTCTCGAAATCGGCCAGGATGCGGCTCAGATACCCGGCATCGATGCCGAGATCCTGGCGCAGGGCCGTGGCGGTGGCGCCGTCGCGATGCGCGAGCTCGTAGAGCACGCGCCCGGCGGTGAGCGAGAAGTCGGGCGTCAGATAGGTGTCGCCGAGAATGCCGATGGCGCGGGTGTAGAAGCGGTTGAAGCGCCGCACCGCGGCCGTGTGGCCATGGGGTCTGTCGAGCATGATGTCTCTCCCGATATAGTTGACTTTGTCAAATATCTCGGGACTTGGGAAGGGGCCGGAACCCGAATTTCCGAGCCTATCGCAGCTCGGTGCCGTTGAAGGCCAGCACCTCCCCGGCGAGGTAGAGCGAGCCGGTGATGACCACGCGCGGCGCGACGGGGAAGTTTTCCGCGGCGATGGCGGCGAAGGCCTCGGCCAGCGTGTCGTGCGCCCGGGCGGCGAGGCCGGCATGGCGGGCGGCTTCGGCCACCGCCTGCGGCGAGCGGGCGGTGGTGTTGTGGCTGATCGGCACGGTGTGGACCTCGCGGGCGAGACCGGCGAAATTCCCGAGGAAGCCGTCGGAATCCTTGGTCGACAGCATGCCGGCGACGAGGATGAGCGGCCGCGAGCTGCGCTCCTCGAACTCGGCCAGGGCCTCGGCCAGCACCCGGCCGCCATCGACATTGTGGCCGCCGTCGAGCCAGACCTCGCTGTCCCGGGGCAGCATGGCCGGAATGCGGCCCGTGGGCAGGCGCTGCAGGCGGGCCGGCCAGTCGACAGACGTCATCGCCCGCTCGATCTGCGCATCGGTGAGCCTGAAGCGGTCCTGGGCGCGCAGCGTGGCGATGGCGACGCCGGCATTGCGGTGCTGGTGGCGGCCGGCCAGGCGCGGCAGCGGCAGGTCGAGCAGCCCGGCCTCGTCCTGATAGACCAGGCGGCCGTTCTCCTCGCGCACGTCGAAATCCTGGCCGCCGATGATCAGCGGCGCCCGCACCCGCGCCGCCGTCCGCTCGATCACGGCGCGCACCGCGTCGGTCTGGGGATGGAGGATGCCGGGCACGTCGCGCTTGAGGATGCCGGCCTTCTCCGCCGCGACCAGCTCGACATCGTTGCCGAGGAAGTCGGCATGGTCCATCGAGACGGAGGTGATCACCGTGGCGAGGGGCCTGTCGACCACATTGGTGGCGTCCATGCGCCCGCCGAGCCCGACCTCGAGCAGCAGCACGTCGGCCGGCGTCTCGGCGAACAGCTTGAAGGCGGCGGCCGTGGTGATCTCGAACACGGTGATGGGGTCGCCGGCGTTCTCGCGCTCGCAGTCCTGCAAGGCCTCGACCAGGCGCGGCTCGGCCACGAGCCGGCCGCCGCCTGGAGCGGCAAGACGGATGCGCTCGTGGAAATGCACGAGGTGCGGCGATGTATAGACATGCACGCCATAGCCCGCCGCCTCCAGCATGGCGCGCAGGAAAGCGACGGTCGAGCCCTTGCCGTTGGTGCCGGCGACATGGATGACCGGCGGCAGGCGATGCTGGGGATCGCCGAGCTTGGCCAGCATCGCGGTCATGCGGCCGAGAGACAGGTCGATCTTCTTGGGGTGCAGCGCCATGAAGCGCGCGATGATGGCGTCGGAATTCGTCATGGCCGTCGAGATATGGCGGGCAGGCACGGACTCGGTCCGGCCGCAGCCCCGCACGCCGTCGGGAGGTGGAGAGCGATGGGCCGCGCCGCGAGCGGCCCGATCCCCCGTTATGCCGCCGCCTTCTCGGGCGCCTTGGTCAGAAGGCGACACAATCTGACGAGCGTCGGCTTGAGCTGGTGGCGGTGCACCACCATGTCGACCATGCCGTGCTCCTTGAGATATTCGGAGCGCTGGAAGCCGTCGGGCAGCTTCTCGCGGATGGTCTGCTCGATGACGCGCGGGCCGGCGAAGCCGATCAGGGCGCCGGGCTCGGCGAGCTGCACGTCGCCGAGCATGGCGTAGGAGGCGGTGACGCCGCCGGTGGTCGGGTTGGTCAGCACCACGATATAGGGCTGCCGGGCCTCGCGCAGGCGCTGGATCGCCACGGTGGTGCGCGGCATCTGCATCAGCGAGAGGATGCCTTCCTGCATGCGCGCCCCGCCGGAGGCGGCGAACATGATGAAGGGCGTGCCGCGCTCGGCCGCGGTCAGGAGGCCCTTGACCACCGCCTCGCCCGCCGCCATGCCGAGCGAGCCGCCCATGAACTCGAAGTCCTGCACGGCCACGACCACCGGCAGGCCGTCCATCAGGCCGTGGCCGACCTTGATGGCATCCTGCATGCCGGTCTTGCCGCGGGCATCCTTGAGGCGGTCGACATAGCGCTTCTCGTCGCGGAACTTCAGCGGGTCGGCCGCGACGTCCGGCGCCACGATGTCCTCCCAGGCGCCATTGTCGAAGATCGACGCCAGGCGTTGCGCCGCGGTCATGCGCATGTGGTAGTTGGAGCCGGGAATGACGTAGCCGTTCTGCTCCAGATCCTTGTGGAACACCATCTGGCCGGTCTCCGGGCACTTGATCCACAGGTTCTCCGGCGTGTCGCGCCGCGAGAAGATGTTCTTGATCCTCGGCGGAACGACGGTCGCGATCCAGTTCATCGGCAATCCTCGTGGGCGCGGCGCGCGCCGATCGCTCCTATCTAATGGGTCGGGGGCGATTTGTCAGTGGGCGGCGAGCCCCCGGGCCGTTCAGGCGCTGCGCGAAGAGCCCATCCGCAGCCGGCCGGCGACGAGGAACAGGCCGGTGACGACGACCATGACCACCACGGAGGCCGCCGCCAGCGTCGGGTTCACCTGCAGGTTGACGTCGTCCCACATCTGCTTGGGCAGCGTCGTCTTCAGCCCGCCGCCGATGAACATGGCGATGGTCAATTCCTGGAAGGACTGCAGGAAGGCGAAGATGAAGGCGGCGAACAGGCCCTTGCGGATCAGCGGGATGGTGACGCGCGCCAGCACCTTGGACCGGCTGGCGCCCAGGGTGGCCGCCGCCTGATCGTAGCGCCAGTCATGGCCCTTCAGCGTCGCCAGGATGACGACGAAGGCGATCGGGATGGCGGTGACGGTGTGGCCGATGACGATTCCGAGGTCGGTCGCCACCAGGCCGACGCCGGCGAAGAGGTAGAACAGCGCGATGGCGATGACGATCGGCGGCACCACCATCGGCATCAGGAACAGGACGAAGCCCAGGCCCGCCCAGCGGCTCTCGGTCCTGGCGATGCCGAAGGCGCCCATCGCCGCGATGAGCAGCGTCACCGCCGCCGTGACCAGCCCGATGCCGAAGGAGCGGATGGTGGCGGCGATCCAGACCGGCGATTCCAGATAGGCCTCGAACCAGCGGGTGCTGAAGCCCGGCGGCGGGAAGGACAGGAAGTTCGAGCTGGTGAAGCCCATGGGGATGAAGGCGACGATCGGCAGCAGCGACAGCACGACGAGGCCGATGGCGTAGGTCGGCAGCAGCCAGCCCAGGCGATGGCCGCCGACCGCTCGGTCCACCGCGTCGGTCGCCGCGGCCAGGCCGGCCAGCGCCCGCATGCCGAGCCGCCGCGGCCAGCCGCGGCGCCGGCCGGTCTTGGCATCCGCGCCGCCCGACACCGAGGACAGGCCGAAGGCATAGTCGTAGACGATGCAGGTCAGCAGCGCCGCGGCGATCAGCATGGCGGCGAGCGCCGCGCCGAAGGGCCAGTTCTGCAGCTTCTGGATCTGGTTGATGATCAATTGGCTGAGCATCGTCTCCTGCGGCCCGCCGAGGATGGCGGGGGTGATGAAGAAGCCGACCGAGTTGACGAAGACGAGCAGCCCGGCCGCCGCCACGCCGGGCATGGAGAGGTGGAACCAGACGCGCCAGAACCGCTGGCCGCCGCTGGCGCCGAGGGTGGCGGCCGCCCGCGGCAGGCGCTCGTCGATCTGGCTCATCGTCGGCAGCATGGTGACCACGGCGAGCGGCAGCATGCTGTGGGTCAGCGCGAACAGCACGGTGCCGCGGCCGAACAGCAGGTCCGGCGGATGGTCGATGCCGAGCGCCATCAGGGCGCCCGCCACGGCGCCGTTGCGCCCGAGCAGCACCAGCCAGGCGAAGTTCAGCACCAGGGGGCTGGTCCAGAACGGCAGCAGCACCAGGAGCATCAGGCCCTGCTGGCGCCGGGCCGGCTGCCGGGCCAGCCAATAGGCCAGGGGATAGCCGAACAGCAGGCAGAGCGCCGTCGTCTGCGCCGCGACGACGAAGGTGGTGGTCAGCACGCGGAGATAGACCGGCGTGGTGAGCAGACGCCGGAAGGCGGCGAGTGAGAGGCCGCCGCCCTGCGGGTCGATAACGCTGAGCGACAGGAGCTGCAGCGCGGGATAGGCGAGGAACAGGACGAGGAAGACGATGCCGGGGAGGGCCAGCCACAGCGGATTGCGCCAGCCGGCCCGCGCGCGCCATCCCGCCCCGATCATGGCCGGCCGCGAGGCGATATCGGTCATGTCCTCATTCCGCCGCCGCGGCTATGGGCGCCACCTCCGCAGCCTGGGCGTAGCGGTTCGGCGGACGCTTCAGGCCGAGATGGCCGCGCAGCGTCCGCGCCTCGTAGTCGGCGCGCATCAGGCCGCGCCGCTGCAGCTCGGGCACCACCAGCTCGACGAAATCGCGCAGGCCGCCGGGCATGGTGTGGAACAGCATCATGAAGCCGTCGGCCGCCCCGCCCGCGACCCATTCCTCCATGCGGTCGGCGATCTGAATCGGCGTGCCGCGCACCGTCTCCAGGCCGCGCTCGTAGCTCATGTAGATCTGCCGGAGCGTCATGCCGCGCCGGATCATGCCGGCGATATTGGCGAAATAGGTCTGGTGGAAGTTCGACGTGGCCGGGATCCGGTCGAGCGGCACCGGCTCGTCCAGCGGCAGGTCGGAGAGGTCGACCTCCAGGTCGTTGCTCAGGCGCATGCGCCCGACATCGGGATGGATCAGGCTCTGGAGGGCCTGATACTTGTCCTCCGCCTCCTGGGCGCTGGTGCCGATCACCACGGGCAGGCCGGCCAGCACCTTGAGGTCGTCGGGCTCGCGGCCGAATTTGGCCATCCGGCCCTTCAGGTCCTGGTAGAAAGCCCGGCCTTCGGCGACGCCGCTGTCGGAGGCGAAGACGACCTCCGCCGTCGCCGCCGCGAAATCCTTGCCGGTGTTGGAGGCGCCGGCCTGGATGATCACCGGCTGGCCCTGCGGCGTGCGGGCGATGTTGAGCGCGCCATGGACCTTGAAATATCGGCCGTGGTGGTCGAGCACATGCAGCTTGGCCGGATCGAAGTTGCGCCCGCTCTCCCGGTCCTGGATGAAGGCATCGTCCTCCCAGCTGTCCCACAGCGCCTGCACCACCGAGACGAATTCGCGGGCGCGCTCGTAGCGCTCGCCATGCGGCGGCAGGCGGTCGAGGCCGAAATTGCGGGCGGCATAGTCGTTGGCCGAGGTCACGACGTTCCAGGCGGCGCGGCCATGGCTGAGATGGTCCAGAGAGGCGAACAGGCGCGCGACGTTGTAGGGCTCGTAGAAGCTGGTCGAGGCCGTGGCGCCCAGGCCGATATGGCTGGTCACGGAGGCGACCGCCGAGAGCAGCGTCACCGGCTCGAACACGTTCATGAACATCGGGAACCGGCTCCAGGCGTGCAGGTTGTCGGTGCGCGCCGCCGGCGTATCGGCGATGAAGAAGAGGTCGAAGCGGCCGCGCTCGGCGAGCTGGGCGGCGGCCTTGTAATAGTCGATGTCGGTCGAGGCGTCGGCGGCCGTCTCGGTCTGCAGCCAGGAGGCGGGATGGGCACCGGTGCCCTGGATCAGCACGGCAAGGGCCATCTTGGTCATCAGGGGGCTCCTTCGGTCGGAATTGTGGCCCGGCGAGCGCCCGCCGGGCCGGAATCGCGCGGGGTGGACGATCCTCAGCCGCCGAGCAGCCAGGTCTGGAAGCGCTCCTCGATCGGGCCGTTGTTCTCGGCCCAATAGACTTCGCCGAAGGTGGCGAGGTGCTTCAGGTTCTCCGGATAGGTCGGCAGGAACCTCGCCCGCTCCGGCTTGATGAAGTCATAGGCCTTGAGGTTGGTCGGCCCGTTGGCGACGATGCTGCAATAGGCGCCCTGATGCTCCGGCTTCATGCAGAAGCGGATGAATTTCCGGGCGAGGTCGGCGCGCGGCGTGCCCTTGGGGATCGACCAGCCGTCGGTCGAATAGAGCCCGTCCCAGACGATCTTGACCGGGGCGCCGCCATCGGCCGCCGCGAAGGCGCGGGCGCTCCAGGTGTCGGAAAGGTCGACCTCGCCGCTCTGCAGGATCTGGGTGTTCTGGGCGCCGCTGGTCCACCACACCGCGACGCTCGACTTGATCTTGTCGAGCATCTTGAAGGCGCGGTCGAGATCGAGCGGGTAGAGCTTGTCGGGCGCGACCCCGTCGGCGAGCAGGGCCATCTCGATGGCGCCCTGGTAGCCCTTGTAGAGGCCGCGCCGTCCCGGGAATTTCGCGACATCGAAGAAATCGGCCCAGGTCTTCGGGCCGTTCTCGCCGAACTTGTCGGTCCGATAGGCCATGATCATGCCGTAGACGGAAAAGCCAAGCCAGACCGGCGTCAGCGTGCCGGGCACGAAGTCCTTGCCGTCCTCGGCAGAGATGCCGAGCGGCTCCAGATAGTCCTTCGGCTTGCTGAGATAGGCGACGTGGGACGGGGTCACCATGCAGGCGTCCCAGATGAAGCTGCCGGTGTCGACCAGGAGCTTGAACTGGCTCTGCGGGTCGGCCTCATGGGCGACCCCGACCACGTGGATGCCGGTCTCCTTCTCGAACGGGTCGTAGAAGGCCTGCTTGATCGCCGCGCCGGGCGCGCCGCCGACATCGGCGACGGTGATCTGATCGGCGGCGAAGGCGCGCGTGCCGGTCCAGACCATCGGCATCGACAGCCCGGCCGCCGCGAGGCCTGCTCCGTTGAGGAAGCGACGCCGTGTGATCCCCTCAGTTTTCTTCATCAATCTGCTCCAAATTCTCACAAGGACGATGTCTGCGTCGAAAAAGCCTAGGCAGGCAGGACATGCGCCCGGTCGGCATCCCATCGCAGGGACACGCGATCGCCGACCTGCAAGGCGCCCTGGCGTGAGGAGCGGCGCACGGTCATGACCGTCCCGGACGGCAGCGCGACCATGAGCCGGGTCTCGGCGCCGCCGTAGACGGTCTCGACGACATGGCCGGTGATCGCGCCGTCGCCGCCGGGCACGAGCTCCACGTCCTCCGGCCGGATGACGAGGGCGCCCTGGCGATCGGCCGGGAGGGAACGGCGCAGGCGCTCGGGCAGCGGGAAGGCGCCGTCGGCCGTCGCCAGCAGGCCCGGGCGCTGGATCCGGCCGTGCAGCACGTTGGAGAGGCCGATGAACCCGGCCACGAACAGGCTGCCGGGCCGTTCATAGATCTCCCGCGGCGTGCCGACCTGCTCGATGCGGGCATTGTTCATCAGGCAGATCCGGTCCGAGAGGGCCAGCGCCTCGTCCTGGTCATGGGTGACGAAGATGATGGTCGCGCCGGTGTCGCGATGCAGCCGCTTGATCTCGATCTGCATCGTCTCGCGCAGCTTGCGGTCGAGCGCCCCTAGCGGCTCGTCCATCAGGATCAGCGCCGGCTCGTAGACCAGGCAGCGGGCGAGCGCGACGCGCTGCTGCTGGCCGCCCGACAATTCCCGAGGAAAGCGGCCCCCGAGCGCGCCGAGGCCGACCATCTCCAGCGCGCGCGCCACCTTGGCCGCGAGTTCGGCCGCGGGCAGCTTGCGCATTTCCAGCGGGAAGGAGACGTTCTCCTCGACCGTCAGATGCGGGAACAGCGCATAGGTCTGGAAGACGACGCCGATGCCGCGCCGGTGCACCGGCGTCGCCGTCTGGTCGACACCGTCGATGAACAGCCGGCCCCCGGTCGGCTCGGCGAGGCCGCAGACGAGCTGCAGCAGCGTCGTCTTGCCGGACCCGGAAGGGCCGAGCACGGTCAGGAGCTCGCCGGCGGCGACGTCGAGATCCGTCGGCTGCAGCGCCTGCGCCGTGCCGTAGCGCTTGGCGAGGCCCCGGACCATGAGCTTGGGCGCAACCGCGACGGCCGCCGCCCGGTGCTCCGCATCGACCGGCGTACCAGGCCTCAGGACGTCCTGCGCGGCGAGCGCGTTCATCAACCACCTCTTCTCGACCCTGCGGCGCCGTCCGGTCGCGGCCGCGGCGCCGGGCGTTACCGGCCGGTGCGCAATGCAAGTCGCGGGCCATCGGTGAGGCGCTAGTCAGCATTCGCGGACGCCCACACGGAAGCTTCAGCCGGGAACTGAACAACCCTGGATCCTGACGAGCCGATTGAAAGCACTATGGTCAGAGAGTGCCCAATTCTTCGCCATTCATCGTGATTTTCTAGGCAGGATTCCCCTGCCGGAGCTATCTGTGAGGCTCTCGCAATCGATCGTAGTCGGTACCGGCCTTGGGCATCGACAGAATATTACTGATCTTGACTTGAAGACGGCGCATCTATCCTGCGCAGGCCGCCCTCGAGCGGCGACCGCGTTCGCTGTCCGCAGCTGGACATGATGGGCATATCCGCTGCCGGTGAAATTAGGGTTTTCGGAGCCTGCGCTTCGATAAAAGCGAAGCACATCGCGGAATCAGATGAATGATCCGTGATCAAAGATCGCGCGGTTTGCCCCGGCGGGCATGGTCTACGCCGCCCGCTGCAGCGCCTCGTCCGCCGTCAGGGCGGTCTCGGGCGTGCCGGAGACGATCAGCTCCAGCACTTCCTTCTCGGTCGTGTGCCGGATGTAGCGGTCCCCGACGTTCCGGCCGCGCTTGAGCACCATGATGCGGTCGCCGACCTCGAAGATGTCGGTCAGCCGGTGGGAGATGATGATCTGGGCGACGCCCTGGCGCTTCAGCTCCGCCATGGTCTCGAGCAGGCGCTCGGTGGCCATGACCGAGAGGTTGGCCGTCGGCTCGTCCAGGATGACGACGCGCGGATCGAAGGAGATGGCCCGGGCGATGGCGACCGATTGCTGGCGCCCGCCGGAGAGGCTCTCGACCTTCTGGTAGACCGAGTTGACGTCGACCTTGAGGCGCTTCAGCACGCCGCTGGCGTCGGCATACATCTTCTCGCGGTTGACGAACAGGCCGAGCCGGCGCGGCCAGCGGCCGAGAAAGATGTTCTGGCCGATGTCCATGTTCCCGCACAGGGCGAAGTCCTGGTAGATCATCTCCAGGCCGAGCCGGCGGCTGTCCTGCGGGCTCTTGAAATGGGTCTCGCGCCCGTCGACCAGGACATCGCCGGCATCGCGCTGGTAGGCGCCGGTCAGCACCTTCATCAGCGTCGACTTGCCGGCCGAATTGTCGCCGACCAGGCCGATGATCTCGCCCGGCATCAGCTGCAGGCTGACATCCTTCAGCGCCTGCACGGCGCCGAAGGCCTTGTCGATCCCTCGCATGTCGATGATGGGCGTGGCCATGGACGTCCTCGTCAATCCTGCACGGGGCCGTGCTTGCGGAGCTTGCCGAGCCAGAGCGTCAGGATGCCCTGCTGGCGGAACCAGATGTCGCCGAGCACGGCGGCGATGAGGATGAGCCCGATCCAGACGTTCACCCAATGCTGCGGCATGACGAAGGACGAGCCGTCGGGCAGGAAGACCTGGAGCGAGAGCAGCGCCCGGATCAGCGTGATGACGATGGCGCCGGCGAGCGAGCCGATGATCGTGCCGTAGCCGCCGAACACCGAGCCGCCGCCGATGATGACGGAGGCGATGGCGTCGAGCTCGCGCAGCTGGCCGGCCGAGGGATTGAAGCTGCGGAGATAGGCGACGTAGATGATGCCGGCGAGGGCGGCGCACATGGCGGAGAAGACCAGGCTCAGGAACCGCACCCGGGCGACGTTGACGCCGGCATATTGGGCGGCGCGGGCATTGCCGCCGGTGGCATAGACCATCTGGCCGAGGGTGGTGGTGCCGAGCACGATGCCGGCGGCGATGGCGATCACGGCCATGATCACGGTCTGGATCGAGACGGCGCTGGCCAAGTTGAACAGGATGCCGGCATCGGGCGCGACGTGCCAGTATTTCAGCACCTCGATCACCTTGCGACCGAGCAGGTTGTAGGTCTCGGGAAAGCCCGAGAGCTGCCGGCCGGCCGAGAGCCAGGCGCCGATGCCGCGGGCGATGTAGAACATGCCGAGCGTGGCCACGAAGGCGGGCAGGCCGAAGCGCACGGTCAGGACGCCGTTCATCACCCCGGCGAGCGTTCCCGCCACGAAGGCGGCGAGCACCGCGAACAGCGGATCGGCGGCGTATTCGCTCATCAGGAAGGCGGCGGTGGCGGCCGACAAGGCCAGCACCGAGCCGACCGACAGGTCGATGTCGCCATTGGCGATGACGAAGGTGAGCCCGATGGCGAGCAGCGCGATCTCGGTGAAGGCGAGCGCCAGGTTGAAGGTGTTGTCGAGCGAGCCCCAGAAATCCGGACGCAGATACAGGCCCGCCAGCCAGAGCACGACGGCCAGCATGACCGCCGCCGCGTCGCGCCGGTAGAAGAAGGCGCGCCAACCCCTGACGCCGACGCCGCGCGACTGCGACCGGGTGCCCTTGGTCGCCGGCTGGGATATGGCGATGCCGCCGTCGAAGGAGAGCGGCAGCGGCCGCCCCGTCACCCTGGCGAAGAGGCGGGCCAGCACGCGCCGCTGCACGACATAGGGCTCGATCAGGACGGCGACCAGCAGGATCAGGCCGAGGAAGGCGGGCACGGCGCCGGGCGGCAGCTGCGCCATCTGGGCGACCGACATCTCGATGTCGCCGACCTTGACGATGCGGGTGATCGGGATGCCTTCGCGCAGCACCTTGTCGACCAGCAGCACCAGCGCCGCGCCGAGGCAGGCTCCGAGCACGCGGCCGCGCCCGCCGGCGATCGAGGCGCCGCCGACGATGACGGCGGCGATGACGATCAGCTCGGCGCCCTGGCCATAGGTGGAGTCGATGCCCTTGTTCTGGGCGATGTTCATCAGGCCAGCGAGGGTGGCGGCCAGCGCCGCATAGACATAGGCCCTGATCCGCACCCAGCGCGTGGGGATGCCGGCATAGCTCGCGGCCATCTCGTTGCCGCCGACGGCATAGGTCTCGTAGCCGATGCGCGTCTTGGCCAGCACCACGATGCCGATGGCGGCGACGAGGAACAGCACCAGGATCTGGTTGTTGAAGCCGAGCGCATTGGTCTCGCCGACCTGGAAGAACCAGCCGTCGGCCACCGCCTTCTCCGAGTAGCCGATGGTCTTGCCGCCGGTGAGGCCGAGCACGAAGCCGCGCCCGATGAACAGCATGGTCAGGGTGGCGATGAAGGAGGGCACCTGCATCACGGTGACGAGCCAGCCGTTGAGCAGGCCGATGACGAGGCCGGTCAGCACGGCGAAGCCGATCGCCGCGCCGATGCCGGCGTCGAAATGGGACTTGGCGTAGACGATCGAGAAGATGGTGGCGACGAGGCCGAGGGTGGAGCCGACCGAGAGATCCAGGTCCTTGTTGACGATGACGAAGGTCATGCCGACCGCCATCACCCCGAAGCGCGCGGTGTCGCGCAGCACCGCCGACAGAGCGGTGCCCGAGCCGAAGAAGCCGGGATTGATCCAGACACCGACGAGATAGAGCAGCGCCATGAACACGAGCAGGCCGAGCTCCCAGCCGCCGGCGATCTGGGCCGCCGGGCGACCCGCCCGATGGGTGTCGCCGACCGTCGCGATCGCTGCCGCCTGGCTCATGAGCCCCCCGGAGAGTCGTCTTGCGATTGGAGCACGGTGCTGCCACCGGCTGCCGGCTCATCATGTTTCACGCGTCGGTCCTTCGCGCGACTTTGCCGTCGTGGCCGGGCTTGTCCCGGCCACGACGGACAGGCTGCACGCCGTAGCGCCTCAATTCTCGAAGCGCTTGCCGACCTTGTCGACCGTCGCCTTGGTCACGAGCTGGGCGCGGGTGTCGAGGTTGGCGGCGGCGATGCCGCGGTCGATCTGCAGATAGAGCTGCATGACCGGCCAGAAGCCCTGCAGGAAGGGCTGCTGGCCGAGCGAGCCGGTGAGGGCGCCGGTGCGGATCTGCTCCTGCTGCTTGGGCCCGAGGTCGAAGCCGAAGGCGCAGACCTTGTCGTTGAGCTTGAGCTGGCCGACGGCATCGCCGAGGGCCGGCGTCACGAAGCCGTTGGCGGCGAAGGCGCCGACCACGTCCTTGCGGCTCTCGAACAGCGACACGATCGAGCCGACGATGTTGTCCTTGTCGACGTCGATGCCGATGTTCTTGGGGCCGGCGTCGACCTGGAAGTTCTTCAGCACGCCCGCCGCGTTCAGCGCCTTCACCGTCGCCTCGAAGGCGGCCGTGACGCGCCGGTTCACCTCCTCGTTGCCGAGGGTGGTGGTGGAGGGGAAGATGATCGAGCCGCCCTCGACCTTCTTGTCGATCAGGCACTTGGCCAGCGCCTCGCCGCCGATGGCGGCCGCGCCCGAATCCTGGCCGGTATGCGAGATGTTGGAGCGGTCGTAGAGGTTGGGGTCGAAGGAGTTGGTGGTGGCGATCGGGATGCCCTTGGCCTCCAGCTTCTTGACGAGGTCGTCATAGGCGCCGGACTGGGGCGTGGTCAGGATCAGGCCGTCGATGGTCGGGTCCTGCGCCACCTGGTTGAGGATCTCCAGCTCGCGCGGGATGTCGTCGACCGGCGCTTCCGAGCCGAGCTTGATCAGGTTGATGCCGAAGGCGTTGGCGGCGACCTGCGCGCCGACATAGGTCGGGTCGAAGAAGCCGTTGCCGGCGGTGTGGGTGACGATGGCGAAGGTGAGCTTGCCGTCCTTGGAATGGAAGTCCTTGGTGCCGGGCGCCTCCTTCGCGGCATCCTCGAAGGTGTAGCCGCCGACCGCCTTGGACAGGACGCCGCCGGTGTCGGCGGCGAGCGCGGTGCCGAGGGCAGCCACGGACAGGGTCGCCGCCAACGCGGCGAGGCGAAGCGTGGTTCTCATGAGGTTCCTCCCGTGGAACACAGATCGTTGTGGCTGGCCTTGTTCTGCCAATCCGGCCGGACGCAGCCGTCCGGCGGGATGAAGCCTAGACGAGACGCATGCCCTCGGCAATAAGTACGACCATTCGCCGGATCCATGCCGTTTTCGCGACGGGATGGGATGGCGGCGGGCGCGGCGAGTGGCTAGAAGAGCCGCGGGAAACGTGAGACGAGGGCCTTGGCGATGTCGGGAGCAATCTACCCCAGCCTGAAGGGGCGCACGGTGCTGATCACCGGCGGCGGCCAGGGCATCGGCGCGGCGACGGTGCGCCGCTTCGCCGAGCAGGGCGCCAAGGTCGGCTTCATCGATCTCGCCCTCGAGCCGTCCAGGGCGCTGGCCGAAGAGCTCGCCGCCGCGGGCCTGACGGTGCATTTCGAGCACGCGGACCTCACCGACATCGCAGCGCTGAAGGCTGCGATCGGCGCGATCCGCACGGCGCTCGGCCCGATCACCCTCCTGGTCAACAATGCGGCGCACGACCAGCGCCACAAGTTCCTGGAGGTGACGCCGGACTATTTCGACGACCGCATCGCCGTGAACTTCAAGCACGCCTTCTTCGCCACCCAGGCCGTGATCCCCGACATGATCGCCGCCGGCGGCGGCTCGATCGTCAATTACGGCTCGGTCTCCTGGCTGATCGGCTCGGCCGACCTCTCCGCCTATGGCAGCGCCAAGGCCGCCGCGCACGGCTTCACCAAGATGCTGGCGCGCGAGTTCGGCAAGGACAATATCCGCGTCAACTGCGTGCTGCCCGGCTGGATCATGACAGAGCGCCAGATGGCGCTGTGGCTCGACGAGGCGGGCGAGGAGGCGCTGATGCGCAACCAGTGCCTGAAGCGCAAGCTGGTGCCGGACGAGCTCGCCAAGGTGGTGCTGTTCCTGGCCTCCGACGAATCCTCGGCCATCACCAGCCAGACCGTGGTGGTCGACGGGGGCTGGACCTGAGGCCGGCATTGCCGGTCCCATCCATCGGGCGCAGGACATGACGCAGACCCATCTCATCGCCGTCGACTGGGGCACCAGCCGCTTCCGGGCCTACCGGCTCGACGCGGCCGGGGCCGTGCTGGAGCGCGTCGCCGCCGAGGACGGCATGGCGAGCGTGCCTCCCGGCGGCTTTGCCGGCGTGCTGGAGCGCCATTGCGGCGCCTGGATGCGCGAGGCGCCGGCGGCGCCGGTGCTGATGGCGGGCATGGTCGGCTCGCGCAACGGCTGGGCCGAGGCGGCCTATGCCGTCTGCCCCGCCTCGCCCGCCAGCGTCGCCGCCAGCCTGCTCGCGGTGACGGAGCGGGTGTCGATCGTGCCGGGCGTCATCGCCCGCGGCCCGGGCGGGCCGGACGTGATGCGCGGCGAGGAGACGCTGGTGTTCGGCGCCGACGTCGCCGACGGCCTGGTGTGCCTGCCCGGCACCCATTCGAAATGGGCCAGGGTCGAGGCCGGCGCCATCGCCGACTTCGCCACCTTCATGACCGGCGAGAGCTATGCGCTCTATCGCAACCAGAGCCTGCTCGGGCGCCTCGCCGTCGAGCCGGAGGACCTCACCGGCTTCGACGACGGCCTCGAGGCGGCCCGGGCGCCGGGCGGCGTGCTCAACCGCCTGTTCCAGGCGCGGGCGCGGGTGCTGGACGGCGTGATGGACGGGCCGGCGGTCGGCCCCTACCTCTCCGGCCTCCTGATCGGCACGGAGATCGAGGGCGCGTTGCAGCGCTTCGGCGCCGCCGATACGGTGACGCTGGTGGCGGACGGCGTGCTGGCGCAGCGCTATGTCGCGGCGCTGCGCTCGCGCGGCATCGTCATCGAGATCGTCACGCCGGAGAACGCCTTCCTGGCGGGCCTGTCGGCCCTGGCCGAGGCCCGCGCCTGAACGAGGAGACGCCATGACGCTGGACGAAGCCCTGGCCGCCATGCCGATCGTCGCCATCCTGCGCGGCCTCGAGCCGACCGAGGCGGTGGCGATCGGCGAGGCGGTCGTCGCCGCCGGCATTTCCATCCTGGAGGTGCCGCTCAACTCGCCCGACCCCTTCACCAGCATCGCCATGCTGGCCTCGGCCCTCAAGGGCCGGGCGCTGGTCGGCGCCGGCACGGTGCTCACGGTCGAGGCCGCCGACCGGGTGGCCGAGGCCGGCGGCGCGCTGGTGGTGTCGCCCAACACCGACCCGGCCGTGATCCGCCGCACCAAGGCCAATGGCATGCTGTCGCTGCCGGGCTTCCTGACGCCGTCGGAAGCCTTCGCCGCCCTGCAGGCCGGTGCCGACGCGCTGAAGCTGTTCCCGGCCGAGATGGCCTCGCCCGCCGTGATCCGGGCCCTGCGCGCCGTGCTGCCGAGGCAGACCCGGCTCCTGGTGGTCGGCGGCGTCTCGGCGCAGACCATCCCGCCCTATCTCGCCGCCGGAGTCGCGGGCTTCGGCATCGGCTCCGATCTCTACAAGCCGGGCCGCGACGCCGACGATGTCGGGCTGCGCGCCGCCGCCCTGGTCGCCGCCGTCAGACAGGCAAAGGAAGCCTCGCTATGATCATCGTGTTCGGCTCGATCGGCGTCGACCTGGTCACCCGGGTCGCCCATATCCCCCATCCCGGCGAGACGGTGCTGTGCGAGGGCTATATCGTCGTGCCCGGCTCGAAGGGCGCCAACCAGGCGGTGGCGGCGGCCCGGGCCGGCTCCAGCGTCGTGCACGTCGCCTCCTGCGGCAATGACGGCTTTGCCCCGCTGGCGGTCTCGACCATGAAGGAGGCCGGCGTCGACCTCACCCATATCGCCAGCATCGACCGGCCGACCGCGGTGGCGCTGATCACCGTCGACGACAAGGCGGAGAACGCCATCGTCGTCGCCTCCGGCGCCAACCGCGCCACCACGGTGGCCCAGCTCGAGCGCGTCGGCTTCGGCGCCGGCGACACGGTGGTGCTGCAGCGCGAGATCCCGGACGAGGCGACCTTCGCCGCCGTCGCCCTGGCCAAGGCGCGCGGCGCCCGGACCGTGCTGAACGTCGCGCCCGCCGGGCCGATCCCGGTGGAGACGCTGCAGGCGCTCGACATTCTGATCGTCAACGAGCACGAGGCCCTGGTCGTCGCCCGGGCCGCCGGCATCGAGGTCGCCGATCCCGAGGCGGCGGCGCAGGCCATCAACGCCCGCTTCGGCTGCTCGGCCATCGTCACGCTCGGGCCGCAGGGCGCGGTCGGCTGGGTCGACGGCGTGCGCCGCAGCGTGCCGGCGCTGGCGATCACGCCGGTCGACACGACGGCCGCCGGCGACAGCTTCACCGGCGCCTTCGCCGCGGCTCTCGATCAGGGCATGGGCTTCACCACGGCGCTGGCGCGCGGTGCCGCGGCAGGATCGCTCGCCTGCACCCGGATGGGCGCGCAGCCGAGCATCCCGACCAAGGCCGAGATCGACGCGGCCACGGCCGGCTTCGCCGCCTGAGGCGGACCCGGCGGGAACGCTTCGTTCATCCTGACCGAGGATTCCGGCGGCCGTCAGCTTTTTGGCAAGGCAGCCATGGCATGATGAGCGGGATCGTCGGATTCCGCAGGATGCGCCTCTCCACCTCGCTGCTCGTCATCGCCGCTCCGGTGGTGGCCGTCGCCTACGGTTTCCCGCACGCCTTCACGGCGATGCTGCCGGAGCCGGTCGGCTCGGCCGCGGTGCAGGCGGCGCCGAAGCCGACGGCGGCCTTCGTCCCCTCCACCTCGGCGACGGTGCGCGTCTCCGGCGGCCCCGACGGCCATTTCCGGGTCTCGGCCCGCATCGGCGCACGGCGCATCCCCTTCCTCGTCGACACCGGGGCGAGCGTGGTCGCCCTGTCCTGGGAAACCGGGCTCGATCTCGGGCTCGTCCGCTCCGATGACACCATGGATGTGACGGTGGCGACGGCCAACGGCACGGTGCAGGCGAAGGCGGTGACCATCGACCGCCTGGAGGTTGGCGAGATCGACCTCACCTCGGTCCGGGCCATCGTGCTGCCGCGCGGTGCGCTGGCCGAGAACCTGCTCGGCATGAGCTTCCTCAACCGGCTGCGCCATTTCGAGATCGCCCAGGGCATGCTGGCGCTGGAGCGCTGAACGGCGGAGCCTCGGAGCGGCACAGGCCGCTCTTGTCCGCGCCGCGCCAGCGTGATACCCGCGCCCTTGAGCACGATGAAGCGGGGTTGGAGCCGCGCTTCCGCCTGACTTCATCGTGCTCGTCATTCCAAGTCGGAGCAGAGCGATGGAACCCGCCTTGCTCCAGGGCAGCCCGGCCTCGGGCCCGAACCGGCGGCGATCCGTCGCGACAACAAGGACCTCATGACAATGGCGACCGGACCCCAGCCCACGAATGGCAACGGCGACACCCGCAAGGAGGTGCAGCAGTCCATCAACGTGCTGGCGCAGTACATCAAGGACCTCTCCTTCGAGAATCCCAACGCGCCGCGCTCGCTCGGCACCCAGCAGGGCTCGCCGCAGATCACGCTGACCGTCAACGTCAACGGCCGGCCGCTGAGCCCGACCGATTTCGAGGTCGAGCTGTCGATCGAGGGCGGGGCGGGCGAGGGCGCCGGCACGCTGTTCAAGTTCGAGCTGGTCTACGGCTCGGTGGTCCGCCTCGCCGGCATCTCGCCGGATGATGCCCATGCCGTGATCATGATCGAGGGCCCGCGGCTGATGTTCCCCTTCGCCCGCCAGATCATCGCGGACGCCACCCGCAACGGCGGCTTCCCGCCGCTGATGATCGACCCGATCGACTTCGTCGCGCTCTACCGCAACCGCATGGCCCAGCTCCAGCAGCAGCCCAGCGGCCAGGCCTGAGGGGCAGGCTCCTCTGGCGGAGCGTCGATCAGGAGGCCTCCGGCAGGTAGCGCTTCCAGATCACCTCGCCGCCGAGGCCGGCGATGAAGGCCTCGTGGGCCGCGATCTCCCCGGCCGTGAGGCGCGACGCCAGCGGCGCCGGCCGGGCACGCAGCAGATTGGCGGCGAGGGCGGTCTCGGCCGCGCCGATGACGGCGGCGGTGAGGCCGAGCGCGGTCTGGCGCCCGCCGGTGAGCTCGATATAGACCTCGGCCAGGATCTCGGCGTCGAGAAGGGCGCCGTGCTTCACGCGCTTGGAATTGTCGATGCCGTAGCGCTGGCAGAGCTCGTCCAGGGAGACGCGGGCGCCGGGATGCTTGCGCCGGGCCATGGCGAGGGTGTCGACCACCCGATCCATCGGCAGCGGCGCCTTCTTCACCCGCGCGAGCTCCGCGTTGAGGAAGCGCATGTCGAAGCCGGCATTGTGGATCACCAGCCTGGCTTCGCCGACGAAGGCGACGAACTCCTCGGCGAGACTCGCGAACAGCGGCTTGTCCTTGAGGAACTCCTCGGACAGGCCGTGAACCGCGAAGGCTTCCTGCGGCATGTCGCGTTCGGGGTTGAAATATTTGTGCCAGGTCGCGCCGGTCGGCACCCGGTCGACCATCTCGACGCAGCCGATCTCGACCAGGCGATGGCCCTCGTTGGGATCGAGCCCGGTGGTTTCGGTATCGAGAATGATCTCGCGCATCACGCTGCCTCCGCGCCCCTTGGTAGGGGAGGCGGAGCGCGGCCGGCAAGAGCCCTGACGAGGTCGTCCACTTGCGCCTGCGCCGCGGCGAAGCCGCGCGACGTGTCGATGACCGCATGGGCGCGGCAGCGCTTCTCCGCGTCGGGCAGCTGGCGGGCGAGCAGGCGCTCGAAGCGCTCGGCCGTCATGCCCGGACGGGCCAGGACGCGGGCGCGCTGCACCGCCGCCGGAGCCGAGACCACGGCCACGGCATGGCAGCGCCGCTCGCCGCCGGTCTCGAACAGCAGCGGGATGTCGAGGACCACCAGCGGCGCGGCCTGATGGGCGGCGAGGAAGGCGGCCTCGGCGGTGCGCACCAGGGGATGCACGATCGCTTCGAGCCGCCGCATCGCCACGGCGTCGCCCACCACCCGGGCGGCGAGCCGGTCGCGATCGATCCGGCCGGCCGCCGTCACGCCGGGAAAGGCGGCCTCGACCGGCGCCACCGCCGCCCCGGCATAGAGGGCGTGCACCGTCGCGTCGGCATCGTGCACCGGCACGCCGCGGCCGCGGAACATCGCCGCCGTGGCGCTCTTGCCCATGCCGATGGAGCCGGTGAGGCCGAGGATGAAGCTCATCGGTCGATCCCTTAAGCATTTTCCAACGATCCGGCACTCGGTTCGCGTAAAGAAAATGCGTAAAAACAATGAGATAGAGAGTGTGATCGATTCAACTTGAAGCGATCGCACTCTGGAGCAAAGCGCGTCTGGGCGGAAACGCTGCCTTGCTCTCACGCCCTGTTTCGACGCGTCTTGGCGCGACCGCCGGAGCGCAAGACGCTTCAGGCCCGCCCCGCGCGGTCAGGCCGTATGCGCCATGATATCGCCGAGCACGAGCGCGCGCAGCGCCGGCGTCACCGCCGGCCGCTCGCCGAACCAGCGCTCGAAGCCCGGCACCGCCTGATGCAGCAGCATGCCGAGGCCGTCGACGACGGGATGGCCGCGCCGCCGCGCCAACGCCAGCAGCGGCGTCTCGATCGGGACATAGACGATGTCGGTGACGAGCGCTCCGGCCGGCAGGGCGGCGAGGTCGAGATCGAGCGCGGGCTGGCCAGCCATGCCGAGCGAGGTGGTGTTGACCAGGCAGGCCGCCCCGTCGAGGGCGGATGCCGCCTCGTCCCAGCCGGCGGCCACGGCCCGCGGGCCGAAGCGGGCGGCGAGCTCCTCGGCGCGGGCCAGGGTGCGGTTGACGATCACCACCCGCTCCGCCCCGCGCGCCAGCAGCGCGTGGACGATCGCCCGGGCGGCGCCGCCCGCGCCCAGCACCGCCGCCTTGCCGAGCCCGCCGTCCCAGCCCGGCGCCTCCTGGTCGAGATTGGCCAGGAAGCCGGCGGCATCGGTGTTCATGCCGCGGAGCACGCCGTCCTCGAACCAGAGCGTGTTGACCGCCTCCAGCGCCATGGCGACGGGGTCGTCCACCGCTGCGAGGCGGAAGGCTGCCGCCTTGTGCGGCACGGTGACGTTGCCGCCGGCATAGCCGGCATCGGCGAGGCCGGCGACGAAGCGGTCGAAATCCTCCGGCGCCACTTCCTCGCGGCCATAGCTGCCGGCAATGCCGCGCTCGGCCAGCCAGAAGCCGTGGATCATCGGCGAGCGCGAATGCTTGACGGGATAGCCGATGACGCAGGCTCGTCTCATGTCTCGTGTTCCTGTGCGACGGCCGGGACCAAGCAGCTTCTCGTGGCTTTCGCCACGATTGATTTTGCATTTCCAATGCAAAATCAATGCTGCTCAGAGTCTTGAGTGTAAGCAGGTTTGGGAGAACCTGCTCAGTCCTCGATCAGACCTTCCTGGCGCAGCGCCGCCAGCAGCGCCAGCAGCGGCAGGCCGAGGATGGTGAAATAGTCGCCCTCGATCGCCTCGAACAGGGTGACGCCGAGATGCTCCAGCTGATAGCAGCCGACACTGGTGAGGATCGCCTCGCCGGCGCGGGCGAGATAGGCGTCGAGGAAGGCCTCGGAGAAGGTGCGCATGGTCAGATGCGCGCTGGCGACCCCAGCCCGCAGCACGGCGCCGTCGCGGGCCAGGGCGAAGCCCGAATGCAGGGTGTGGGTCCGGCCCCTGAGCCGCAGCAGCCGCGCCCGCGCCTCGAGGAGGTCGGCCGCCTTGGAGAAGCGCTCGGCGCCGAGCGCCAGGGTCTGGTCGGCGCCGATGACGAGGCAGCCCGGACAGGAGAGCGACACCGCGACCGCCTTCTCCTGCGCCAGGTTGCGCGCCACCACGTCCGGGCCGGCGCCGCTCCAGGCCGCCTCGAGACCGCGCTCGTCGACATTGGCGGGCACGATCTCGACCTCGAGGCCGGCGCCGCGCAGGAGCTCGGCCCGGATGGCCGATTTGGAAGCGAGGACGAAACGGATTTCGGCGGGATGGACCTTCGACATGGGGCCGGGCCTTCAGGTTTCGACGATCTTGGCGCGGCGGTGGTCGCGCAGCAGCCCCGAGATCGCCGCGGCGGTCTCCTCGATCGAGCGGCGGGTGACGTCGATCACCGGCCAGCCCTTGCGGGCGAACAGGCGGCGGCTCTCGGCCAGCTCCTCTGACACCGCCACGCGGTCGGTATAGGCGGTCTGGTCGTGCCGCTGGCTGAGGCTGAGCACCCGGTTCTCACGGATCTGCACGATGCGCTCGGGCGAGGCGATCAGGCCGACGATGAGGGGCCGGCGCAGCGTCTCCACTTCCGGGGGCAGCGGGATGCCCGGCACCATCGGCACATTGGCGGTCTTGATGCCGCGATTGGCGAGGTAGATCGAGGTCGGCGTCTTGGAGGTGCGCGACACCCCGATCAGCACCACGTCGGCCTCGTCGAGGTCGGTCGACTGCTGCCCGTCGTCGTGCACCATGGTGTAGTTGAGCGCGTCGATCCGGCGGAAATAATCGGCATTCAGCGTGTGCTGGGCGCCGGGGCGCACCAGGATCTCGACCCCGAGATAGGCATGGAAGAGGTGGGTGATCGGCGCCAGCACCGGCATGGACGGGCAGCCGGCCTCGCGGCAGGACTGCTCCAGGCGCGCCGCGAGCTGCTCCTCGACCAGCGTGTGCAGCACGATGCCCGGCGCCGTCTCGATCTCGGCCAGGACCTGCTCGAGCTGCCGCTCCGTGCGCACCATGGGATAGACATGCTCGAGGGCGGAGACGCCGGGATATTGCGCCGCCACGGCGCGGGCGACGGTGATCAGCGTCTCGCCGGTGGAGTCCGAGACCAGGTGCAGATGGAAGAAGCTGCGCGTCGCCATGGCCCGGCGTAGCCTGGGACGGCGCTGTGGACAAGTGGGGATGACGGGGACCGATCGGGCGCTGCCGCCCGCCCCCTGTGGACGACCCGGGATCGCCGTCCACAGGCGAAGCGCTGTGGGGCCGGATTCGGACGGACGTGGTAACAAGACTCGCAAGACTCTGATCCGACTCTGAAACGCGGCTTCGGCCCGCCCCGCCAAGCCGCTGACTCCACGGCTGGAATCGAGGCTGGGTTCGAGGCGCGCCGGGCCGGCCCCACCCTCACTTGGCGGCGGGCTCGCCGCGGACCGGCTGTGGAGGAGCTGTGGACAGCGCGTTGGCACTGCTGACGGCCCCTCAATAAGAAAGAGAAAAGAATATCTCTCTCTTTTCTTTGATTTGAGGGACGGCAGGGCCTAGAGCTTTGTCCCTGGGGCCGGCCCGGAGGGCGAAGCCTCGGCGGGCAAGCACGGGGGTGCCGTCACGGGTCCGGTCGGACCGGAGGACCGCTGGCCGGAGGAAGTCGATCCGAGATGCAAAAGCCGCTTCTTCGCGTTCTCAACGGCGAGACGCTCGCCGTTCCTCCGGTCTGGATGATGCGGCAGGCCGGCCGCTATCTGCCGGAATACCGCGAGGTGCGGGCGAAGGCAGGCAGCTTCCTGGAGCTGTGCTACACGCCCGACCTGGCGGCAGAGGTGACCCTGCAGCCGATCCGGCGCTTCGGCTTCGACGCCGCCATCCTGTTCTCCGATATCCTGGTGGTGCCGGATGCGCTCGGCCAAGCCGTGCGTTTCGAGGAGGGCGAGGGGCCGCGGCTCAACCCGATCCCGGACGCGCGCGGCCTGCGGCGCCTGCACGAGCGCATCGACCTCGACCGGCTCGGGCCGGTGTTCGAGACCATCCGCCGGGTCAAGGGCGAGCTGCCCGGCGACGTGGCGCTGCTCGGCTTCTGCGGCGCGCCCTGGACCGTGGCGACCTACATGGTCGCCGGCAGGGGCACGCCGGACCAGGCGCCGGCCCGGCTCTGGGCCTATCGCGATCCCGACGGGTTCGAAGAGCTGATCGATCGTCTGGTGGACGCCTCCTGCGCCTATCTCGGCGCGCAGATCGAGGCGGGCGTCGATGCCGTGCAGATCTTCGACAGCTGGGCCGGGACGCTGGCGCCGGACGAGTTCCGCCGCTGGGCCATGGACCCGGTCGCCCGGATCGTCGCCTATCTCCGGGAGCATCATCCGCAGGCCGGGATCATCGGCTTTCCCCGCGGTGCCGGAACCTTGTACGAGACCTATGCCCGCCATGTCGGCGTCGACGCGATCGGGCTGGACTGGTCGGTGGACTGGGCCTGGGCAGGACAGGTCCTGCAGCCGGTGAAGCCGGTGCAGGGCAATCTCGACCCGCTGGTGCTGGTGGCCGGGGGCCCCGCGCTCGACGCGGCCGTCGACGGCATCCTGGCCGGGCTCGGCAAGGGGCCGTTGATTTTCAACCTCGGCCACGGCATCACGCCTGAGACGCCGATCGCCCATGTGGAACGCATGCTGGCCCGGGTTCGCAAGGCACGGTAGGAGCATCCGATGGAGTATGGCAGCCCCGGCTACGACTGGCTCAAGGCGGCGCATATCATCGCCGTGATCGCCTGGATGGCGGGCATGCTCTACCTGCCGCGCCTGTTCGTCTACCACGCCGACACGGTGCCGGGCTCGGTGCAGAGCGAGACCTTCAAGGTGATGGAACGGCGCCTGCTCAAGGCGATCATCACCCCGGCGATGATCGCCACCTGGATCCTCGGGCTGCTGCTGGCCTGGAAATCGGGCTTCTATGCCGCGCCCTGGCTGCACGCCAAATTCGCGCTGGTGCTGGTGCTCAGCGGCTTGCACGGCTTCTTCGCCCGCACCGTCCGGTCCTTCGCCGAGGATCGCAACCAGCGTCCGGCGCGGTTCTATCGCATCCTCAACGAGGTGCCGACGCTGGTGATGATCCTGATCGTCATCCTGGTGGTGGTGAAGCCGTTCTGAGCGACCGCCGTCACGGGCGCTGCTCGGCGTTGCATTGCAAAAAGTTTAACTTCCGACCGCTTGCGGCGGGCGCGCCGCGGCTGTATAGAGGCGCAATCCTACCCATTCCAGGCAGGTGCTTTCGGGTGCTGGTCACTGATCCGCCTGGGCGCCAACGCAGGGCGCTCACCGCTCCGCGCACTTGTCCTGCCCTTTCCCCACTGCATTAGACCGCGTCCCCTTCCAGCCGTCGCGGTCCGAAATTCTATCCCCCACCAAGGACTCCCGATGCGGGACATCAAACTTCAGGATCTCAAGTCCAAGACTCCGATCGAAATGCTCGCCTTCGCCGAAGAGCTCGAGGTCGAGAACGCCTCCTCCATGCGCAAGCAGGAGCTGATGTTCGCGGTGCTCAAGCAGCTCGCCAGCCGCGAGGTCGAGATCGTCGGCGAGGGCGTCGTCGAGGTTCTGCAGGACGGCTTCGCCTTCCTGCGCTCTCCCGACGCCAATTATCTGCCCGGCCCTGACGACATCTATGTGTCGCCTTCGCAGATCCGCAAATTCGGCCTGCGCACCGGCGACACGGTCGAAGGCATCATCCGCAGCCCGAAGGACGGCGAGCGCTATTTCGCCCTGCTCAAGGTCAACACGATCAACTTCGAGGACCCGGAAAAGGCCAAGCACAAGGTCAATTTCGACAATCTCACGCCGCTCTACCCCAATCGCCGCCTGAAGCTGGAGATCGGCGAGCAGGGCAAGAAGGACTATTCGGCCCGCGTCATCGACGTCGTCGCGCCGATCGGCATGGGCCAGCGCGCCCTGATCGTGGCGCCGCCGCGCACCGGCAAGACGGTGCTCCTGCAGAACATCGCCCAGTCGATCACCGCCAACCACCCGGAATGCTACCTCATCGTGCTGCTCATCGACGAGCGGCCGGAGGAAGTCACCGACATGCAGCGCTCCGTGAAGGGCGAGGTGGTGTCCTCCACCTTCGACGAGCCGGCGGCGCGTCACGTCCAGGTCTCGGAAATGGTGATCGAGAAGGCCAAGCGCCTGGTCGAGCACGGCCGCGACGTGGTCATCCTGCTCGATTCGATCACCCGCCTCGGCCGCGCCTACAACACCGTGGTGCCGTCCTCCGGCAAGGTGCTGACCGGCGGCGTCGATGCCAACGCCCTGCAGCGGCCGAAGCGCTTCTTCGGCGCGGCCCGCAACATCGAGGAGGGCGGCTCGCTGACCATCATCGCGACCGCGCTGATCGACACCGGCTCGCGCATGGACGAAGTGATCTTCGAAGAGTTCAAGGGCACCGGCAATTCCGAAATCATCCTCGACCGCAAGGTCTCGGACAAGCGCGTGTTCCCGGCGATCGACATCACCCGGTCCGGCACCCGCAAGGAGGAGCTGCTGGTGGCGCCCGACATCCTCAAGAAGATGTATGTGCTGCGCCGCATCCTCAATCCGATGGGCACGGTCGACGCCATCGAGTTCCTGCTCGACAAGCTGCGCCAGACGAAGGTCAACGCCGACTTCTTCGACTCGATGAACACGTGAGGACCGCCTGCGGGCCCGGTTCGACCGGGCCCGCAATCTGTTTCACGTGAATCAGGCGCGCATCGCCCGGACGGCGGGCGCGATCTCGTCAGCCCGGCGCAGCGGCAGCGAGCAGCGCATGCCGGCGCAGACGAAGGCGGCGGGGCCATCGGCCGCCATGGCCCGGGCGGGATGGCCGGCAGGCAAGTCCTCCGGCGCCCCCACCCGCAGCACGGTGCGGATCGGGAAGGGCGCGGCCAGCGCCGCGGCGTGGAGAGGCCCGGCATCGGCGCCCGTCACCACGATCTCGGCGCCGGCGAGGCGAAGGTCCAGGGCGTTGAGCAGCGAGGCATGGCCGAAGACATTGGCCTCCACTTGCGGCGCCAGGCCGATGAGCAAGCGGTCGGCGCGCTCGCGCCAGCGCTCCTCTCCGGTGAGCGCTGCCAGACGCACCAGGTTCTCGGCCATCACCCCGTTGGCGTTGGGCGTCGCCTCGTCGAGGGCGGACCGAGGCCGCAGCACCAGGGCGGTCGCGTCGGAGGCGGTGAGGAAGTAGCCGCCGGACTCCGGATCGGCGTAGAAGATCTCGAGCGTATCGCTCCAGGCCGCGGCCTGGGCCAGAAAAGCCTGCTCGCCGGTGATCTCGGCCAGGACCAGGGCCGCCCGCACCATGTCGGCATAGTCGGAGGCGAGGCCCGGCAGCAGAAGCCGGCCGGCGCGCCAGGAATGGCCGAGGCGACCCTCCCGTGTCATCGATTCGACGACGAAACGGTAGGCGCCCATCGCCAGGGCGAGCCAGTCCTCACGGTCGAAATGGCGGCCGGCGCGAGCCACGGCGGCGATCATCAGCCCGTTCCAGTCGGCGAGGACCTTGTCGTCGCGCGCCGGCGGGATGCGTTCGAGCCGCCGGTCCAGAAGGCGCCGGCGCAGGCCCCGCCATCGGTCGGCGCCGGCGGTATCGAGCGGCGGGGTCTCCAGCCGGTTCGGGATCGAGACGCCCTCCCAATTGCCCGCCGCAGCGATGTCGAAATGCCGGCAGGCCCAGGCGGCATCCCCGGGACCGAGCACGGCCTCGACCTCGGCCGGCGTCCAGACATAGTAGCGCCCTTCGTGGCCTTCGGAATCGGCGTCGAGCGAGGCGGCGAAGGCTCGGCCGTCGCCGGCCATCATCTCCCGCTGCAGCCAGCCGACGGTCTCCGCGGCCGCATCGGCGTAGAGACGATCGCCGGTGGCAGCGGCGGCGAGGGTGAGGAGCTCCAGGAGCTGGGCGTTGTCGTAGAGCATCTTCTCGAAATGCGGCACGAGCCAACGCTCGTCGACGGCATAGCGGGCAAAGCCGCCGCCGACATGGTCGCGGATGCCGCCGAGGCAGATGCGCTCCAGCGTGCGCAGCACGGCGCCGGTGAGATCCGGGTTGTCGAGCCGCAGGCCGCCGCGCCAGACGAGCTCGAGGAAGGAGGCGTTCGGGAATTTCGGCGCGCCGCGTGGCCCGCCATGGACGGGGTCGATCAACCCGGCCAGACGCAGCGCGACCTGGTTGAGCTCGGCCCGGCCGAGGCCGGCGTTGCCGCGCCGAGGCGGGCGGGCGAGGTGCGCCATCAGCGCCGCCCGGTTCTGCTCGATGCGCGCCCGATCGTCGCGGAACACGGCGGCGACGGAGCGCAGCACGTCGGCAAAGCCCGGCCGGCCGTAGCGCGGTTCGGGCGGGAAATAGGTGCCGCCCCAGACCGGCTCGCCGTCGGAGGTCAGGAACATGGTCAGCGGCCAGCCGCCCGGCTGGTCGAGCGCCTGCAAGGCAGCCATGTAGATCTGATCGACGTCCGGCCGTTCCTCGCGATCGACCTTGATGTTCACGAAAAGCTCGTTCATCACCGCGGCGATCGCGGGATTCTCGAAGCTCTCATGCGCCATGACGTGGCACCAGTGACAGGCGGCATAGCCGATCGACAGCAGGATCGGCTTGCCGGCGGCGCGCGCCTCCTGCAGCGCCGCCTCGCCCCAGGAGCGCCAGTGCACGGGATTGTCCTTGTGCTGGAGCAGGTAGGGGCTGGTCTCCCCGTCGAGGAGATTGTGCGCGGGCAGGGCGGGCATGACGCGGCCTTCCGTCGTTCGCCGAGGACATGGGGCTGCCGGCGCGATGCCGGCGCCCGGCTCCCGCCCCGCATGTTTCACGGGAAACATAGGGCGGCGTCCGGCGCAGCGACAGGGGGCGGGCGATGACGGCGACGATCGCGGCCCTGTCCTCCGGCGCCGGCAAGGCCGGGGTCGCGGTGGTGCGCCTGTCCGGCCCGGCGGTCGGCGCGGCGCTCCGGCAGATCGCCGGCGGCGCGCCGACGCCGCGCATGGCTGCGCTCCGACGGTTGCGTGGCGCTGCCGGCGAGGAGATCGATCGGGCGCTGGTGCTGTTCCTGCCGGGCCCCGCGAGCTTTACCGGCGAGGACGTGGCCGAGTTCCACGTGCATGGCGGCCGGGCGGTGATCGCGGCCCTGATCGACACGCTGACCGCCATCCCCGGCATTCGCCTGGCCGAGCCCGGCGAATTCACCCGCCGGGCCGTGGAGAACGGCAAGCTCGACCTCACCGCCGCCGAGGGTATCGCCGACCTCGTCGAGGCGGAGACGGCCGGCCAGCGCCGGCAGGCGTTGCGGCAGGCGGGCGGCGCGCTGGAGCGGGCGGCATCCGCCTGGCGCGCCGAGCTGACCCGGGCCCTGGCGCTGCTCGAGGCGGAGATCGACTTTCCCGATGAGGAGGACGTGCCGGCACTATTTGCCGTCGCCACGGCGACGGCGACACGGCTGGTCGGCGAGGTCGAGGCCGCCCTGGCGGGGGCGGCGCGCGGCGAGCGCTTGCGCGAGGGGGCTCGCATCGTCATCGCCGGCCCGCCCAATGCCGGCAAGTCGACCCTGCTCAATGCCCTGGCGCGGCGGGACGTGGCGATCGTTTCGGCGATTCCCGGCACGACGCGCGATACCATCGAGGTGCATCTCGACCTCGACGGCTATCCCGCCACGCTGATCGACACCGCCGGGCTGCGTCAGACCGAGGATCCGGTCGAGGCGATCGGGGTGGCGCGGGCGCTCGACCGTGCCGGCTCGGCCGATCTGGTGGTCTGGCTCTCGCCCGCCGATGCGCCCGCCGATCCGCCGGACCTCGCCGTGCCGCTGCTGCGGGTGGCGACCAAGCGCGACCGGATCGATTCGCCGCCGCAACGATGCGATCTCGCCATCTCCGCTCTGACCGGCGCAGGTCTCGAGACGCTGACCGACCGGCTCGCGCAGGCGGCACGGGCGGCGCTGGAGGGCGGGGAGGCGGCGCTGGTGACACGGGCGCGGCACCGGCGCGAACTGGAGGCGATGGCGGTCCATCTCGGCCGCGTCGCCGCCGCCGATGCGGCGACGCCGGTGGAGTTCGCAGCCGAGGACCTGCGCCTGGCGGTGCGCGCCATCGGGCGGCTGACCGGGAGCGTCGACATCGACGAAATCTACGACGTCATCTTCCGGCAGTTCTGCATCGGCAAGTGAGCGGACGGCGCTTTGACGCCATGGGCGGCAGGCTGTACAAGCACCGCCTCTTCAGGATCGAGGCATGATGGAGCGGGACTTCGACGTCATCGTCGTCGGCGGCGGGCATGCGGGCTGCGAGGCGGCCGCAGCGGCGGCACGGCTCGGCGCACGCACGGCGCTCATCACCCATCGCTCCGCCACGATCGGGGCGATGTCCTGCAACCCCGCGATCGGCGGGCTCGGCAAGGGCCATCTCGTGCGCGAGATCGACGCGCTCGACGGATTGATGGGTCGGGTCGCCGATGCCGGCGGCATCCAGTTCCGGGTGCTGAACCGGCGCAAGGGCCCGGCGGTGCGCGGCCCGCGCGCCCAGGCCGATCGCAAGCTCTATGCCGCGGCGATGCAGGCCGCCATCCGCGAGCAGGATGGGCTGGTGGTGGTCGAGGCCGAGGCCGACGACATCGAGGTGCGCGACGGCCGCGTCGCCGCGGTTCTCGCCCGCGACGGCCGGCGCTTCGGCTGCGGCGCCGTGGTGCTCACGACAGGCACGTTCCTGCGCGGCGTCATCCATGTCGGCGAGGTGAAGACCCCGGCCGGGCGAATCGGAGAGGCGCCGGCGCTCGGCTTGTCCGCGACGCTGGAGCGGCTCGGCTTCGCCCTCGGCCGGCTCAAGACCGGCACGCCGGCCCGGCTCGACGGCACGACCATCGACTGGGCCTCCCTTGAGATGCAGCCGGGCGACGAGCCGCCCGAGCCGTTCTCGACGTTGACGGACGTGCTGCCCAACCCGCAGGTCGCCTGCGGTATGACCAGGACGACCAGGGCGACCCATGCGGTCATCCGGCAGAACATCCACCGGGCGCCGATCTATTCCGGGCAGATCGAGAGCCGCGGCCCGCGCTACTGCCCTTCCATCGAGGACAAGGTGGTGCGGTTCGGCGACCGGGAGGGCCACCAGGTCTTCCTGGAGCCGGAGGGCCTGGACGACGACACCGTCTATCCCAACGGCATCTCGACCTCGCTGCCGGCCGAGGTGCAGGCGGCGATGATCGCCACCATACCCGGGCTGGAGCGGACGCGGATCCTGCGTCCCGGCTATGCCGTGGAGTATGACCATGTCGACCCGCGCGAATTGTTCGCCACGCTTGAGACCAAGCGGCTCGTCGGCCTGTTCCTGGCCGGCCAGATCAACGGCACGACCGGCTATGAGGAGGCGGCGGGCCAGGGCCTGGTGGCCGGGCTCAACGCGGCGCGGCGGGCCGGCGGCGGGGAGGGCGTCGGCTTCGGGCGCGACACCGCCTATCTCAGCGTGATGCTGGACGATCTGGTGACGCGCGGGGTGAGCGAGCCCTACCGCATGTTCACCTCCCGGGCGGAGTATCGGTTGACCCTGCGGGCCGACAATGCCGACCGGCGCCTGACCGGGCGCGGCCTGGAGCTCGGCCTGGTCGGAGCGCGGCGGCGCGAGGCCTGGGTCGCCAAGCGCGCGGCGCTGGAGCAGGCCACGGCGCTGGCGAAGGCGGTGTCGCTGACGCCGAACGAGGCCGAAGCCGTCGGCATCCGCGTCAACCGCGACGGCGTTCGGCGTTCGGCTTTCGACCTCATGGCCTATCCCGACGTGACTGCCGCCGATGTCGTCCGCATCTGGCCGGAGGCCGCGGCCTACCCGGCGGCGGTGCTGGAGCAGGTCGAGATCGACGCCAAATACGCCGTCTACATGGAGCGGCAGCGGGCCGACATCGCCGCCTTCCGACGCGACGAGGACGTGGCGCTGCCGGCGGATTTCGATTTCCTCGGCGTGGCCGGCCTGTCGAACGAGAGCCGCGAGAAGCTGCAATCGATTCGGCCCCGTACCATCGGCCAGGCCGGCCGCATCGACGGCATCACCCCGGCGGCGATCACCCTGCTGCTGGCCACCTTGCGCAAGCGCGGTGCCCTGAAGGCGGTGGGCTGAAAGGACGCCAAGGCGCGGGCGAGACGCATTGATGGAAAGCGCTCGACGTCGGCATTTCCCCTCCCTCTTGCGGGGAGGGGTGAGGGGCTGAGGGTCGTGACGCTTGCCTCGACGGAGCGAGAATCGAGTGCGGCGCTCTTGGACCTGCGTCGCACGCTATCTTGACGGACCCCCACCCCTTACCCCTCCCCGCAAGGGGGAGGGGAGCGGCTGGCGTCGCGTTTTAATCTATTTGCGGCCGCTCGATTCGCCAGCGAAACGGTTTCGTCCCGCAAGCAAGGTTGCGCGAATCCCCGCATTGACTCATGGTCCGGCGCATGGCGGCAGCAGGACATCGGGTGGTGGCGGGCGAGCGCGAGGGCGTGCTGCGGGAGCTCGGTGTTTCACGTGAAACGGCTGCGGCCCTCGACGCCTATGCCGAGCTGCTGACGCGCTGGCAGGCGGTCAAGAATCTGGTGGCGCCCTCGACGCTGGCGGCGCTCTGGCGCCGGCACATCCTGGACAGCGGCCAGCTCCTGCCCCATGTCGGGCCGGCCCGGGCGCTGGCCGATTTCGGCAGCGGCGCCGGCTTTCCCGGCCTGGTGCTGGCCGTGCTGATGGCCGGCCGGCCCGGCGTGCAGGTCCATCTGGTCGAGAGCAACAACCGCAAGGCCGCCTTCCTGCGCGAGGCGATTCGCGTCACCGGAGCGCCGGCCGAGGTGCATGCCGTGCGGATCGAGGATTTCGTCGCCCGCCCCCCGGCGACAATGGACCTCGTCACCGCCCGCGCCCTGGCGCCGCTCTCCGATCTTCTCGGTCTCAGCGAAGGCCTGTTGAAAACAGGGGCTCGGGCCCTGTTCCTCAAGGGTCAAGATGTAGAGCAGGAATTGACCGAGGCCGCTAAATCTTGGAGAATCCAGGCCACGTTGATCCCGAGCATCACCGATCCCGCTGGCCGCATCGTGCATGTCGCCGCGGCGGAACGGCATTCCGCTCCTGACAGATGATACCGGATGGATCCCATGAGCCAGCCCCGCGTTCTCGCCCTCGCCAACCAGAAGGGCGGCGTCGGCAAGACCACCACCGCCATCAATCTCGGGACAGCGCTCGCCGCCATCGGCGAGGATGTGCTGATCGTCGACCTCGACCCGCAGGGCAATGCCTCGACGGGCTTCGGCATCGGCCACAAGCAGCGCGTGCACTCGACCTATGAAGTGATGGTCGGGGACTGCGACCTGCGCACCACGGTGGTGGAGACGGCTGTGCCGCGTCTGCACATCGCGCCGTCGACCCTGGATCTGCTCGGCGTCGAGCTGGAGATCGCCGGGGAGCGCGACCGCACCTTCAAGCTGCGCAAGGCGATCCAGGCGCTCGCCGCCAGCCAGGGCGTGGCCTACAGCTATATCCTGGTCGACTGTCCGCCTTCGCTCAACCTCCTGACCATCAACGCCATGGCGGCGGCCGACGCGATCCTGGTGCCGTTGCAGTGCGAGTTCTTCGCGCTGGAAGGCCTGTCGCAATTGCTGAAGACGGTGGAGCAGGTGCGGGTGACGCTCAACCCCGGCCTCAGCATCCACGGCATCGTGCTGACCATGTACGATGCGCGCAACAACCTGTCCGGGCAGGTGGTGGCCGACGTGCGCCAGTTCATGGGCGACAAGGTCTACCAGACCATCATCCCGCGCAACGTGCGGGTCTCGGAGGCGCCGTCCTACGGCAAGCCGGCGCTGCTCTACGATCTGAAATGTCCGGGCAGCCAGGCCTATGTGCGGCTCGCCTCGGAGATCATCCAGCGCGAGAAGAGCCTGCGCGCAGCGTGAGTCGAGGAATGACAGTGATGATGGCGGAAGAGAAGATCCGTCCGCGCCTCGGGCGCGGGTTGGCGGCCCTGATCGGCGATGCGGGCGAGGAAAGTTCGGCGATCGAGCGGGCGCGCGGCCAGCGCCGCCTGCCGGTGTCGTTCCTGCGGCCGAATCCCAAGAACCCGCGCCTGCGCTTTGCCGAGGAGGACCTGGAGGACCTCGCTTCCTCGATCCGCGAGAAGGGCGTGATCCAGCCGATCCTGGTGCGCTCGGTTGTCGGCGCCATGGACAGCTACGAGATCATCGCCGGCGAGCGGCGCTGGCGGGCGGCCCAGCGCGCCGGCCTGCACGACGTGCCGGTGACCCTGGTCGAAGCCTCCGACCGCGAGGCGCTCGAGCTGGCGATCATCGAGAATGTCCAGCGCGAGGACCTCAACGCCATGGAGGAGGCGGCCGGCTACGACCGGCTGATCGCCGAGTTCTCCTACACCCAGAACGACCTCGCCAAGGTGATCGGCAAGAGCCGCAGCCATGTCGCCAACACGCTGCGCCTCCTGAAGCTGCCGGACGCGGTCAAGTCGTCGGTGATCAGCGGCGAGCTCACCGCCGGCCATGCCCGGGCCCTCCTGTCCGTGGCCGAGCCGGAGAAGGTGGCCAGGGAGATCGCGGCCCGCGGCCTTACGGTCCGCGACGCGGAGGCGATCGTGCAGGCCGAGGCCGCGGAAGCCGGGCGCCCGGCCAAGGCGCGGCCGCGCATCGACAAGGATGCGGACACGCTGGCGCTGGAGAAGGCGTTGTCGGATGCGCTCGGCCTCAAGGTGACGCTCGACCATCGCGGCGACGGCGGGGAATTGCGCATCCGCTACGCCACCCTGGAGCAGCTGGACGAGCTGGCGCGTCGGTTGCGGGCCTGATCGGACCGATGCGCTTCAAGGTCACCACCTGGAACATCAACTCCGTGCGCCTGCGCATGGGGCTGGTGGAAAAATTCGTCGCGGCGCATGAACCCGACGTGCTCTGCCTGCAGGAGACCAAGGTCGAGGACGGGAAGTTCCCGCTCTCGGACGTGCGTGCGATGGGCTTCACCCACATCGCCTTCAACGGGCAGAAGGGCTATCACGGCGTCGCCATCTTCTCGAAGCTGCCCTTCGACATGGTGGAGAAGAAGGATTTCTGCGCCAAGGGCGATGCGCGCCACGTGTCGATCCGATTCGGCGCCGAAACAGGCCTGCTGGCCGGCACCACGGTGCACAACCTCTATATCCCCGCCGGCGGCGACATTCCCGACCCGGCGCTGAACGACAAGTTCGCCCACAAGCTCGCCTTCCTGGAAGAGCTCGACGCCTGGTTCCGCAGCGGCTTTCCCGGCGAGGACCGGGCGATCCTGGTGGGAGATCTCAACATCGCGCCGTTGGAGCAGGATGTCTGGAGCCACAAGCAGCTGCTCGACGTCGTCTCCCACACGCCGGTCGAGACCGAGGCGATGCAGCGGATGATGGCCGCCGGGCGCTGGGTCGACGTCATGCGTCGATTCGTTCCCGATACGGAAAAGCTCTACACGTGGTGGAGCTATCGCGCGGCCGACTGGGTCGCGGCCAACAAGGGCCGCCGCCTCGACCATGTCTGGGCCAGCCCGGCCATCGCCGGGGCGGCGCGATCGATGGCGGTGCTGGCCGAGGCGCGCGGCTGGGACAGGCCCTCGGACCATGCGCCGGTGACCGTCGCCTTCGATCTGGGCTGAGCCGTTAACCCCACGACCGTTGCGCGAACGAAGCGCCGACGAATCGGCGAAAGGCCGGGGTTCGCGCTCTGATCCCGGCCGGGCAGGCCGCGTCCGGGCACGTGGCGCGGGATGACGGCAGGCCCTGTGTTGGCGCGGGGGAGGTCGGCCTTAACCTCTCGTCTCGCTCCGGGACGAAGCGGCATGCCGGCGACGTCGCGGCCGGCGCACCCTGGAGACTGGCCCTCTGCGCCGATCGGCGGGCCGGCCCGCGGCAGCCGAATCGCGATGGCGCCATGACGGGATCGCCGGCGTTCCGGTGCGTGCGATCCGGCGCATCAAGGTCCGGGCTGGAGCGGGAACGGAGCAGGGACGAATCGCCGACGCAGCGCCGTTCACGGCCTGTCCGCGCCCGGGCGCCGGGTCGGGCCGGCCCTGGACAAGCCCGGAGAGGCTTTCGGGGGCAGGGGGTCGTTAACGCCCGTCCCGGCGCGGCACGCTCAGTTGGCGTTGGCCTCGGTGGGGTCGGCGATCCCGCCGCCCTGGGCAAAGCGGGTGGCGGCGATCACCAGGCGGCCGATCTGGGTGCCGACCACGATGCGGGCCGGGGCGAGCACGCGCGTGCCGGCGACCGGAGCCAGCCAGACCTCCATGTCGCGGTTGGCGGCCATGAACTTGGTCTGCTCGCGATCGGGACGGTGGCCGGAGATCGGGGTGTAGCGGGCCGAGCAGACCACGGCCTGGCCGGAATAGCCCTTGGACGCCACCTGATCCATGCGGGAATAGGCGAGCTTGATGTCGAAGCGCTGTGCGCCGTCGAAGACCGCCAGGGTGCGGTCGCAGGCCGCCGGCGCCATCGTCTCGCCGCCGCCGGCGACGGGCATCAGCATGGCCGAGACCGGATCGATCACCCCGCGCTTGTCGGCTTCGGTCACCGGCACGCGGTCGGACCGGTATCGGAGATCGGGATTGATGGCGACGTCGGTGATGGCACCGTCGGCGATCACCATCTGCACGGTCTGCTGCTTGTTGCCGGAGATATTGTTGAGGGCGTAGCCCGTGGGCATGGGCTTGGCGGTGCCCATCCTGCCCGAGGCGGTGGCGGCGCCCTTGCCGTCGCTCACCAGGGAGAGGATGCCGCCGACCCGGGCCGATACCTTGATCCTGTAAGCGCCGTTCCCGGCCACCGAGGCATCCAGCGCCGCCGCACCGATCGGCAGGCCGGCAAGGGTCATGGCATAGCGGATGGCGACGGCGCCCGATCCGGCCAGCGCGGGTGCCGTCGCGCCGATCAGGACAGCGGTGACAGCAAGGCATCTGACAAGGCTGGGTGGCACACTCGATCTCCCGGTCGCGACTCACGCGCCGCCTCCGTCGAGAATCGCCCGCCGCGACGCATAAGCCAACAGGTTTGCTGAGCGAATGCGCCGAAACTGCGACTGCCGGTCAGGCGCCGGCGGCCGCGAGGACCGGTGCGGCGGCCCCCGCCACGGGCGTGCCGGCGAGGACCGTGCCGTCATGGCCGGTAAGGCGCAGCGGCAGGATGGTGCCGGGAGCGACCGGCCGATCCGGGCGCACAGGAGCGAACTGGCCGGTGCGGGCGAGGCCGCCGCGCTCCATCAGCGCCGGCCTGAGGCGGCCGATCTCGGCGTCGAGGAAAGCGCGGAAGGCACCGGCGCCGGCGGCGCGCAGGCGGGCGGCGCGCTCGCGGATCTCGGCCGTCGGCAGTTGCGGCATGCGGGCGGCGGGCGTGCCGGGGCGCGGCGAGAAGGGGAAGGCGTGGAGATGCACGATGCCGCAGGCCTCGATCAGGTCCAGCGAGGCGCGGAACATCGCCTCGGTCTCGGTGGGGAAGCCGGCGATGATGTCGGCGCCGAACGCCACATCGGGGCGCAGGCGACGGGCCTCGACGCAGAAGCGCTCGGCCTCGGCGCGGCTGTGACGGCGCTTCATGCGCTTGAGGATGAGATCGTCGCCCGACTGCAGCGACAGATGCAGGTGCGGCATCAGCCGCTCCTCCTCCGCCAGGGCGGCCAGGAGCTCGGCGTCGGCCTCGACCGAGTCGATCGAGGAGAGGCGCAGGCGCGCGAGCTCGGGCACCTCGCGCAGGATGCGGCGGACCAGGGCGCCGAGCCGCGGCCGGCCGTCGAGATCGGCGCCGTAGCTGGTGAGGTCGACGCCGGTGAGCACGACCTCGCCATAGCCGGCCTGCGCCAGGCGGCGCACCTGCGCCACCGCCGCCTCGGCCGGCAGGGACCGGGAATTGCCGCGCCCGAACGGGATGATGCAGAAGGTGCAGCGGTGGTCGCAGCCGTTCTGCACCTGGACGAAGCCGCGGGCCCGCCCCTCGAAGCCGTCGAGCTCAGGCAGGGCGATGTCGCGGGCGGTCATGATGTCGGAGACGGCGCGCTTGTCGTTGCGGCGGGACAGGCCGGCCCAGGTCTGCGGTCGCAGCTTCTCCGCGTTGCCGACGACATGGTCGACCTCCTCCATCGCCGCATAGCGGTCCGGGTCGATCTGGGCGGCGCAGCCGGTGACGGCGATGCGGGCGCCGGGGCGCTCGCGCCGGAGGCGCCGGATCGCCTGCCGCGCCTGTCGCGTCGCTTCCTCGGTCACGGCGCAGGTGTTGACGATGACGAGGTCCGGCGCCGCGCCGGCCGCCGTCCGCATCGCTTCCGACTCATGGATGTTGAGCCGGCAGCCGAAGGTGACGAGGGTCAGCCCGCTCATCTCAGGCGGCGTCGGCGAACCAGGCGGGATCGAGCGTGCCGTGATGCTCGAGCTCGACCGCGCCGGTCATCAGCACATGGTCGTCGCGCTCGCGCCAGTCGATCGTCAGGTCGCCGCCGGGCAGGGTGATGCGCACCGTCCGGCCGGTCCGCTTGAGGCGGGCCGCCGCCACCGCGACGGCGCAGGCAGCCGAGCCGCAGGCCCGGGTCAGGCCGGCGCCGCGCTCCCAGACGCGGACGCGCACATGGCCGGGATCGAGCACCTGCGCCAACGAGATGTTGGCGCGCTCGGGGAAGATCGGGTGGTTCTCCAAGAGCGGGCCGATGCGGCCGAGATCGAAGGTCGCGGGGTCGCGGTCGACCCAGAACACGGCATGCGGGTTGCCCATGCTGACCGCGGAGGGCGAATGCAGCACCGGCGCGTCGATCGGGCCGATCTGCAGCTCGATATAGCGGGTGTCCGGGAACGCCTCGGCCAGCGGGATCTCGTTCCAGGCAAAGCGCGGCCGGCCCATGTCGACGGTGAAGAGCTCGCCCTGCCGCCGTGCGACGACCAGGCTGGTCGGCGTCTCCAGGGTCAGCCGATCGGTGCGGAGGGCGGGCATCAGCTGCGCGGCGACGCAGCGGGTGCCGTTGCCGCAGGCCCCGGATTCGCTGCCGTCGGTGTTGTAGATGCGCATGAAGGCATCGGTGCCCGCCGTGCGCGGCGCCTGCACCACCATCAGCTGGTCGAAGGGCTCGCGCGCCGCGATGGCCCGCGCCTCGGCCGGTGTGACGGCATGGGCGAGGTCGCGCAGGTCAAGCACGACGATCTCGTTGCCGATGCCGTTCATCTTGGCGTAGGGGCGGTGGGACAGCGGAGACATGGTGCAAACCGGGACTGGACCGCGCTGATATAGTCGATCGGACGCCATCCGCCAAACACGTTGGGACAACGCATCGGTGCTGGGAAGGGTGGCAATCAAGCGAAGGCGGCTGGCGGCGGTCTTTGTGCCCACGACCGCGCCGTTGGCCGGAAGGAAAATCCGGCGCCGGCGCGCTGGACCCGCCGAGGTTTGAAGACGGCCATGCAGCGTTGGCCGATTAGGTCGAAGCCGCATGTCGTGGCGGGCCTGGCAGGCCAAGACCGGAGCCAGGAGACATTCCGCGACGGGGTGAGCAAACGCGCGAGGCTCAAACGCAATCTACCGTCCGTGTTGATCAGGCGTGCTACTTGCAAAGCGATGGCGGGCACCTGGCATGCGACCGCCGTCACTCCGAAGCTCTGCGGGCGAGATATGCATCCACGCGGGGCGCGGATCATGGACGCGTTGGGAAACCCTAGCGAAGCATGGCGGTCGTGCCATTGTCAGCCCCGCACATGCAAATCTCTGCAATGGAGACATGCCTACAATCTGATTCGAGTCTTCAGGAATTCGAAATAATGAGGACTCTCTTCGTCGAAGATCTCCTTGCCTTCGAGCGCATAGGCCCGCGTCAGCTCGTCAGCAGCCTCATCCTCCTCACCACGATCGAGCAGAACTTGACCACGCCGCAGATGCAGGAAAGGGTTGCCGATAGCGTCTGGGCAGTGCATGACGTCGGTCAGAGCTTCCAGAGCGACATCACTGTAGCCAGCCGCAAAGCACACATCCCCTATAGCGGCAAGAATCCATGTTGACGCGCTCCATATTTCCTTTGGCTTTGGGACAAGAACCCAGGCGTCATTGTACTTATCCAACGCCTCGTCATATTTATTTTCTTCAAATAATTTATCACCATCTGCACAAAGTTCCTTTATTGACTCATATGTTTCGTCATCAATTTCCTTCATCTTGCTGATTGCCATCACTCCGGCGTCGGTTTCGGTAATTGATTTAGCGGAGGCTTGTACCTCTCCTTCATCGGAATTAAGGGTCGCGGTAGGGACGGTGATTGCTCACCCCCCCCCCCCCGCACAGATCCCGGCGTGCGGCTTGCCCGCACCGGGCTCCTGCCGAAGGTCTGACGTGATCGCGGATGAGGCCATTGGCATGGCCCGCCCCTCGATCCGTTCGCGGTTCACGTCTGGGACATGTTTCCTCCGGTACTGAGCCCGGACCATGCGCCGCAGTCCGCTCTTCCTTTGACCACGCTCCCTTTCCTCCACACCCTCCGCCACCGCCCACACTCTGTATCCCAGGGCCATCACGGCTTTGTTCGAGCGCTTCATCGGTACTATGAAGCGTGTCCGACGCCTCGCCCGTCCCACGCCGGCTTCGTCTCCTCAACTTCCCGGCGTGGCCCGCGACCGCAACCGCGACCACGGGCCGAGCGAGGCCTCCCAAGTTCCGGCGCGTTCCCTTTGGGCGTGATGGGGTCTTCGACCACGGTGGAGTGTCAGTCCCTCGCATAACGGGACCGCACATGTTGCCTTCGGGGCTGTCAACGGCCTCGGCCTCCACGATTCTATGCCTTTCGCGGCTCAATAGCCCACCCCATGCAATCGCTGTGTACGCTTCGCGATGGTCGTCGCCGCCCACCCCGCAACACTCGCTTCCGAGCGCCCGCTACAGCTTACTCGGTCCGGACTTTCACCGGCTCGAACGCGCCAGCTTCTTGGCGCTCTGACAGTGCATTCGATTGATGCGACCGCGACGCTGCTGGTCGGCACCACTATCGCGACCTCTCTGGAGATCACTTCTCATCGGCAGCGGCTCCGGTCCACCACGACTACAGGCTGCCAGCCGCATTCGAAGCCAACCTCGCATGCCGTAAAGCGATTGAAGACCTGCGACGCGCCCCTCGCCCCGAACTGCACCGTCTCAGTTCAAGGGCAGATCTGTGCCGACGCACGAGCGAGCTCTGCCTGATCGTCCGTCAACGGCTTGCAGCCCTTATCCAGATGCGTTCCGTCGAACGCGTCGAAAGCTGGACGACGCCGCCCGACGGAACGAAGCCCTTTCCTTCAAACCTACTCGGCCTCGCCTTCGATCATATCTTCGAAGTCACAAGCCACCGTAACGGTCCGGTTGCCCTGCCGGAGTGCCTTGACCAGAGCTGCCATGCCGGCCTGGAAGCCGGCTATATATCGCGGCTCGTCATCGATGGTTCCGACTTCCGCGTAGTACCGTGAACATTCGATGAAGCGGTAAGGTACTTTTGACTTAAAAGATGCATCGAAATCTTCGTTCTTAAGAACGGGAGCCTCCACTGGTATCCCCTGGCAAAATTTCTTAACCATATAATCCATACTTCTTTGCAGATCATCACGGAGCTCGTCCGTATCTATGTATAGCTTGCAAAAATAAGGATCTATCATTCTCTCCTCCTAAAAGCCGAAAGCTAGTGGTGTCTGTGGGCCGTTATCGAATTCTCCCCCCGCGCGGATAATTGCAATCTGAATTTTATCTTCTGGTACTCCAAGTGTCTCCGCGATTATCCTTCTAATGGGCCTTAATTTGGCCTCACCCGTTTGAATCCTGCCGTCTCGGATGGAAATTTCACGAGTACCGATCTTCCCGGTTATTGCGCGAGGAAAGCTTTGGGCGATCAACTCGTCGAACCTTTCCGGTGAGACACGAATTCCGAAATCGAAGTCATTGTACGGCTGTGCCTTGCCGCCTGCTCTCGAGCCCATCACGAAGATATCGTCGCCATACCCCTTGGCTCCGATCGCCGCCCGCAGTCTGCCGGATAGTCGATCGAATGTTGTTGTCGTAAATCCCTGGGGAATCGGCAAGCCTGGGCGTGGAGGGCCGTATCGCGTGGGGTCCCGGGCGCTGACTCGAGGCGGCGTCGCTCCGGGCGGAGCCTGCGAGGATTGTGCCTCAGGTGGTGGAGGCGCCTTCCCGCCGGGCTTCGATATCTCGGGGCCATCTTTGGAAGGTGGACTGCCCTGGATGCCTCCGCCGCGGAAGCGCGGGCCTCCACCCCGCCCGCCGCCCCCACCGCCTCCACCAAGACCACCAAGGAAACCGGATGCGTCCACGGTGGTGAACACACCGAGTCTCTGGAGGGCGCTCCAGCGTTCGGCGATGGTCGGGGCCCGCGATACCTCGTCGTAGACCTGAGCCGCCCACGTGTCGTGCTTTTGCTGCTGAAGATTCTCGTAGGCCTGGACAGCGGGGCCGAGATATGCGCCTGCGAGAGTGCCCCGCATCCCGAGGTCGAGCTGCGAGCCCGCAGTCTCGCCGGTTTCGCCTCGTACGGTGGCGATGATGGATGCGAGCTTCGCGGCCCGGGCAGCATCGCCCCGCTCGGCGGCATATTCGAGCTCGACGATCTGAGGTGCGACCGATATCTCCTGCCGCGCGGCCGATATGACGAAGTCGTTTGCCAGGCTCCGACTGCCGCCGCTTCGGCGCTTCACCAATTTGGCGACGATTTCCGCCGCAGCGTCGATTTCTGTGGTGTCGAGGCCGCGCTTGCTGACGAGCTCGCTGAGGTAGCGAAGGTAGCTGGCGTCCCCCTTGATGAAGGCGACATTGACAGCGTACGCAAACGCCCGCCGGAGGCGGCTTGGTTCTTCGTCGGCGATCTCCATCAGTTCGCGGATGTTGTCACGGAGCGGCGGGTCCGCCATGCGAGCAAGCGTGGAAGGCCGCTCGGCGACGACTTCATTCCAATCCAGTATCGGTAGAGGATCGCCGGAATCGACCGGCTGCGGGTCCGGCGGAGCAGCCTCGTCGACATCTGCACCGGCCTTCTCCGAACTAGCCACCGCAGGAGCCTGTGTATCTCCGGGGGCAGACACCGGCTGCGGAGCAGCAGGGCGCGCGGGCTCATCGCGCGCCGGCGGAGCTCCGGGTGGAAGCGCCGGGTCGGGATCGGCTGCGGACGTGCCGGCAGGCTTGGCCGGCAGCGTCGCGCTCATAGGCAGGAGCCACGGCTGAGTGGCGACCGGCCCGTCCTGCCCTGGACCGGACGGGGCGGCCGCTCCGGCCTGCGGCGACGCGAGCGATCCCGCCGCCTCGCCGGATGGGCCGGCCCCGGCCAGGTCCTGCGGCGGCCGACGATCCGCCACCGGGACCTCGGACGGCATCCCGCCGGCCGGCGCGGCCCGAAGGCTGGCGACGTAGCGCTCGCCGGCCTTCCGCTGGCCCTCGAAGACCAGCTTCGCCAGCCCGGGGTCGAGGCTTTTGAGGATGCGGTTGGGGGTGAGGTCTGGGTGCCCCTGGCCGGTGGTGAGGATGGAGAGATAGTCCGGGGCGACCAGGCCCATGACGGCGTCGCGCTCGGCCGCGGCGCGGTCGCGGTCCTCGCCGTGCCGCTGCACCGCGCCGCCGGCGAACTTGCGCATCACGGCGTCGGAAGCGTCGGGGTATCGCGTCCGGAACCAGGCGCCGGCATGGCCGTGCCCGCCGTCAGCCAGGGTGGCGGGATCAATCGCGGTCGGCACCGATGTCGGCGGTGCATCGGCCGCGCCATCCGGGCTGCCCGCATCGCCCGGGCCGGCCTCGCCCGCTGCCGACGGGCGCTGCCAGATCGCCCGGCGGGCCTCGGGGTCGGCGAGGATGGCAGCGCCCTTGGCTGCCGCGAGCCTGTCGGGCAGGGCCTTGCGGCGGCTGTCCCAGGCCGCCTGCGGCAGGTCAGGGCTGGCGGGCACGGCACCGGTGAGCTGCTGCTCGGCCGCATCGCGCATCGCGGCGTCGGGATGCTCGGCGATGGTGCGCAGGAGCTCGGCGTCATGCGCGTCCTGGCGCTCGACATGGTAGCGCCGGCGCTCGCCCGCCTCGGCCTCGGCGAGCGGGCCGGTGAGCTCGCTGCCGAGCTCGTCGATCCGCCAGGCGAGGCGCTGGCGTACGTCCGGCGACCAGCGGGCGGCCATGGCTTGCGCCTCGTCCCGGAACTGGCCGAGGAAGCGGCTGGTGGCGTCGCCGCCGCCGGGCGGCATGGCAGCCTGCGTGGCGCGGGCATAGGCGGCCTGGGTGACGGCGAAGCGCTGGAGATCGGCGCGGGCACGCGTCTGCAGCTCCGCCGGCGAGAAGTCGGGGATGCGGGGCATGGAGGCTCACGATGGGAGGGGAGCCCCGGCTGGCGGGCGGGCATGCGCGAGCGCCGCCGTCGCGCCGCGGGAAGCGGCGCGGCATCGGACGTCAGGACATGCGAAAGCGGCCCCGGGGACGGTCAGTCCCAGGCTGTCTGTCGGCAGCGTCTAACGAGGGGCCGGAAAGCCGTTCCGGGGCGGATCAGGCGGGCTGCGAACGCAACACCGCACCGTCAGATTTTGCCATAGCCGCGCCGGAGATCAAGGAGGGGGGCAAACCCCCGCGGGCGGAATCGGCGATCGGTGGCTTGTTGACGCATCGCGACGCCGTTAGGGTCGGCGCCCCGCCTTGCGTTCCGCCCACGGACCGACCCATGACAGAGCAGAAACCGGCCCGCCGCCCCCGTCCCAGCTTCACCGACCAGGAGGCGCTGAGCTTTCACAGTCAGGGCAAGCCCGGCAAGCTGGAAGTGGTTCCGACCAAGCCGATGGCGACGCAGCGCGACCTGTCGCTGGCCTATTCGCCGGGCGTCGCCGTGCCGGTCAAGGCGATCGCCGAGAACCCGGCCACCGCCTTCGACTACACCACCCGCGGCAACATGGTGGCGGTGATCTCCAACGGCACCGCCATCCTCGGCCTCGGCGACCTCGGGGCGCTCGCCTCCAAGCCGGTGATGGAAGGCAAGGCCGTGCTGTTCAAGCGCTTCGCCGACGTCGACTGCATCGACCTCGAGGTCGACACCAAGGACGCCGATCAGTTCATCAACGCGGTGCGCTATCTCGGGCCCTCCTTCGGCGGCATCAACCTGGAGGACATCAAGGCGCCGGAGTGCTTCATCATCGAGCAGCGGCTCAAGGAGCTGATGGACATCCCGGTGTTCCACGACGACCAGCACGGCACGGCGATCATCGCCGCGGCCGGGCTGTTCAACGCGCTGAAGATCACCGGGCGCGACATTTCCTCCACCCGCCTGGTGGTGAACGGGGCGGGGGCGGCCGGCATCGCCTGCGTCGAGCTGGTCAAGGCGATGGGCTTTGCGCCCAACAACGTCATCCTCTGCGACACCAAGGGCGTGGTCTACCAGGGCCGCACCGAGGGCATGAACCAGTGGAAGTCGGCCCATGCCGCCATCACCGAGGCCCGCTCGCTGGCCGATGCGCTGGAGGGAGCCGACGTGATCTTCGGCCTGTCGGTCAAGGGCGCGCTGACCGACGCCATGGTGCGCTCGATGGCGCCCAACCCGATCATCTTCGCCATGGCCAATCCCGATCCGGAGATCACGCCGGACGACGCCCATGCGGTGCGCGACGACGTGATCATGGCGACCGGCCGCTCCGACTATCCCAACCAGGTCAACAACGTCCTCGGCTTTCCCTTCATCTTCCGCGGCGCGCTCGACGTGCAGGCGACCTCGATCAACATGGAGATGAAGATCGCCGCGGCGCGCGCCCTGGCCGATCTCGCCCAGGAGGACGTGCCGGACGAGGTCGCCACCGCCTATCAGGGCGCCCGGCCGCGCTTCGGCCGCGAATACATCATCCCGGCGCCGTTCGATCCGCGCCTGATCACCCGCATCCCGGTGGCTGTGGCCAAGGCGGCGATGGAGACGGGCGTGGCGCGCCGGCCGATCGCGGATCTCGAGGCCTATCGCGTCCAGCTCTCGGCCCGGCGCGATCCGGTCGCCGGCACGCTGGCGCAGATCTACAACAAGGTCCGCGCCTATCCCAAGCGCATCGTCTTCGCCGAGGGCGAGGAGGAGGCGGTGATCCGCGCCGCCGCGTCCTTCGTCAACCAGGGCCTCGGGACGGCCATCCTGGTCGGGCGCGAGGACCGGGTGCAGGCGGCGGCGGCCTTTGCCGGGGTGGAGCTGCGCGAGGGCATCGAGATCCAGAACGCCCGCCTGTCGCCGCGCACCAACGCCTATGCCCAGCTCCTCTACGACCGGCTGCAGCGCCGCGGCTATCTCATGCGCGACTGCGTGCGCCTGGCCTCGCTCGACCGCAACCATTTCGCCGCGGCCATGGTGGCGCTCGGCGACGCCGACGGCATGGTGACCGGCCTCACCCGCAACTATTCCATCGCCCTGGAGGACGTGCGGCGGGTGGTCGACGCCAAGCCCGGCCACCGCGTCATCGGCGTGTCGATCGTGGTGGCGCGCGGGCGCACCGTGCTGGTGGCCGACACGGCGATCCACGACATGCCGACCTCGGAGGAGCTGGCCGGCATCGCCGTCGAGGCGGCGTCGGTGGCGCGCCGCTTCGGCTACGAGCCGCGCGTCGCCATGCTGGCCTATTCCACCTTCGGCCATCCCGAGGGCGAGCGCTCGGAGCGGGTGCGCGATGCGGTGCGCATCCTCGACCGGCAGCACGTCGATTTCGAGTATGACGGCGAGATGGCGGCGGACGTGGCGCTGTCCCGCGAGGCGATGGCGCTCTATCCCTTCTGCCGCCTGAGCGGTCCGGCCAACGTGCTGATCATGCCGGCGTTCCACTCCGCCTCGATCTCGACCAAGATGCTGCAGGAGCTCGGCGGCGCCACGGTGATCGGCCCGATCCTGGTCGGCCTGGACAAGCCGATCCAGATCGTGCCGCTGGCCGCCAAGGACAGCGACCTCGTCAACATGGCGGTGCTGGCGGCGTTCAACGTCGGCGGATAGGGCTCAGGCGCCCGGCGCCGTCAGGCGATAGGTCCGCAGCGCGGTGTCGCGGTAGAGGCTGCGCTGCTCGGCTTCGCCGGCGCCGCGGATCACCTCGTCGACGATCGCCACCCAGGCGGGGTAGGGGTGGGTGAGGGCGGAGACGCTCCAGTCGCTGCCGAACATCAGGCGCTCGAAGCCGAAGCAGTCGACGACATGGGCGACATAGGGCTTGACGTCCTCCGGCGTCCAGCGGGCGTGGTCCGCCTCGGTGACGACGCCGGAAAGCTTGACCACCACGTTGGGGCAGCGGGCGAGCTCGCGTATCTCACGCCACCAAGGCTCGCGCAGGCCGTAGCGGATGTCCGGCTTGCCGATATGGTCGAGCACGAACTGCACGTCGGGGCAGCGGCGCGCCAGCTCCAGGGCATAGGCCATGGCCCAATGCTTGATGCAGATGTCGAAGGGCAGGCCGTGGCGGGCGAGCACGGAAAGGCCTTCCAGGAAGCCGGGCGCCAGGCAGAAGGACGGGTCGGCCTCCGACTGGATCAGCCGGCGGATGCCGCAGAGGCTCCGGTTCGCCTTCAGGGCGAGGATGTCCTCTTCCACCGCCGCGCCCTTCTCGACCGGGGCATGGGCGACCATGCCGATCAGGCGCGGATCGGCGTCGGCGAGCCCCTGGACGAAGGCCGCTTCCGCAAGGTGCAGGCCGGGGTCGACCGCCACCTCGGCGAAGACGAGGCCCTCCACCGCGACCGGGCCGCGCGCGGCGTCGAAATCCGGCAGGAGATGGGTGCGGTTGATCGCGGGGACGCCGGCGAGCCAGCCATAGCTGAGGCGCTCGACGTCGTAGAGATGGACATGGGCGTCGATGATCGGAAAATTCGGCATGCTCGTTCCCCCGAAGGCGCCGGCCGGCGGCCGTTGCTCGTTGGCCGTGCCGACCCTTTGGGACGGGCGTCCGGCGCACCGGTTCTAACCCGGCCGGCAGGGCCAGGGGAAGCCGGCGGCGCGCGTCCGGCGCCGGAACGGCCGATCGGGGCGCCGCTGTCAAAACAACGACATCCACTGTCCTGCCACGCCTCTTGCCCTGATCATTGATTGCATGTTCAATCAATGAAGAGCGGCGATAATTCGTGCTGGGAGCGCGGCCAAGACCGCGGGGGACGTTTTCTTGCCAGCCTCGCAAGGGAACCTATGATCCAATGCGCGTTGCTCCGGCCGCGACAGGCCGAGCGCGCCGCAAAGCCGGGAGAATGACGATGACGATCTGGAAGAGTTTCGCCGCCGCCATGGTGGCCGCCACGCTGGCCGCCGGCTCCGCCGCCGCCGGCGATCCCGACAGCTGCAAGACCGTCAAGTTCTCCGATGTCGGCTGGACCGACATCACCGCCACCACGGCGATCACGACGCGCCTGCTGCAGGGCCTGGGCTACACGCCGAAGATCGACGTCCTCTCGGTGCCGGTCACCTATGCCTCGATGAAGACCAAGGATATCGACGTCTTCCTCGGCAACTGGATGCCGACCATGGAGAACGACCGCAAGGCCTATATCGCGGACAAGTCGGTGGTCGAGGTCGGCGCCAACCTGCCGGAAGGCGCCAAGTACACGCTGGCCGTGCCGCAATACACCTACGACAAGGGCCTGAAGTCCTTTGCCGACGTGGCCAAGTTCAAGGACAGCCTCGCCGGCAAGATCTACGGCATCGAGCCGGGCAATGACGGCAACCGCCTGATCCTCGGCATGATCTCCGACAACAAGTTCGACCTGAAGGGCTTCGAGCTGGTGGAATCGAGCGAGCAGGGCATGCTGGCGCAGGTGCAGCGCGCCACCCAGCGCAACGAGGACGTGGTGTTCCTGGGCTGGGCGCCGCATCCCATGAACGTCAACTACAAGATCCAGTATCTCTCCGGCGGCGACGATGTCTTCGGCCCCAACTTCGGCGGCGCCGTGGTCTACACCAACACCCGCGCGGGCTTTGCCACGGACTGCCCCAATGCCGGCAAGCTCGTCGCCAACATGAAGTTCACCGTCGACATCGAAAACGTCGTGATGAACAAGATCCTCACCGACAGCGAGGAAGCGCCCAAGGCCGCCGAGGAATGGCTCAAGGCCAACCCCGGCCAGATCGACACCTGGCTCGCCGGCGTCACCACCTTCGACGGCCAGCCCGGCGCCGAGGCAGTGAAGAAGAGCCTCGGCCTCTGATCGCCTGATCCCGGCGGGCGGGCGCGCCAGCGCCCGCCCGCCACTGGCGCAACGCAGCAGGGGACGCGACGTGGAAGACTGGATCACCACCTACAAGATCCCGCTCGGCCGGACGATGAAGCAACTCATCGACGCGCTGCAGGCTCATTCCAGGCTGTTCGACGCGATCAAGGATGCAATCGGCTTCCTGGTGGACGGGCTTACGCGCATCCTGCTGTTCGTGCCGCCCGTGCTGCTGGTGGTGCTGATCGCGGGCCTGGCCTATTGGCTGCACCGCTCGGTCAAGCTCACGGTCTTCATCCTCGCCGCCTTCCTGCTGATCATCAATCTCGGCTATTGGGAAGCGACGGTGCAGACCATCTCGCTGGTCGGCTGGTCGGCGCTCGCCAGCGTCCTCATAGGCGTGCCGATCGGCATCGCCGCCGCGCACCGGCCCTGGCTCTACGCGGCGCTGCGTCCGGTGCTCGACCTGATGCAGACGCTGCCGACCTTCGTCTATCTCATCCCGACCGTGGTGCTGTTCGGCCTCGGTGCGGCGCCGGGCCTGATCTCGACGGTGATCTTCGCCATCCCGGCGCCGATCCGCCTCACCCAGCTCGGCATCACCTCGGTGCCGGCGCCGCTGAAGGAGGCGGGCGAATCCTTCGGCGCCACGCGCTGGCAGCTCTTGTGGAAGGTGGAGATCCCGCACGCCCTGCCCACCATCATGGCCGGCGTCACCCAGTGCATCATGCTGTGCCTGTCCATGGTGGTGATCGCCGCCCTGGTCGGCGCCACCGGGCTCGGCACGCCGATCGTGCGGGCGCTCGGCAGCATGAACGTGCCGATGGGCTTCGAGGCGGGCCTGTCCATCGTGCTCCTGGCGATCGTGCTCGACCGGGTGTGCAAGAGCCCGGAACGACGCTCCAAGTCCTGAAGGAGTCCGCCATGGCCGCCGTCGAATTCCGCAACCTCGACATCGTCTTCGGCCAGAAGCAGGCGCAAGCCCTGCCGCTGATCGACCAGGGCCGGACCCGCGACGAGATCCTGGCGGCAACGGGCTGCGTGCTCGGGGCCGCCGGCATCAACCTCGCCGTCGACAAGGGCGAGATCTGCGTGCTGATGGGCCTGTCCGGCTCGGGCAAGTCGACGATCCTGCGGGCCGTCAACGGCCTCAACAAGGCGGCGCGCGGCCAGGTGCTGGTCGAGCACGAGGGCCGAAGCATCGACGTCGCCAGCTGCAGCGCGGCGGAGCTGCGCATGCTGCGCATGAAGCGCATCGCCATGGTGTTCCAGCAGTTCGCGCTGCTGCCCTGGCGCACGGTGCGCGAGAATGTCGGCTTCGGGCTGGAGCTGCGCGGCATGGCGCCGGCCGAGATCGCCCGCGTGGTCGACGAGAAGCTGGCGCTGGTCGGCCTGACCAAATGGGCCGGCAAGTTCGGCCATGAATTGTCCGGCGGCATGCAGCAGCGCGTTGGCCTCGCCCGCGCCTTCGCCACCGACGCCGACATCCTCCTGATGGACGAGCCGTTCTCAGCGCTCGACCCGCTGATCCGCGACAAGCTGCAGGACGAGCTCCTGGGGCTGCAGTCGGAGCTGAAGAAGACCATCATCTTCGTCAGCCACGATCTCGACGAGGCGCTGAAGATCGGCAACCGCATCGCCATCCTGGAGGGCGGACGCATCGTCCAGTGCGGCACGGCCGAGGACATCCTGCTGCGCCCGGCCGACGACTACGTCGCCGAGTTCGTCAAGCACATGAACCCGCTCAACGTGCTGCGCGGCCATTCCCTGATGACGCCGTCGGAGTCCCTGCAGCACGTCGACGGCGAGGTGCTGCTCGACGGCGCCGGGCGGGTGCGCCTCCGGCTCGACGGGCTGGGCAAGCCGGTCGCGGTGACGCTCGACGGCGCCGCCGGGCGCCTGGCGGTGGCGGACGGCGAGACGGGCCTCGCGCCGGAGGGACCGGCGGACGTGATCGTCGCGCCGGTCGACCTGCGCATGCGCGCGGCGATCGAGCTGCGGCGGGCGACCGGCAACCCGGTGGTGCTGGTCGACCAGCTCGGCCGCATGGCCGGCCTGTGCGGCGACAACGAGATCTACCGCGCCCTGCTGCAGCGCGGCCCGGCCGCGGCGGCCTGAGCCGGACCGAGGCCGGCCGCCGTCAGACGGGCGGCGGGTTCACCGCCTTGAAGCCGCCCTCGCGCCAATAGGGATAGTGCGGATAGGCCGGCGTCACGGCGCTGGCCGCGTCGAGCCGGGCGACCTGCTCCGGTGTCAGCGACCAACCGACGGCGCCGAGGTTCTGGCGCAGCTGCTCCTCGTTGCGGGCGCCGATGATGACGCTCGACACGGTCGGGCGGCGCAGCAGCCAGTTGATGGCGATCTGCGGCAGGCTGCGGCCGGTCTCTGCGGCAACCTCGTCCAGGGCGTCGACCACGCGGTAGAGGCGCTCGTCGTCGACCGGCGGACCGTAATCGGCGGTCTCGTGCAGGCGGCTGATTTTCGGCAGCGGCTGGCCCCGCCGGATCCTGCCGGTGAGGCGGCCCCAGCCGAGCGGGCTCCAGACCATGGCGCCGACGCCCTGGTCGAGGCCGAGCGGCATCAGCTCCCATTCGTAGTCGCGGCCGACCAGGGAATAATAGGCCTGGTGGGCGACATAGCGCGGCCAGCCGTGCCGGTCGGCGGCGGCCAGGGACTTCATCAGCTGCCAGCCGGAGAAATTGGAGGCGCCGACATACAGCACCTTGCCGGCGGCGACGAGGTCGTGCAGCGCGGCGAGCGTCTCCTCCACCGGCGTGGCGGCGTCGAAGGCGTGCAGCTGCAGGAGGTCGATGCGGTCGGTGCGCAGGCGCTTCAGCGCCGCCTCGACGCCGCGCACGAGGCGCAGCCGCGAGGAACCGGCGTCCAGCGGGCCCTCGCCGACGGGCAGGCCGAGCTTGGTGGAGATCAGCGCCCGTTCGCGCCGGCCCTCCAGCGCCTGTCCGAGGATCTCCTCGGAGGCGCCGTTGGAATAGACGTCGGCGGTGTCGAACAGCGTGACGCCGGCCTCCAGGCTGATGTCGACGATGCGGCGGGCCTCGGCGACGCCGGTGTCGCCCCAGGCGCTGAACAGCGGGCCCTGGCCGCCGAAGGTGCCGGCGCCGAAGCTGAGCGCCGGAACTTTCAGGCCCGAGCGGCCGAGTTGTCTGTATTCCATGCCGGATCCCCTTGATGAGGCGCGCCGCCCGATGCGGCCGCTGCCGGCAGATGGCGCCGGCACCGTGCGCGCATTAGTCCTGCCGACGGACTTGCAGCTGTGACTTCAGGTCAAAGGCGGTCCTTCCCGGGCCAGGCGCTCCCTGAGGCGCGGCGCCGCGAAGTCGAGGAAGGCCCGCAGCTTGAGCGGCAGACGGCCCTGGCCGGCATGGACCAGGCTGACGGGCCAGGGCGCCGGCTCGAACGGCTGGAGAAGCAGGGCGAGCCTGCCCTCCTGCACGGCGCCGGCGACCTGGTAGGAGAGGACGCGGGTGACGCCGAGGCCGGCGACGGCGGCGTCGATCGCCGCTTCGGCGGTGTTGACGACAAGCCGTGCCCGGATCGGCACCGCCATCTCGCCGTGGGCGTCGGCAAAGCGCCAGGCGCCGGGCACGGTCAGTCCTTCGAAGGCGATGCAGTCATGGCCGGCGAGCTCATCGGGGATCGCCGGGGTGCCACGCGCGGCGAGATAGGCCGGGGCGGCGCAGACGACGCGCCGGATGGCGCCGACCTGCGCGGCGACGAGGCGGCTGTCGGCGAGCCGGCCGATGCGCACCGCGACATCGACCTGCTCGTCGGCGAGATGGACCATGCGGTCGGCCAGCATCAGCCGGACCTGGATATCGGGATAGGCCGCCAGGAAGGCGCAGACCACCGGCAGCACGTGCAGGCGGCCGAAGACGATCGGCGCGGTCAGCACCAGCTCGCCGCGCGGGGTGCTGTATTCGCCGGCGGCACTGCGCTCGGCCTCGCCGATATCCTCCAGGATGCGCCGGCAGGCGGCGACATAGGCGCGGCCGGCCTCGGTGAGGGAGAGACGGCGGCCGGAGCGGACCAGCAGGCGGGCGCCGAGATGGGCCTCGAGCTCGGCAATCCTGCGGCTGACCGTGGCGAGCGGCATGCTCAGGCGCCGGCCGGCGGCCGAGAGGCTGCCCGCCTCCACCGCTGCGACCAGCACCGTCATGGCGTCGAGCCGATCCATGAGCCTTCCATCTTTCGGGAGGGTGGATCTCAATCATTCCATCTGTCGAGCGATGAGAGAAGTGCTTAGGTGCCACCGCATTGCATCCCAGCCCGGCAGGATCCAGCCATGAGCCGTCCACCCCTCCCGCCCTTCACCGCCGAGACCGCGGCCGCGAAGGCACGCCTTGCCGAGGACGCCTGGAACACGCGCGACCCGGCCCGGGTGGCTCTCGCCTATACGCCGGACAGCCTGTGGCGCAACCGGGCCGAGTTCCTGCAGGGGCGGGAGGCGATCGAGGCGTTCCTGACGCGCAAATGGAACCGCGAGCTCGACTATCGCCTGATCAAGGAGGTGTGGACGTCGGGCGGCAACCGCATCGCCGTGCGTTTCGCCTATGAGTGGCACGACGACAGCGGCCAGTGGTTCCGCAGCTACGGCAACGAGAACTGGGAGTTCGACGAGCACGGGCTGATGCGCCGGCGCATTGCCAGCATCAACGATGCGCCGATCCGCGAGAGCGATCGCAAGTACCGTTGGCCGCTCGGCCGCCGGCCCGACGATCATCCCTCGCTCAGCGATCTCGGCCTGTGAGGCGGCGATGAGCAGCAGCCAGGCTCCTGCCAGCGACGTCGCCTTCTCGCCGGCGGTCAAGGCGGTGCAGGCACGGCGTGGCTCGCGGGAGGCCTACGCGCGCATGGAGGCGCGCGGCTCCTGGCAGACCCGGATCACGCCCGAGCTCGCCGGCTTCATCGCGTCGCAGATCAGCGTGTTCATCGCCACGGCCAGCGCCGAGGGCCAGCCGACGATCCAGCACCGCGGCGGGCCGCCGGGCTTCCTCCGGGTGCTCGACGACCGCAGCATCGGCTTTGCAGACTATGCCGGCAACCGGCAATACATCACGACGGGCAATCTCGGGGAGAATCCGCGGGCCTGCCTGTTCCTGATCGACTATGCGCATCGGCAGCGGGTGAAGATCTGGGGCGAGGCCGCGGTCGTCGAGGATCCGGCGCTGACGGCGCGGCTGATGCCGCCGGACTATGCGGCGCGGCCGGAGCAGGCGATCCTGTTCACCGTCACGGCCTGGGACGCCAATTGCCAGCAGCACATCCCGCAGCGCTTCGAGGCTGCGGACGTCGCCGCCGCGCTGGCGGCACGCGATCGGCGCATCGCCGCGCTCGAGGCGGCGCTCGCCGCGGCGGAACGGCGCCTCTCCGAGGCGTCCTGAGCGCGCTTTCCCAGCTCGGCCCGCAGGCGGGTCCGGGCAATCCGCTCAGGTGGGCTGGTTCGGGAAGCATGCCGAGGCGGACAGGGCGACACCGCCGGCGAGGGCGTTGATCAGCACCGGCACGGCCGTCGCGAACGTGTACGAGATGGCGACGGAGGAGAACCCGGATACGCCGCCGCAGGTCGTGCTGGCGTTCAGCGTGATGTTGGTCGAAGCGAGCGGCACGCCGAGGCCGGCGGCGCCGGCAATGACATAGCTGGTGGTGGCAGTGGCGCTGTAGGCGCCCGCGCTGGAGCAGGAGGTCTGGCGCACGCCCATGCAGCGGGCGGCCGAGATCGCCAGGGACTGCATGGCCTGCCGCGTCCAGAGCAGGCGTCCGAACTCCACGGTGCCGAGCAGGATGAGCAGCAGCGGCGCGGCGACGATGGCGAACTCGACGGCGCTCGCGCCGCCGGTATGATCGCGAAGGGCGCGGGCCGGGCGGCGCATCACTGCACCTGCACCACGGTGCTGACCGAGATCGTGCCGTTCTGCACCAGGCCGTAGCTGCCGAAGAAGGGGGTGACGGCAATGCTGCCGGTGATCGAGACGAACTTGCCGGCGAGGCCGCCGCCGCTGCAGCTCGAGGCGCAGGTCGTCGCGCTTCCCCAAGCCAGGGATGTGCCGCTCAGCACGGGGCAGTAGCACAGATCGGCATTGCTCACGGTTCCCGACGCGACCGTCGTCCCGCTCGTTCGTTGCGACTGGGGTCCGTTGTTGACGACGACGGTCGCGTCGAACCGTGCGGGGATGATCGCCGACAGGCTGGCGGCCAGCGCCGCGCCATTGCTCGAGCTGGCATTCGCCGCGCTGACCATGGCGTAGTTGGCGCTGGCCGACAGGCCCTGGCTGAGGTTGAAGCGGGTGTACAGGACCATCCCGAAATCGATCATCGCCACCAGGATGAGCAGGAAGATCGGCGCCACCAGCGCGAATTCGATCGCGGAGGCGCCGTCTGCGCGGCGTATGCCGGCGTGGCACAGGGCGGCGAGGCCGGGGTGGCGGGAGGTCGGTCGGGGGCGGATCTTCATTGGACGAGCGTGGCGCTGCTAGAGGTGGTCGCGGTGATGCAGGCCGAGCCCAGCACGGCGCCGCCGGACAAGGTGATATTGGATGCGATGAGCTGCAGGCAGGACGAGCCGCCGGAGACGCCGGCGCCGCCGCTCATCGTCAGCGGCCCGTTGGGAAAGTAGAAGACGCCGGTGATCTGGCCGTTGCTGCCGCCCTGGATGAAGCCGGCGCCGGCGGTCACGGCGGTCGATGTCGGGCCGATGACGGCGAGGTTGGCATAGGTGCCGGACGTGGGCGCCGTCATGAGGACGTTGCTGTAGCCGGCCGCCACGCAGAAGACCAGGCCCGAGCAGGAGCCGGAGGTCGGCGTCGCCTTGCCCGACAGCACCGTGGTGACGCCCTGTCCGGTGACGCTCACCGTCGAGCCGCCGCAGCTCGCGCCGCCGCCGCCGGCGCTGCCGAGCGCCATGTAGCCGTCGATGGTGTAGACGCCCGCGCCCATCACCACGGCGCCGGACGCGATGAAATTGCCTTCGATATCGTGCTGGCTCGCAGCCGAGATGATCAGGCAGCTGCCGCCGCCGGCGTCGTTGAGGTTGCCGTTGAGCTGGAACAGGCTGCCGCTGGCGGTCGCGTCGCCCATATAGGTCGTCGAGCCGCCGCCGAGGTTGATCGCGTCGCCGCTGGTCGAGGGGCCGATCCGGAAGCCGTTGGCGGTGATGCCCGAGCCGTAGCCGAGGTTGAGGGTGGAGCCGCCGGTGTTCTGGATGCCGGCGGCGAGGAGGAAGGTGCTCGGCCCGGCGAAGGTCAGGGTGCTGGTGTTGCAGATGCTGTAATAGCCGTTGCTGCAATAGGACGAGCCCTGCCCGATCGTGAAGGTGCTGCCGGCGGCGAAGGTCGTGCTGCTGCCGCCGGTCGTGATCAGGCCCTTGGCGAAGTTGTAGATGCCCGGCCCGAAGGTGTTGGTGCCGGACAGCGTCACGGTGCCGCTGAAATTGTAGGTGGTCGCCGCCGTGCCGCTGGTGGCGAAGGTGAGGCTGGCGGCGGTGGTGATCGCACCGAAGGTGTAGGTGCCGCCGGCCGGGCAGGTGACGGTCCATTTGCCGCTATAGGCGGTGGCCGTCGTCGCGGTGCAGCCGTTGCCGATCGACATCGAGGAGGCGGAATAGCCGAAGCTGACAGCGGTGCCGCTGCCGACCACGGGGGCGGTGGGGGCGGTCTGCGCCGCGACGGTCGCCAGCCGTGCCGTGGCCGTGGTCAGTCCCGTGGTCCCGGCGACGGGATCCGTGCTCGCCGCCTGGACGATCGAGGCGGAGATGCCGCTGCAGGGCTGGCTCGGCGCAGCGGCGGAATTGTAGCTGACGGTCTTGGCCGTGATCGTGGTTCCGCACGGGACGGTGACCGTGCTGTTGGACGCGACCGCGCAGCTGGTCGCGGTCACGGAGGTGCCGCCGCTCAGCGTCACGCCGCTCTGGGACGAGGAGAGGGCGAGGATGCAGCTCGCGACGCCGGCGTTGAGCTGGGTGTAGGCCGAGGCGGAAATCTGGAGGCTCGAAGCGGCGCCCAGGAGCGGCGCCAGGAAGAGCGGATCCGTCCCGGCCACGGAGACGAGGACCGCCTTGTCGCTGGCGTTGGCCGGAGAGGCGACGAGGCTCGCGGTGACGCCGCTGGAGGCGACGCCGTTCAGGGCAGCGATCCGGAGAGCAGCGCTGGTCATCGCCGTGGTCGAGCCCGTGCCGTTATAGGCGAGTGCCCCGGCGAAGGAGGCGATGTCGGCGACGCGCTGGTACCGGGCCTTGATCGCCAGGCCATTGCCATATTCCACGACGAGCGCGGCGATCCCGCAGATCAGCGGCAGGGCGATGGCGAAGAGGATGACGACGCTTCCGCTCCGGTCGCGCCCGAGGGAGCGCCACAGAGCCGTCATGCGTGCGAGGAGAGCAACTGGTGAACCGACCATCCAAGGACCAACGGAGCGACCCTCGCCATGCTGCTTTCAGCGACGGTCCGAAAGCAACGGGAGTCGCTGCCATTGATCGGATAAAGTACGGAACAGATTGCCAGTGAGTTAACAGATGTACCTTGCAAGACAGTAGATCGCAAGATCTGGAGGAATCTGCAACTGCAGAGGGCCGTGGATCAGTCGGACACTTGTTTCGCGTATGACGCGCGTCACGCTGGTTGACTGAATGTTACCTATATTTTCTGCCTCCGATGTCAAGGCCTGGCGGCCTCATGTCATGTCCTCCGTCAGGTCGGCTGCGAGGGCGGCGACGCCGATCGCCATGCCGGTCAGGCAGACGGCCGGCCAGCCGCCTGCGCTCCAGGCGAGGCCCGCAAGGGCGGAGCCGATGGCGCCCCCGAGGAAGAACAGGCCGACGAACAGGCCGTTGAGGCGGCCGCGCGCCTCGGGCCGGAGCAGGTTCACGGCGCGGCGCCCGAGCGTCTGGTCGCCGGTGACGCCGACATCGAGCAGCACGGCGCTGGTGCCCATCAGGATGAGATGCAGGACCGGGCCCTCGCGCCCGGCGCCGGCCCAGGCGGCCAGCGCCAGGGCGGCGATGATCAAGAGATGCGCGGCCCGGGTGGCAGGACGGGTCCAGCCGCGATCTCCGGCCCGGCCGAACAGCGGCGTCACCACGGCGCCGCCGGCCCCCACCAGGGCGAACAGGGCGATGCCGCGCTGGCCGAGGTCGAAGGGCGGCTGCGCCAGGCGCAGGGCGACCGAGGTCCAGAACAGGCTGAAGGCGGCCATGGCGAGACTGGCGGTCAGGGCCCGGCGCCGCAGCGTCGGCTCGCCGCGCAGGAGGTGCCAGAGCGAGGCGACCAGCGCGGGATAGGCGGGGCCCGCCGGCGGCCGGCGGTGCGGCAGGCCGCGGGCGAGCACGGCGACCAGCACGGCCAGGGCAAAGGCGCTCGTGCCGTAGAAGGCGCGCCAGCCCCAGGCGTCGGCGAGCAGGCTGGCCAGCGGTCGCGACAACAGGATGCCGACCATCAGGCCGCTCATGACGTCGCCGATCACCCGGCCGCGCCGCTCCGGCGGGGCCATGGCGGCGGCGACCGGCACCAGGATCTGGATGGCGGAGCAGGCTGCGCCCAGCGCGAAGAGCAGCACCAGCAAGGTCGCCGCATCGGGCGCGAAGGCCGCGGCGCCGGCGGCGATCGCGGCGGCGGCGAGCATGCGCAGCACCAGGGCCCGGTTCTCCGCGAGGTCGGCGAGCGGCACCAGCAGGAACAGGCCGGCGGCATAGCCGAGCAGGGTGGCGGTGGCGACGAGGCCGCTGGCGGTCGCCTGGAGCCCGAGCGCCGGTCCGATCATCCCGACCAGGGTCTGCGGCGCGAACAGATTGGTGACGATCACGCCGGTGGCCACCGCGAAGAGCAGGGTGAGCGGACCGGTGATCGTGTCGGATCGGGAGGCGGCGGCAAGGTCGTCGCTGGCGGACATCGGTTCCACTCGCATGAGAATTGGGCATGTCGGGTGGAAACTTTATTCAAAGCCAGCAACATGATACAATTCAATTGATCCTATATTGATTATGCGAGTTGCGCATGAACATCCGTGACCTCGAGGCTTTCGTGGCGGTGGTGGAGACCGGGTCGATCGTCGCGGCCTCGGCCCGGCTGAACCTGACCCAGCCCGGGGTGACCCGGCGGATCCAGAACCTGGAGCAGGGCCTGGAGGCAGCGCTGCTCGACCGCCAGTCGAAGCCGCTGCGGCCGACCGCGGCCGGGCGGGAAGCCTACGAGCACGGCCGGCGGGTGCTGCGCTCGCTGGAGGACCTCAAGGCCGGCGTGGGCGCTGACGCCGGTGCCCGTGGCGAATTCCGGCTCGGCATCATGCCCTATCTCTCGGATGCGGCGCTGGCCTTGCCACTCGACCGTCTGCGCGCCGCTTTCCCGCGATTGACCCTGCGCATCGCCTCGGGCTGGTCGCAGCGGCTGCTGGAACGGGTGGTGGGCAGCGAGCTCGACGCAGCGGCGGTCTGCCTGCCGGATGGCGTGAGCCCGCCGGAGGAGCTCACCGCCGAGGATCTCGGCACCCAGGCCGTGCTGCTCGTCGCCGCTCCGGCTCTCGGCGTGCCGCGGCCGGCCAGCTTCGAGGCGCTCTCGCGCTTTCCCTGGGTGATGAACGAAAGCGGCTGCGGCTTCCGCGCCTTCATACGCCATAGTTTCGAGGCGTCGCGCCTGCCCTTCGTGGTCGGCGTCGAGGCGCTGAGCGCCGATCTCAGGATGTCGCTGGTGGCGCGTGGGCTCGGCATCGGCGTCGTGACCCCGGCGGCCTTCGCCGGCAGCCCCTGGCGGACGGCGGTGGAGGTGATCGACGCTCCGGATTTCCGGCCGAGCCTGCGCTCCTGGCTGCTGCACCGGCCGCCGGCGGGCCGCCTCGCCCGCCCGATCGCCTTGTTCCGCGAGACCCTGCTGGAGAGCCTGCGGGCCGAGGCTCTGCTTCCCGCCTGACGGCCGGCCTCGTCTCCATGCCGAGGCCTCGCAGCTCGCCGCCGCGGCTATTTCTGTCCCGGCACCGGCGGCCTGGCCCGGACCTGCTCGGGCCGGGGGCCGTTCGCGGCGCCCGTCGCACCGACGAGCTGCCCGGGCAGGGCATCCTTGACCCGGCTCCAGGTCTGGGTGGCGCAGAAGATGGCCAGCACGCAACCCTCGACCTTCAGGCTGTCCGCATCGCGCCAGAGCGTCACGTCATAGGACTTGCCGCTTTCCGCGTCATAGATCCGGCCGGCGATGCGCCCATCGGACGGTCGGACCGCGCCGGCGAGGAGCTGCTCGCCCAGCAGGGCCTGGGATCGCCTGGCGGGATCGGGGTTGCGCAGGTCCCTGAGCGGCCGTCCCTTGGGATCGAGGCCATCCTCCATCCAGACGAGATAGCCGCAGACCTGTCCCGGCCTGCTCCCGCAGGGCTCGATCCGGATGCGGGCGCGGTTGTCCTCGGTGCGCCAGATGCCGCCGGGGTCGGCGGGGGACTGGGCGGCAAGCCCGGGTCCGGCGGCCAGGAGGGCGGCCGCCGCGGCGCGCGTGATGATCCGAGAGACCGCGCTCATCTCATGCATGTGCCGTTCTCCTGTGCCGGGGATGGTGCACGCTTCCAACGCTCAGGGTGGCCCGTCCGCTCCATCGTGCCCTCGGAACCCTGTCCTTTCGTCCCGTCGCCGGTCCCGCCGGCGGAGGGCTGCCGCCGTTCCGGATCGGGACGGCCGTTAATCCCGGGACACGGCGGCGGGGCCGTCGGCGGGGTGGCGTTCCCCGGCGCGGCGTCCACCGCGTGCGGCGTGCGGCTCGAACGGGCCGCGAACATCGCCACGGCAGCGATTCGTCGCCGGTCCGTTCCCGCTCCGGCCGAGAGGTGAAAGCCGGCGCCCTCCCGCCGCTCCCTCCATGCCCAAGCAGCTTCTCGTGGCCGCGACTTGATTTTGCGGTTCCATGCAAAATCAAGGCTGCTCAGACTGCCTGATGCAAGCAGGTTCGGGGGAACCTGCCTGGGACGATCGTACCACGTCCGCCCTATGATGCGGCGCGGCCAGCCTGTATGCCGGGCCGACCGGATGCCGCGGAGCGCTTGTCGAGTGCCGGGAGAGGACGCAGAGATGGATGCCGCCAAGCCGCGGTCCGAGGAGCGGGAAGGACGACGCAGCGGGCGGCCGACCAAGGAACGAGCCGGGCAGCTCACCGAGCACATCATCGAGGTGGCGACCGCGCTGTTCATGGAGTCCGGCTTCGCTGCGACCAGCATCGACCTGATCGCGGCGACGGCCCGGGTCTCCAAGCAGACCTTCTATGCCCGCTTTCCCTCGAAGGAGGCCCTGTTCGCGGCGGTGATCCGCAAGAGGGTGGACGATCTGCTGCTGCCGGTCGTCGTCGACTCGAAGCGGGCCGGTCCGATCGAAGCGATCCTGATCCGTATCGGGGTGGAGCTTTCGAAGCGGGCGCTCTCGCCGGTGGCCATCGCCTTCACCCGGCTTATTCTGGCCGAAGCGCATCAGTTCCCGCTGCACATGTTCGTCCACAAGGAAAATACCGATCGGGTGCGAGGGCTGGTGGCGGGCATCTTCGCCAATGCCATTCGCGACGGGCAGCTTCGGCCGGCCGATGCCGATTTCCTGGCAGAGCAGTTCATCTACGGGGTCGTCGACGGCCCGGCCCGGGACGTCGTGCTCAGCGGCCGGACGCCGGAGCCGGACGAGGCGCTGCGCGAGCGGGTCGCCCGCGCCGTCGCCCTGTTCCTGGACGGTTGCCGAGGGCCGGCGCCGCGCGCTTGAACCGCTCCGGCGGGTCGCCCGCGCCGCTATTGCGTCCGCGACGCCGTCATCTGCAGCTGCGCGAGCAGCGCATCGGCACCCTTGTCGATGCCGGCTTCCGCCGCTGCGAGCCGGCCCATGCTGGCCTTGACGTCGTAGGGGCTGGGATATTGCTTGCTGACGAAGGCGCCGAGCAATTGCAGCTTCGGGGCGTCGAAGATTTCCACGGCGTAGACGACCGAGCCGGTCATCGCGCCTTCGCCGTCGCGGGCGGTCTGCACGCCGTTATAGATCGCGCCGCCGATGTCGAAGCGGGACAGGGTGCCGATGACAGGCGTGTTGGCGACCGCGCCCGTCAGCGTCAGCCGGATCCGCAGGGTGTTCGGCCCCGCCCGGCTGACCAGCGCGAAGCGGCTGCGCAGCTTCTGCTCGAACCGCGCCTGCATGGTGCGGGCGAGAGACGTCTTGTCCGCCTCGGACAGGCTGCCGAACTGCTGGTCCGGTCCCCGGTAGATGGCGACGGGATCGATGATGACCTTGTCGTAGGGACGCCAATCCACCGTGGTGGCGTAGCGGTAGGGGACACGGCCGCTCGGGTCGGACGGGTTCGGCGCCAGATAGGTGGACGAAGCGATGGCGGAATAGCGCACCGGCGTCACGCTGGAGCAGCCGGCCAGGGCCGTGGAAAGGGCCAGCACGGCGAGTGGGCCGGCATGAGCGTGGAGGGGCATTTCGATCTCCTGGATCTGTGGGACGTGCGACGGCGGAGGCCCGCGCCGCCGGTCCGTCGCATCTCTGCGGCGCGACACCCGCGGCGGCGGGGAGGCAAGATCGATCGGAGGGAGAGGCCGGCACCGTCCGGCGTCGGAACCTCGAGCGCGGAAGGCCCGCCTCGGTATCCCGAGCTGTCCGGGCCATCATGCTCCTGCGATAATCAAACGATACCGTACTATTATATGACGCGACGCAACATGGCAAGCCCGCAGCCACGCGTCCGCCGCGGGCGGCCGGGCCGCTCGTCGCTCATGCTCCGATGCTTTGTGTTGTGCGTCCGACACAATGGTCAGGAGCCAAGCCTCGGAAGTACAACACGAGGCGGTTCCGGCGTTCCGTATCGGGATCGCGGTTAACCGGCGGCGGCGTGCAGCGGCCTCCGGCGAAGCCCGGCATCGCGGGCGACATCGCGGCATCGCGGGCAGCGCGACGGGGCGAACGGTCGGAGAACGTGGCCGCGACAGCGATTCGTCGCCGGTCCGTTCCCGCTCCGGTCGAGAGGTAAAGCCGTTGGCGCGAGCGGACGCCGCCCGGCCGAGTTTCGGCCCGGCCTGGGGGCAGGGATGCGGACGCGCGTCACACGGTGGTTGGCGGAGAGCGGGCGCATGGGAGCGCCTCGTGGAGGGCCGCTCGGCGCGGCCGGTTCCCGGCGCCGGCAGGCCGCGCGACGCGGCCGTCGGCGGCGCGGTATCCCGAGGCGTGCACCGGGGGCTGTCCCGTCCCGGTGCACGTGGGACGGCGCTCAGGCCGCCAGCTGGCGCTCCAGCTGTCGCAGGCTCGTGGCGCAGCGTTCGGCGATGGCGTCGACATCCTTTTCGTCGACGATCAGCGGCGGGGAGAAGCCGAGCACGTCGCCCATGCAGCGGGCAATGAGGCCGTTGTCATAGGCGATGCGGTCGAACTGCGGCCCGGCCTGGAGCCGGGGATCGAAGGGCACGCGCGTCGCCTTGTCGGCGACCAGCTCGATGCCGAGCATCAGCCCGGCGCCGCGCACCTCGCCGACGATCGGCGAGCCGGCGGCGATCGCCTCGAAGTGGCGGCGCAGCCGCGCGCCCATGGTGCGGACATGGGCCACCACGTCCATCTCGCGGTAGATGGCGATCGCCTCGAGCGCCACGGCGACGCCGACGGGGTGGCCGGAATTGGTGAAGCCGTGGCCGAAGCTGCCACCGCCCTTGTTGACCTCGCGCAGCGCCTCGTAGATCGCCGGCGCCACCACCACGGCGGAGATCGGGAAATAGGAGGAGGACAGCCCCTTGGCGAGCGCCATCATGTCCGGCTCCGCGCCGACCGTCTCCTTGCCGAACCAGTTGCCGGTGCGGCCGAAGCCGCAGACGATCTCGTCGTCGAGCAGGAGGATGTCGTATTTCTTCAGCACCGCCTGGATGCGGGCGAAATAGCCCTGTGGCGGCACGATGATGCCGCCGCCGGCATGGATCGGCTCGGCGATGAAGGCGGCGATCGAATCCGGCCCCTCGCGCAGGATCAGCGCCTCGAGCTCGGCGGCGAGGCGCTCGACGAAGGCGGCCTCGTCCTCGCCCGCCCGCATGCCGCGATAGGGATCGGGGCAGAGCGTGTGCAGGAAGCCGGGAAGCGGCAGGCCGAACTCGCGATGCATGAAGGGCAGGCCGCACATCGACGCCGCGGCGATGGTCGAGCCGTGGAAGGCCCGGTCGCGGGCGATCACCTTGCGCTTGGTCGGCTTGCCGCGCACGGCGTGGTAGACCCAGGCGAGCTTGACCATGGTCTCGTTGGCCTCGGAGCCGGAGGTGGCGAAATAGGCCTTGCCGCCGGTCATGCCGGTGAGGTCGACCAGCGTCTCCGCCAGGGTGGCGACGCTGTCGGTCGTGCGCTGGAAGAAGGTGTGGTAGTAGCCGAGCTCGCCATATTGCCGCGCCGCCGCGGCCGCGAGCCGCTGGTTGGCGAAGCCGAGCGAGGCGCACCACAGGCCCGCCATGGCGTCGATATAGGTCTTGCCGGCATTGTCGTGGATGCGCGCGCCCTCGCCGCGCGTCACCACCAGCGGGCCGCGCTCCTCCAGGAGCTGCGGGTTGGTCTGGGAATGGATGTGGAAGGCGATGTCGCGCTTCTCCACGGAATTGGCCAGGGCGGAGCTCATGGGATTCACCTTTTCGTTCGGTCCTTGGGGGAGGGGCCGCGCTAGTGTTCCGATTCTGACCGTCCGAACCGGACCGTCAGCCCGGAACCCTAGCTGGTTCAATGCTTTGTCTTGTGCTTCCGACACAATGGTCAGGAACCGAGCCTCGGAAGCACGACACTAGAGGCGCAGGCCGGTTTCCTGGTCGAAGACGAGGAGGTCGTCAGGCGCAATCGCGGCATGGATGGTGCTGCCGGGCTGCAGCCGGGCGAAGCCGGGCAGCGTCGCGGTGAGGGTGCCGCCGTCCCAGTCCGCCACGACATGGGTGGCCGGGCCGACCGGCTGGACCAGCCGCACCGTGGCCGGGAGGCCGTCGGGGCCGAGGCGGACATGCTCGGGGCGAACGCCGACCTCGACCCTGCGTCCGGGCGGGAAGCGCGCGTCCTCACGGCGCGGCAGCGGCAGGCTCGCGGCGCCGAGGCGGATCGCCGGGCCGCCGGCACCGGCCTCGACCAGGCCGGCCATCAGCTCGATCTGCGGACTGCCGATGAAGCCGGCGACGTAGCGGGTGGCCGGACGGGCATAGATCTCCTCCGGCGTGCCGACCTGCTCGACCCGGCCGCGATGCATCACGGCGATACGGTCGGAGATCGACATTGCTTCCTCCTGGTCGTGGGTGACGAACAGCGAGGTGACGCCGAGGCGCTGGTGCAGCTGCTTGACCTCGGCCCGCATCTTCACCCGCAGGGCCGCGTCGAGATTGGAGAACGGCTCGTCGAACAGGAAGACGCGGGGCTCGCGCACCAGGGCGCGGCCGATGGCGACGCGCTGCTGCTGGCCGCCGGAGAGCTGCGCCGGCAGGCGGTCGAGCACGGCGGTGAGCTCCAGCGCGGCGGCGACCGCGGCCACCCGGCTGCGGATCTGCTCGCGTCCCATGCCGCGCATGCGCAGGGTGAAGCCGATATTCTCGGCCACGCTCATATGCGGGTAGAGCGCGTAGTTCTGGAACACCATGGCGACGTCGCGCTCGACCGGGGAGAGGTCGTTGACCCGCCGCCCGGCCATCAGGATGTCGCCCTCGCTGCAGTCCTCCAGGCCGGCGACCATGTTGAGGGTCGTGGTCTTGCCGCAGCCGGAGGCGCCGAGCAGGGTGACGAACTCGCCCGGCGCGATGGTCAGCGCGACGTCGCGGCAGACCTGGACGGTGCCGAAGGATTTGGACACCCCGCGCAACTCGATCGCCGGGCTTTCGGTCTCGCGCACGCTGCTCATCCTTTCATCATTCCATCGGCGAAGCCGCGCACGATCCGGTCGCGGAACAGCACCGCCAGCAGGATCACCGGCGCGACGCTGATCACCGCCGCCGCCATCATCTGGCCGAACACCGTCTGGTACTGGCCGGCGAAGGCGGCGATGACGAGCGGCACGGTCTGCGCCGACTGGCGCGTCAGGATCAGGGCGAAGAAGAACTCGTTCCACGCCTCGACGAAGGCGAACACCGCGGCCGCGCCGAGCGGCGGCACGGAGATCGGCAGCACGATGTGCCAGAAGGTGCGCACGACGCCGGCCCCGTCGATCGCCGCCGCCCGCTCCAGGCCCGGCGGGATGCCGAGGAAGAAGCCGCGCAGGATCCAGATCACGATCGGCAGGTTGAAGGAGAGATAGACCACGCCCAGCGTCAGCACGTCGTCGATCAGGCCGAGCTGGCTGATGACCAGGAACAGCGGGATGGCGATGGCGATGCCGGGCAGCATCTGCGTCGCCAGCACCAGGAAGGCGATCAGCCCGGCGCGCGGCACTGCCAGCCGGGCGAGGGCGTAGGCGGCCGGCGCGCCGAGGGCCAGGGCGAGCGCGGTGGAGAACAGCGACACGATCAGCGAGTTGAGGATGCCGCGCCCAAGCGCCGAGGCCGAGGCGGCGACGGCGGCGAAATTGTCGAGGGTGTAGTTCCCCACCGACAGGTCCGGCGGCCGGGCGATGAGGGCGCGCTGGTCGAGCAGGCTCGACAGGACGAGCCAGAGCACGGGCGCGGCCGACCAGGCCACGAACAGGGTGAGGCCGGCGATGGCGGCGAGGCGGGTCCAGGGGCCGCCGCGGCGGTGGCGCGCGAAGCTCATCGGGCGCCTCCCGCCTGGCGCGGCTTCATCAGGGCGACATAGGCGATGGCGAGCAGCAGGGTGAGCAGGAAGATCAGGTTGGCGATCGCCGCGCCGTAGCCGAGGTCGAGGAAGTTGAAGGTCACGCGATAGGCGAGGAAGTTCATCAGCACCGTCGCATCCGCCGGTCCGCCGCGCGTCAGCACGAAGACGATGTCGAACACCCGGAGCGACCAGATGGTCTGCAGCACCACGGCGATGGCGATTGCGCCGCGCAGCGAGGGCAGGGTGATGTGGCAAAAGCTCGCCAGGCGTCCGGCGCCGTCCATGTAGGCGGCGCGGTAGAGGATCGAGGGCACGCGCTGCAGGCCGGCGAGCAGCAGCAGCGCCACGAAGGGCACCGATTTCCAGACGTCGATCAGGAGCAGGGCCGTGAAGGCCGATGCCGGCGTGCCCAGCCACACCTGGTAGCGGTCGATCAGCCCGAGCCAGGCCAGGACGCCGTTGAGCACGCCGTAATTGGCGTTGAGGATCCATTTCCACAGCACCGCGTTGGCGACGGGAGCGATCGCCCACGGCACCACCAGGAGGATGCGGAACAGGCCGGAGCGGCCGAGCGGATGGTCGAGCAGCACCGCGACCGCCAGCCCGAGCAGCACCACCAGCGTCACCTCGGCGGCGGAGAAGACGAGGGTGTTGAGGACCGCGCGGTGGAAGGTGTCGTCGGCGAGCAGCCTCTGGAAATTGCCGAGCCCGATCCACTGACGCTCGACGACGCCGGCATTGAGCCGCACCTTCTGCAGCGCCAGCAGCATCGAGGCCCCGATGGGATAGAGCAGGATCGCGGCCAGCACCGCCAGGGCGGGCGCGACGAAGAGCACGCCGACGGCGCGGCGCCGGCGCTCGAAGCTGGCGATGGCCATGGGCTCAGCCGCGGCGCTTGACGATGGCGGTGACGAGGTCCTGGGCGTCGGCGATGGCCTGGGCCGCGGTCTTCTGGCCCTGCAGGGCCTTCTGCACCTCGGTGCCCAGGGCCTGGGTGACCTGGTTGAAGTCCGGCGTGACGAAGCTGTTGTAGGGATGCCTGGCCTGCTCCAGCACGGTGGGCGCATTCGGGAGCTTCGCCTGCACCTCGGGATCGGCGAGCACCGAGAGGCGGATCGGCAGCCAGCCGGTATCGAGGGCCTGGCGTTTCTGAACGTCGGCGTCGAGATAGAATTCGACGAGCGCGCGAGCCGTGTCGGGATGCCGGCTGGCCTTGCCGATGGTCCAGGCGTCGGTGCCGTCGATCGAGGCGCTGCCGGCCGGGCCGGCGGGCAGGATGGCGCTGGCGAGCTTGCCGACGATCTGCGACTGCTTGGGATCCTGGGCCGCGTTCCACATGAAGGGCCAGTTCATCATCATCGAGGCGCGGCCGGACAGCAGCACATTGGTGGCGTCGTTGATGCCGGCATAGGAGATGGAGCCCGGATCGGTGCCGGCGCCCATGAGGTCGACCATCATCTGCAGCGCGTCGACGCCGGCCTCGCCCTTGAACACGGGCAGGCCGTCCTCGCCGTACATCCGCCCGCCGGCCTGCTGCAGGAAGGCCATCCAGTAGCTGGCGGTGCCGCCGATGCCGGCGGGATCGGCATAGTTGGCGACGAAGCCGTAGCGCCCGTCGCGGGTCAGCTCCTTGGCGGCGCGCTTGAACTCGTCCCAGGTGCGGGGCGGGCCGTCGAACCCGGCCGCCGCCAGATGCTCGCGGTTGTAGAACAGCGTCAGCAGCGACAGGGTGAAGACGGCGCCGTAGCGCTTGCCGTCCCAGCTCACGGTCTCGAAGCTCGACTGCGGCAGGTCGGCGACCAGCGCCTTCGGCAGCTCGTCGGCATAGGGCAGGAGAGAGCCGGCGAATTCGGGCACCCAGCCGCACATGTAGATCACGTCCCAGGGGGCGGCGCCGGAGGCGAAGGCGGTGGCCATGCGGTCGTGCAGCTGCGGCCACGCCAGGAGGTCGTAGCTGACGGTGGCATCCTTGGCCTTCTGCCAGGCCGCGAAGGCGTCCTCGGCGAACTTGGCGGCGCCGGGCGGGGCGGGATCGGGTGGCAGCGGCCCGAAGACGCTGAGCGTCGCGGTCTCGGCCGCGGCAGGTCGGGCGGTGAGACCGGTCGCGGCGAGCGCGCCGGCGGCTGCGGCGCCCTGCAGGAAGGCGCGGCGCGAGGATTGGAGCTGGGTTGGGATGGCGGCTGGCATGATGGACCCCTTTGGGCTTTTGATTTAGAGGCTTGCCCCGAGAGTGAAGGCGGGTCGGTGCCGTGTCAATAATTAATCCGTCATTCTGACTTAATAAATCGAGAGCCTGCGGATGCTGCGTGCCACCAATGTCGTCAAGGCCAAGCCGATCAATGTCTGGGTGGTGTTCGAGGCGGTGCGCATCCATGGGCCGATCCCGCGCACCGGCATCGCCGACATCACCGGCCTGTCGAAGCAGGCGACCTCGGACCTGGTGGACGAGCTGATGACGCTCGGCTTCGTGCGCGAGGAGAAATCCGGCGAGCGTCGCGTCGGCAAGCCGCCGCGGCCGATCGCCGTCGACCCGGACGGCGCCTGCAGCATCGGCTTCCACGTGGATTACGGGCGCTATGCCGCGATCGTGATGAATCTCGGCGGGGAGGTGCTGCACGCCGAGGCGCATGCGCTGGCCGACACCGCGCCGGCCGCCGTCGCCGCGGTGCTGGCGGCGACGGCCGAGCGCATCCTGCGCGAGGGGCCGATCGGCAGCCGGCGCTTCCTCGGCATCGGCCTGGCGACGCCCGGCCCCTTCGGGGTGAAGGGCATGAACCCGCCCCGGCTGCCGGGCTGGGACGGCATCGAGCTGAACCGGCTGCTGCGCCGGGCCACCGGCCTGTCCGTCGCCCTCGCCAATGACGGACAATGCGCGGTGACGGCGGAATGGCGCTTCGGCGCGGCGGCGCGGGCGCTGACCAATTTCGTCTATGTCTATATCGGCAACGGCCTCGGCGCCGCCATCCTGGTCGACGGCGCGGCCTTCGGCGGCGCCAACGGCAATGCCGGCGAATTCGGCCACACCATCGCGGTGCCGGGCGGACAGCCCTGCATCTGCGGCAAGCGCGGCTGCCTGGAGACCTATGTGTCGCTGGATTCGCTCACCCGCTTCCTCGCCGTCCGGGGCGAGGCGGTGCGCGACCCGCAGGACCTGGACGAGCGCTTCGGCGCCGGCCACCCCCTGGTGCAGGCGTGGATGGCGGAGGGGCTGGAGCCGTTCCGCATGGGGCTCAACGCCCTGGAGAACCTGTTCGACCCGCAGACCATCATGATCGGCGGCGACGCGCCGGCATGGCTGATCGAGGCCTTCATGGCCAGGGTCGAGCCCCTGCACGCCTCGGTCTCCCGCACCGAGCGCACGCTGCCGCGCCTGATGCGGGCCGAGCTCGGCGCCGACGCCGTCGCCCGCGGCGCCGCGACGCTGCCGCTCCTGGCGATGCTCGATCCGCAATACCGCGAGCTCGACGCGCTCGCCTGAGCAGGTTCTTCCGAACCTGCTCGAACCAGGCAATCCGGGCTGCCCTGATTTTGCATGGAGGATGCAAGATCAATTCGTGGCAGAAGCCACGAGAAGCTGCTCGGTCGAGCGCCGATGCGCTAAGCAGGCTGGGGGCATCGGCCCGGCCAGGGGTTCCGCGGGAGACGAGAGATGGTTCAGGATGCGTCCGCCCGGGCCGGCCGGCACGGCGGGTTCGGCACCGGTCCCCTCGCCTATCTCGAGGCGAGCATTCCCGACCTGCCCAGCGCCTCGGCGCGGGCGGCCGTCTACATCGTCGAGAATCCGGAGAAGGTGGTGCGCTTCTCCCTGAAGGATCTCAGCGGCTTTTCCCGCACCGGCGAGGCCAGCATCGTCCGGCTCTGCCAGATGGCCGGCTTCTCCGGCTTCTCCGACTTCAAGCTGGCGCTGGCGCGCGAGCTCGCCCTGCGCGAATCCGCCGAGGGCGGCACCCGGGAGGAAGAGCACCATCTGCACGCCATGGGCCACGAGCTTGCCCGCTCCATCACCCGCACGGCCGAGGCGCTCGACCTCGCCGTCGTCGAAGAGGTCGCCGCGCGCCTGCGGCACGCGATGCGGATCGACGTCTTCGGCGCCGGTGTCTCCGGCATCATCGCCGAGCTCTTCTCCTACCGCCTGCTGCGGGCCGGCCTCAACGCCCACGCCATCCGCGACATCACCCTCGCCCATGAGGTCGCCAACGGGCTCGGCCCCCAGGCCGCGGCTCTGGCGATCTCCGAATCGGGCGTGACCGCCAACACGGTGGAGTTCCTGCGCGCGGCGCGGGCGGCCGGCGCCTATACCGTCGCGGTCACCTGCCAGGCCCGCAGCCCGCTGGCGCGGCACGCCGAGGCGCTGCTGCCCATGGCCAAGCTCAACATCCCCGCCTATGGCGGCTACATCAATGCCGTGCCGCGGGCCGTCTATGTCGCCGAGGTGCTGGCGGCGCTCGCGGGAGCGGTACCGAAAATGGAGTAATTCTCCATTGCAGTCGTCACAAATATGAAGCAATACTCCACTAGCGTTCGCTGACGAACGGCTGGTCCGACACCAGCGATGGAGTTTTGCTCCGTCCACGTCGGTCGCCGGTGGAAGTCTGCGCCGCGGCGCGGGGTGGAGCAGCAGCATGATGCCGGCCGATGTCGAGATCAGGGGCCTGTCCAAGCGCTTTGGCGCGGCCGACGTGCTGCGCGCCGTCGACCTCGACGTCAGGTCCGGCGAGCTCCTCTGCCTGCTCGGCCCGTCCGGCTGCGGCAAGTCCACCCTGCTGCGCATCCTCGCCGGCTTCGAGGAGCCGAGCGCGGGCACCGTCTCGATCGCGGGGCGCAGCGTCGCCGGCGTGCCGCCGAGCGAGCGCGACATCGCCATGGTGTTCCAGAGCTTCGCGCTCTATCCGCATATGAGCGTGCGCGCCAACATGATGACACCGTTGATCATGAGCCGGCTACCTTTCTGGTCGAGGCAGCCGTTGCTCGGTACCCTGCTCCCTGGGGTCCGCGCCGCTCGCCGCGAGATCGGGCTCGAGGTCGAGCGCCTGGCCGGGCAGCTGCGCATCGAGGCCCTGCTCGACCGCAAGCCGGCTCAGCTGTCCGGCGGGCAGAAGCAGCGCGTCGCCATCGGCCGGGCGATCATCCGCCAGCCGCGGCTCTTCCTGATGGACGAGCCGCTGTCGAGCCTCGATGCCGGCCTGCGCAGCGAAATGCGCGGCGAGCTCGTGGCCCTGCAGCGCCGGCTCGGCGTCACCACCGTCTACGTGACCCACGACCAGACCGAGGCCATGACCATGGCCGACCGCATCGTGGTGATGATGGACGGCCGGGTGCTGCAGGCCGGCGCGCCGCTCGCGGTGTTCCACGAGCCGCAGCATGTCGCCGTCGCCCGCTTCCTCGGCACGCCGGCGATCAACCTGCTTCCCGGCGTGCCGGCCGGCCAGGGCCGCATCGTTTGCCTCGGCCATTGCCTGCCGGCGCCGGCTGCGGCCGAGGGCTCCCGGTCGGTCTCGATCGGCGTACGGCCCGAGGACGTGCGCATCGCCGCGCGCGACGGCGACCCCGCCCTGCCCTGGCGGGCCGCGATCGGGCGCATCGAGCAGACCGGCCATGAGGCGCTGGCCTACCTCACCCTGGAGGACGGGACCGGGCTGGTGGCGCGGCTCGCCGGCGAGGCGCTCGCCCGGTTTGCGCCGCCGGCGGACGGCATCGTGCGCGTCGGCTTCGACCCGCGCGACGCCAAGATCTTCGGCGAGGACGGCGTGCGCCTGGCGCCGGCCCCCGCGGCGGCGGCTCGCCTCGCCCTGACGGCCGTGGGCCTGACGGCCCGGGGAGGCCGGGCATGACCGCGATCTCGCCAACCCTGCGCCGCCGCAGCGAGCAGGCCGAGGCCCTGCGCGGCTTCGCCCTGGCCGCGCCGGCGATCCTGCTCCTGGCGCTGCTGGTCGTCGCCCCGCTCCTGGTGGTGTTCGGCCTCAGCTTCACCGATTACAGCCTCGGCGCGCGGCACTGGGCCTTCACCGGCCTCGGCAACTATGCGCGCATCCTCGGCGACCCGCGGGCACTCGGCGCGGTCGGGCACACCCTGGTCTACGTGCTCGTCGCCGTGCCCCTGTCCGTGCTGCTCGGCCTCATGCTCGCCCTGCTGATCCAGGAGCGCGTCCGTCTCAGGCGCGCCTACGAGGTGGTTTTCTTCCTGCCCGCCACCAGCACCTTCATCGCCATGGCCATCGTCTGGCAGTTCCTGCTGCACGGTCGGATCGGCCCGATCAACGCCTGGCTCGCCTGGCTCGGCGTCGGCCGCATCGACTTCCTCACCGATCCCGCAACGGCGCTGCCGACCCTGGCGGCGATCGGCGCCTGGCAGCTGGTCGGCCAGACCACGGTGCTGTTCCTGGCGGGCCTCGCCGGCGTGCCCGCCGACATCCACGACGCCGCCGCGCTCGACGGCATGGGGCGGGGCTGGGACCGCTTCCTGCGCGTGACCCTGCCCCTGCTTGGTCCGACGGTGCTGTTCGTCGTGGTCACCACGACCATCACGGCCTTCCAGGCCTTCGATTCCATCGCCGCCCTCACCCGCGGCGGGCCGGCGGGCTCGACCGAGACCCTGCTCTACAAGATCTATCTCGAGGCCTACCAGTACACGGCCATGGGCTATGCCGCGGCCCTGTCGATCCTGTTCCTGGCGGCGATCGCGCTGTTCTCGCTGGTCCAGATCGTCCTCGCCGACAAGAGGATCCACTACTGATGGCGCCCGCGAACCCCCTGCCGCGCCTGACGCGGAGCATCGGCGCCAACGCGGTGCTGCTCGGCCTCGCCGGCCTCGTCCTGCTGCCCTATGCCTGGATGGCGCTCACCGCCATGCGGGCGCCGTCCGAGATCTTCTCCGACCCGTTCGGCCTGCCGCACGATCCCGGCATCCTCGTCGACAATATCCGGCGCGCCTTCGCCGCGGTGCCGATGGCACGCTTCCTCCTCAACGGCCTCGTGGTCACGGCCGGCCTGCTCATGCTGCAGCTCGCCGTCGCCGTTCCCTGCGCCTACGCGCTGGCCAAGCTTCGATTTGCCGGCAAATCAGCTCTGTTCGCCCTGATCGTCGCCGCGCTCTGCGTGCCGATCCAGGTGCCGATGCTGCCGATCTACATCGTGCTGGCCTCGCTCAAGGCGCTCGACAGCTATTTCGCGCTGATCTTTCCCTTCGTACTGTCGCCCTTCGCCATCTTCCTCCTGCGCCAGCAGTTCCGCGCCTTCCCGGACGAGATCATCCAGGCGGCGCGCCTCGACGGCTTCAGCGAGGTGGAGATCATGCTGCGCCTGGTCGTGCCGAGCGCCCGGCCGGCGATCGCCGCCTTCGCGGTGTTCTCGATCACGGCGCACTGGAACGACCTCTACTGGCCGCTGATCGTGGTCTCCTCCGAGACCATGGCGACGCCGCCGCTCGGCCTGATGTTCTTCCGGGACGGCGATCTCGGCACCGATTACGGCCCCCTGATGGCCGGCGCGATCCTCATCGTGGCGCCGGTCATGCTCGTCTTCCTCCTTGCGCAACGCCAGTTCATCCGGGGCCTGACCATGACCGGCCTGCGCTGACCCGCCCCCGGCCGGCCGCGTCGCGGCCGGTCCCCCCCCCAGACGCCTTCCCGACCCGAATTCAGGAGACGAACCGTCATGTCCAGATGGATGCGAATCGTCGCAGCAGGCTGCCTCGCCGCCGCCCTCGGCGCCCCGGCGGCGGCCGAGACCGTCACCCTCGACGTGCAATATGCCTGGCCTTCGCACAAGCGCTTCCACGAGCCGCTGGCCGAGGCCTTCATGAAGGAGCACCCGGACATCAAGATCCGCTACCTCGCGCCGGCGGCGAGCTATACTGACGGCCAGCAGCGCATCCTGCGCTCCGCCGTGACCGGCGCCCTGCCCGACATCTGGTACTCCGGCTACAACTATCTCGGCGAGCTCGTGCGCACGCTCGAGCCGCGCGGGGAGATCGCCGAGCTCGGGCCGCTCCTGGCGGCGGAAGGCGCCGACTGGCTCAAGGCGAACTATGCCGACACCGTGCTCCGGCTCGGGCAGGTCGACGGCCGGCAATGGGGCATGCCGCTGACCTCCTCGACACCGATCGTCTACTACAACAAGGACCTGCTCGCCTCCGTGGGCGAGAGCGCCGACGCCCTCAGGACCTGGGACGGCATCATTGGCGCAGCCAGGAAGATCACCGCGTCCGGCAGCGCCGACGGCATGTCCTATGCCGTCAACGAATGGGGCGACGACTGGCTGTGGCAGGCGCTGATCCTCAACGCCGGCGGCGAGATGATGAGCGGCGAGACGGTCGCCTTCGGCGGCGAGAGCGGCCGGAGCGCCGTCAGCCTGATCCGGCGCCTCGTCACCGAGACGCACATGCCGTTCCTCGACGAGGACCAGGCGATCCAGCAATTCGCCGCGGGCAAGCTCGGCATCTTCATCGGCTCGACCGCCGAGGTGCGCGTCATGGGCGACGCGATCGGCGGCAAGTTCGGCCTGGGCACGGCGCCCTACCCGGCCCCGGTCAAGGGCGCGGGCGGCCTGCCCGTCGGCGGCAGCGCCGCGGTGATCCTGGCGCAGGACCCGGCGAAGCGGAAGGCGGCCTGGGAATTCCTCAAGTTCATCACCGGCCCGGCCGGCCAGAAGACCGTCGTGCTCGGCTCGGGCTACATGCCGACCAACCTGCAGACCGTGCGCTCCGACTATCTCGGCCAGTTCTATGCCGCGCATCCCGACTGGACCACGAGCGTCGGCCAATGGCCGATCGCCAGGCCCTGGTTCGGCTATCCCGGCGCCTCCGGCCCGCGGATCTGGGACGAGCAGAAGGTGGTGCTGTCGCAGATCATGCGCGGCGAGGTCACGCCGGAGGCCGGCCTCGCCGCCCTGGTCGAGGTCACCGCCCGCCTCGCCAAGGCGACGAACTGACGACCGCGCGAAGTCTGAAAGCGAGCGTTCCGGCGTGACCAAGATCGTGCATCTCTCCGACATCCACATGGCCCCGGCCGGCGAGCGCGTCGTCGGCTTCGATCCCGCCGCGCGTCTGGCGGCGGTGGTCGAGGCCGTCAACGCCGAGCATGCGGACGCGGCGCTGTGCATCGTCTCCGGCGATCTCGCCGACCGCGGCGACGAGGTCTCGTACCGCCGGCTCGCGCCGCTGCTGGCCGGCCTCGTGCCGCCGGTCCGCCTGATGCTCGGCAACCACGACCGGCGGGAGCCCTTCCGCCGCGTCTTTCCCGAAGCGCCCGACGACGGGGCCGGCTTCGTGCAGGAAGCGATCGACCTCGGGGCGCTGCGCCTCGTGCTGCTCGACACGCTCGACGAGGCCGCGCCGAGCGCCGGACGGCTCGGCTCCGCGCGGCTCGCCTGGCTGGAGAAGGCGCTGGCGGCGCGGCCGGACGCGGCCACCCTCGTCTTCCTGCACCACCCGCCCTTCCCGCTCGGCATCGACTATTTCAACGCCATGCTGCTCGAGGACGGCGACCGGCTGGAGGCGCTGCTCGACCGCCATCCCCAGGTGATCCACACCGCCTTCGGCCATGTGCATTTCGCCACCTGCGGCCGCTCGGGCCGGCGCTCCTTCTCGGCGACGCGCGGCACCTGCCATCCCCTCCATCCGCTGCCGGCCGGCCTCTCGGCCCGTTATGTCGATCGGCCGCCGGCCTGCGACGTCATCCTGGTCGACGGCGGCCGGGTGGTGGTCCACCCGCTGGAGGTCGCCCCGGCGGACGCGGTCGTGGCGCGCGAGACCGCCGATGGGGACGGCGGGCCGGGCTCCATCACCGTGTTCCGGCCGGCGACGAGTTGAGCCGGCTCATTATCGCGCGGCAGAGGCCCGCCCGTCGCGCCTCCGCTGCGCGGCGGCCGGCATTCCAGGACAGATCCATGCCTCTCGACCTTCTCATCTGCGACTGCGACGGCGTGCTCGTCGACAGCGAAGTCCTCGCCTGCCGCGTCGACGCGGAAGAGCTCGCCCGGCGCGGCTTCGGCGGCTACCCGCTGGAGGCGGTGCTGCGGCGCTTCGCCGGCATCGCGCAGGCCGACGTCATCGCCACGGTCGAGCGCGAGACTGGCCGCAGCGTCGGCGCGGATTTTGCCGCGGCGGTGGCGCAGCGCGTCGAGACGCTGCTGCTCGAGGCGCTGCAGCCCCTGCCCGGCGCCGATGCCGTGCTCGCCGCCCTGCCGGTGCGCAAATGCGTCGCCTCGAGCAGCAGCCCGCGCAAGCTCGACCTGGCGCTGACCCGGACCGGCCTCAAGGCGCATTTCGGCGCGGACATCTACAGTGCCGCGCTGGTGGAGCGCGGCAAGCCGGCGCCCGACCTGTTCCTCTACGCCGCCGCCCGCCTCGGCGCGGCGCCCGAGCGCTGCTGCGTGGTCGAGGACAGCGCGGCCGGCGTGGCGGCCGCCCTCGCCGCCGGCATGCCGGTGATCGGCTTCACCGGCGGCTCCCACTGCCCGCCCGGCCACGCCGAGCGTCTTGCCGGGCTCGGCGCGAGCGTGATCGCGCGCCACTGGCGGGAGATCCCGGCCCTGCTCGCGGCATTCCCGGCGCTGCGGGCGTGAGCGGCCCGGTCAGCCGGCGCTCGCCAGCGCCCGGTCGACCGCGGCCAGGGCGTGCAGGGTGGTGGTGTCGAACAGCGGCACCGGGCTGTCCTCCTCGTGCACCAGCAGCATGATCTCGGTGCAGCCGAGGACGATCGCCTCGGCGCCGCGCGCCACCAGGCGCTCGATCACGGCGCGATAGGCCGCGCGCGAGGCCTCCAGCACCCGTCCCGCCACCAGCTCCTCGTAGATGACCCGATGCACCAGCGCCCGGTCCGCCGCTTCGGGCACCAGCACCTCCAGGCCGTGGCCGGCGAGGCGGCCTTTGTAGAAGTCCTGCTCCATGGTGAAGGCGGTGCCGAGCAGGCCCACCCGCCGCCGGCCGGCGGCCCGGACCGCCGCGGCCGTGGGGTCGGCGATGTGCAGCAGCGGAATGGCGACGGCGGCCGCGGCCTCTTCGGCCATCCGGTGCATGGTGTTGGTGCAGATCAGGAAGAAATCGGCGCCGCCGCGCTCCAGCTGCCGCGCCGCCTCGACCATCATCGCGGTGAGGCTCGCCCAGTCGCCGGCATGCTGCAGCCGCTCGACCGTGCCGAAATCGACGGAGACCATCAGGCTGCGGGCCGAATGCACGCCCCCGAGCCGCTCGCGCGCCGCCTGGTTGATGATGCGGTAATATTGCGCCGAACTCTCCCAGCTCATGCCGCCGATCAGGCCGATGGTCGCCTGGGTCATGTCGATGCCTCCGCTGTCCGCGACGGCACATATACGGGTCCGGACCTCGGTCTATCGAGGGTCTTGTGAACCAGAGAGGGGCAAGGCTGCTCGGCAGAAGCCGCACCTCTGATCCCAAATTCTCGATCCGCTCGCCCCCCGTCGGCTCTGCGGGCCTTGCACGCGGGAGTCCCAAAGACGGAAGGCCCGGGCGCCCCCAGGCGCCCAGGCCATCCCTCGCGGGTGATGCCGGTCTATTTCTTGTCCGCTCCGGCGGCCGCCTGCTCGATGAAGCTGGCGACGGCGCCGGGATTGGAGACGTAGACGGCGTGGCTGCCGGGCACTTCCACCGTGGTCGCTCCGGCCCGCTTGGCCATGGTGCGCTGCGCCGGCGGCGGGATCATGTGGTCGTCGGTGGCGACGAGGTACCAGCTCGGCTTTGACTTCCAGGCGGGAACTGTGACCTTGCCTTCGAGCGCCGCGATGCCCCAGGGCACCTGCGAATCCGCCATGAAGGCGGCGACCTCGGGGCGGACATCCGCGGCGAACGAGGCGGCGAACTTGGCCTTGTCCAGCATCAGGAAGCCGTCGACGGGCGGCAGGATCGGCGGCACCGGCGCGCCGGGCGGCGGATTGGCGATCAGGCTCGCCACCGATTCGCCGGCGTCGAGCGCGAAGGCGGTGATGTAGACGACGCCCGCCACCTTCGGGTCGGTGCCGGCCTCGGACACCACGGCGCCGCCATAGGAGTGGCCGACCAGGATGACCTTGCCGGGAGCCGCGGCGATGGCGCGCCGGGTCACGGCGACGTCGTCGGCGAGCGATGTCGTCGGGTTCTGGACGATGGTCACGTCGTAGCCGTCCTTCTTGAGGATCTGGTAGACGCCGTCCCATCCGGATCCGTCGACGAAGCCGCCATGCACGAGGACGACGGACTTCACCGGCTGGGCGTCCGCCGCCAGGCTTCCCAACGCGCTCACGCCAACGGCCAGGGCGGCGGAGGCGATCGTGGCTGCAACGTTCGACATGTGCGTTCTCCTTCTCGGGGCGCTTGCTGGTCTCAGAGCGCTGGTGACGAGGAGGACTATGCGGGAGAGCTGCCGCCCGCGCTTTGAGGCGGCTTTCACGGCGCCTTGAGTTTGCGTTGAGATCGCTTTGATTTTGCGTCCACGACGCGGCTACAGTGCCGGCCGTCGTGGACTCGCCGCGGTCTGGAGCGGGCAGCTTGCCGTATCTCTTCGAGGATTTTGCGTTGGACGGCGATCGGCGTGAACTGCGTCGCGGCGACGCGCTGGTTCCCGTCGAACCTCAGGTGTTCGACCTCCTGCAATATCTGATCCGCAATCGCGATCGGGTCGTCAGCAAGGACGACATGGTGGACGCGGTCTGGCAGGGGCGCATCGTCTCCGATGCGACGCTGAGCAGCCGCATCAACGCCGCCCGCAGCGCGTTGCGCGACAATGGCGAGGAGCAGCGCCTCATCCGCACCATCCAGCGCAAGGGCATCCGCTTCGTCGGCGCCGTGCAGGAAGAGAGCCGGGCCGAGGCGCCGGCGCCGGTGGAACCGGCCAAGCCCGGCCTGGGGCTCCCCGACCGTCCGTCGATCGCCGTGCTGCCGTTCGACAACATGAGCGGGGATCCCGAGCAGGACTACTTCGCCGACGGCATGGTCGAGGACATCATCACCGGCCTGTCGCGCATCCGCTGGCTGTTCGTCATCGCGCGCAATTCGAGCTTCACCTACAAGGGCCGCGCCGTGGACGTGAAGCAGGTCGGGCGCGAGCTCGGCGTGCGCTACGTGCTGGAAGGCAGCGTGCGCAAGGTGGGAAGCCGCGTGCGCATCACCGGCCAGCTCATCGAGGCGGAGGACGGCCGGCATCTGTGGGCGGAACGCTACGACCGCGACCTCACCGACATCTTCGCGGTGCAGGACGAGATCACCGTCAGCGTGGTGGCCGCCATCGAGCCCAATCTGCGCCGGGCCGAGATCGAACGCGTCAGGCGCAAGCGCCCCGACAATCTCGACGCCTACGACCTCCTGCTTCGCGCGCTGCCGGACGTCTACACCTTCATGCCGCAGGGCGCGGCCAAGGGCCTGCCGCTGCTCGAGCGGGCGCTCGCCACCGAGCCGAGCTACGCGCTCGCGCACGGCTTCGCCGCCTGGGCGCACCAGACCCTGTTCATACGCGCCGGCATGCATCCGGAGGATCGCACGCGGGCGATCCGCCACGCTCATGCGGCGATCGAGCACGGCTCGGGCGACGCGATGGCGCTGGCGCTCGCCGGCTTCACCATCGGCCTGGTGGAGCACGACCGCAGGCTGGCCGACGAGGCCTTCGAACAGGCCCTGGGGCTCAGCGCCTCCTGCGCCTTCGTCTATGCCTTCGGATGCGTGCCGGTGGCCTATGGCGGCGACGCGGCGCGGGCGATCGCCTGGGGCGAGCGGGCGATGCGCCTGAGCCCGCTCGATGCCATGAGCTGCATTCCGCAGGGCATCATCGGATTCGGCAATTTCCTGCTCGGCCGGCACGGGGACGCGGTCGCTGCCGGCCGGCGGGCGGTGGAGCTGAATCCGGGCTTCAGCATCCTGCATGGCTGGCTGGCGGCTCCGCTCGCCAGGCTCGGGCGGCTCGACGAGGCAAGGGCCGCGGCGGTGCGGATGCTGGCGCTCGACCCGCACTTCGCGGTCGGCCGCTGGTCCGCCGCCATCGGCATCGCGCCCGGGATCGCCGACGAGGTCGCCGACGCCATGCGGCTGGCGGGCCTGCCGGAATAGCCGGGCGCCCCGGCTTCGATTCGGGCGGCACGGGCTGCGCTGTGGTAGAGGTCGGGTGGGAGGGCCCGATGGACGAGAACGCGAAAGGCGCATTGGCACGTCTGGTGGCCGGCGAGCCGCTCAGCCCTGACGAGATCGAGGCCTATGCGGATTACGTGGAGCGCACGAAGGCCGAGGGGCGCTCGGACATTGCGCGCTGGTCCGGCGGCGCCGTCTTCGCGCCGGCATGGGACGAGCGCACGCGCAAGCTGGCCGCCCTGCTGCCGGAGAAGATCAAGACGGTGGTGGATTTCGGCTGCGGCACCATGGCGCTCAGAGACATGCTGCCGGCCGGCGTGCGCTATGTGCCTGTCGACATCGCTCCTCGCGGCCCGGACACCATCGTCCTCGACCTCAACGCGCCGACGCTTCCGGCGCTGCCGGCCGGCGACGTCGGCTTCTTCAGCGGCTCGCTCGAATACGTGATCGACCTGCGCCGGCTGATCGCCGTGCTGTTGCGAACCTACCGGCACATCATTTGCAGCTATGCCGCGACCAACAACGCGCCGGATCAGATCCGGCAGCGCCGCCGTGGCGGCTGGGTGAACGACCTCAAGGTGTCCGAGTTCGTCGCGCTCTTCGAGGACGCGGGTTATCTGCCTCAGGAGATGCGGAACCACGCTCCGCACCGCTTGTTCCATTTCTTCCGAAGGTCTGTAAAGGCGCCAAGTTGAGCCCCGCCGTCTGTCCCCGGAGTGCGACAATGTTTACCGACGCGGGCGTCTATCAGAACAAGGTCGCGTATCGACAGATCGATCTGTCCGGCCGTTACTTCGTCGATTATGTGCCGGGCAATGAAACTCTGGTGATCACGTTCTATCCGGTCGGATTCGTCAACGAGCGGGCGATGCGCGAGGCCGAGCCGTGGGGCCTCAGATTTCTCTCGCGGTACGGCACCTCGATACTCGGCGTCAAGCCGGCGAAAGCCGATTGGTATCGTGGTGCGGATCTGCATCGCTTCTTCAGGTCCGACGAGTTCGCCGACTTTGCGAAGGGCTTTGACCGGGTCATCCTTTATGGGGGGTCCATGGGGGCTTTCGCCGCCCTCGTCTTTTCCCAGGCTGTCGCGAACGCGGAGGTCATCGCGCTGAGCCCTCAGTCCACCCTCGATCCGGCCCTGGTGCCATGGGACCAGCGGTTCCCCGATGCGGCGAGCTTGGATTGGACGGGCGATTTCGCCGATGCGGCGGCACTCAGGCATGTGCAGAAGCTGCATATCGCGTTCGATCCGCTCGATCCATGTGACCGGCGGCACGCCGCCCGGATTCCGAGCGAGAACCGCATAGATATCCTGCTTCCGTTCCTCGGGCACGCAAGTCCGGTCTGGCTCACCAAGCTCGGCCTGCTGCAAGACCTGGTCGGGCAGATTCTCGCCAGGACCTTCGATCAAGCGGCGTTCCGCCAGCTGCTCAAGAGGCGTCGCGAACTTGCCCAGTACTTCATCGAAATGTCGCGGAGGGCGGGCACGCGCCGTCCGGACCTGCGCAGGATCGCCCTCGAGAAGGCCGAGACGCTTGCAGCAACGGACATGAGCGCCCTGCCTTCCATCGCGCAGATGCATGTCGATGAGGGAAGGCCGGACCAGGCGGAGGCGGTGCTGCACAGGTTCATCGAGATGAAGCCGGACCTGCCGCAGGGCCATTATCAACTGGCTCGCCTCTTGAAGCAGCAGGGGAGATTTGACGAGGCTGCCAGCTTCGGGGAAAGGGCGCTTTCGCTCAACCCGAAGAATCGATTCTACCAGGAATGGCTGGTCGATCTTGCGAGCGCCCGCGGCCGTTGACCGTCTCGGCGACGACGCGCCGAGAGCTGGTGCCATTCAGGCCGTCAGAGGCGGACGGCCGCCTGGACGATCTGCTCGGTGACGGGCAGAATACGAGAGTTCATCGCCGCCGGCCCTTGCGGTGGAAGGTCCCCTCCCCCGGCGGCATAGTGGCAACGAATCGGCGCGCCGGTGCACCCGAGAATCGCCCATCTCGGCCGGCAAGGCCATCGCCAGGATCGGGGTCGCGTTCGATGACCGAGCAGCAGCAACAGCGATGGGCCGTCTTCGGACCCCTGGACGAACTGCTGCTCGCCGGCGAGTTTCCGGACGAGGCTGCGGTCTGGCGCGCCTATCTCGGGCGCAGCAATTCCGATGAGGAGGTCGAGCACGCCAAGGCTTTGGGTCTGCGAGCCGCGGCGATCATCGTCCGCGAGGTCGATCCGAAGCCTGAGCGCTGATCGCCGCGCCGGATGACGGCCGCAACCCTGCCGTGCTAGCCTTCCGGCGGGGTCTGAGGTCTGGGGCGCATGAGAACAATCGTTCTGATTGGCAACTGCCAGGCGCAGGCAGTCGTCGAACGGCTCCGGCGGGCATACGCAGAGATCGAGGACGTCAACCTGCGGTGGGTTCCCAGTTATCGGGAGGTCACCCCCGAGTTCGTCGAGATGATCAATTCCGCCTGGCTGGTCTGCGATCAGATGGGCGACTTCAGGCAGCGCGCGCTCGACAGCGTCCACCTCGGCGAAAGGCCGATCGCCTATTTCCCGGTCCTTTCCCTTTCAGCGCTTTGGCCGGCCTCCACCCGGCCCCATCCCCACCACCGGCCGACGCCCGACTTCCCGCTCGGCATGTTTCCCGGCATGCAATATTGCGACGAGAAGGCCAACGAGATCATCCGCACCGTCGCTGATCCGCAGGAGGCGTTCGAGACATACATGTCGCTGAACTTCGCGACGGCCTTCAGGCTGGAGCGCCTTCTCGACATGAACAGGACAAAGTTGAAGAACCTGGGCGAGAAGACCGGGTTCGATGCCTGGAGCCTCTACGAGGCCAACCTGCAGCACCGCCGGCTTCATCACACCAATCTGCACCCGACGAACTTTGTCTTGGATGCGGTCACCGATTACCTGATCGAGCGCATCGACCTTCCGACCGTTGCGCGCGAGCGCTGGGTCTTCGATCGAGAGGAATTCTGCAGGAACGAGGTCATGATCGGAGGGACGGGCATGACCGGTTCCTACTGGCAAATGCCGATTCATCCGGATGTGAAGGCTTGCTTCGGCCTCGACTGGTACGACGACATCAACCTGTTCCGTTTCGAAGGCGACGTTTCGTTCCGCGACTACATGCGGCGATATTTGACGCTGGCGCTGAACGTCGACCTGCAAGCCGGAGCGAACACTATCGCGCAGCACAACTTCGATATCGGCATCGCGAAGCTCGAGCGAGGGCTGGCCGCGGCGCCGAATGCCTACCCTGCCTGGCATCTCCTGGGGATGGCGAACTGGTTCCTCGGCCGGCGCGACGAGGCGATCGCGGCCCTGGAGCGAGCCGCCGTCCTCAAGCCGGGCAATTCCACCTACGCCACGGTGCTGGAACGGGTCCGGGCCGGCGAAGCGCCACCGATCGGAATACCCGTCGGCGACGTCACATTCTCACCAGACGGAGCCCTCCCCCATGCCTGACCGGCACATCGAAGCCAAGGTCATCGCCGTCGTGCAGCGGACCTTTCAAGCGGAAGATCAGGCCATCACCAGCGAGACCGAGGCTGGCGACGTCGCAGGCTGGGATTCCGTCGCGCATTCCAACCTGATCATGGACATCGAGGATGAGCTCGGGGTGAGCCTCGACCTGAACGAGGTCTACGACTACCAGACCGTCGGCGACATCGTGGAAGGCGTCAGGAAGGCCGGCGGCGACAAGCCGTAGCCGGCTCGGCGTGGTGAGCTTCTCGACGATGTGACCGGTTCGCTTCCGCGAGCGCCCCCGGGGATGCCCCGAGCCACGACAAGAGGCGGGAAGGATCCGGCCGGACCCCTCGGCTATCGGATTGTCGGGAGGAAATTGGCGCGCCCGAAAGGATTCGAACCTCTGACCCTCAGATTCGTAGTCTGATGCTCTATCCAGCTGAGCTACGGGCGCGCGGCACGGCAGCGGTGACCCGCTCGTGCACCGGCGGCAGGCGAGCCGCCGCCGGAGGCGCACTGCTTAGGCGGACGAGCGCGGGAATGCAAGCGCTTTGCGTCGCGGGGCGCACAAAAAGCGCCCGGCGAATTGTATCTGATGTCACGCAGGAAAATCTTGCTTTCGCCATGAAGAGGCCCACCAGGTGCCGCAGCCCGGCGGGAAAACATCCGCGTTGCCTCGGCGCCCGGTTCCGCATCTGTCGGAAACCTCAGCCCCCCAGCCCCCCGGCTTATGCTGGACCGGGATGCCGAGGCGGCCTTCAAGGTTCAGCCCCAACGCCCTCTCGGGCCGGTCCTCCCAGGATCGGCCCCTTATTTTTTGTGTTCGGCGCCCGGTGCGAGGGCCCTTGCATCGGTCCGGGCGATTGTCCATCTGTCGCCTCGTCGCATCCGGGCGAGCGGCCTTTCCTCTCGGGAAGCGGACGCGCCCCACGAACAAGGGTTGGTCATGAGCGTTGAAAACCAGGCGCGGGCCGAGGAGAGCCGCGCTTTCGAGGCGGACGTCGCCAAGCTGCTGCACCTGATGGTGCATTCGGTCTATTCCGACAAGGATGTGTTTCTGCGGGAGCTGATCTCGAACGCCGCCGACGCCTGCGAGAAGCTGCGCTACGAGGCGATCGCCCGGCCGGAGCTCACCGGCGAGGATCCCAAGCCCCAGATCCGCATCGAGCTCGACAAGGACAAGGGCCTCGTCAGCATCGTCGACAACGGCATCGGCATGAGCCGCGACGAGATGGTCGACGCGCTCGGCACCATCGCCCGCTCCGGCACCAAGGCCTTCATGGAGCAGATCGAGGCGGCCAGGGCGGCGGAGGCCGAGGGCACCCAGCTGATCGGCCAGTTCGGCGTCGGCTTCTATTCCAGCTTCATGGTGGCGGACCGCGTCGACGTGGTCTCGCGCCGTGCCGGCACGGACGAGGCCACCCTGTGGAGCTCGGACGGCAAGGGCACCTATTCCATCGCGCCAGCCGCGCTCGAGGACGCGCCGGCGCGCGGCACGCGCGTGACGCTGCACCTGATGGACGATGCCAGGGACTATGCCGAGCGGTTCACTGTTCAGCGCATCGTCAAGGCCCAGTCCGGCCATGTGCCGGTGCCGATCGTGCTGGTCGAGGCGCCCGGTGCCGAGCCCGCCGAGATCGCCGACGGCGCGGCGCTGTGGACCCGTCCCAAGGCGGAGATCAAGCCGGAGGAGTATGCGGATTTCTACCGCAGCGTCGCCGGCCAGTTCGACGATCCGGCCCTGACCATCCATGTCCGCGCCGAGGGCCGGCAGGAATACACGCTCCTGGCCTTCGTCCCCGGCTCGCGCCCGCTCGACCTGTTCGAGCCGGCGCGCAAGGGCCGCATGAAGCTCTATGTGCGCCGGGTGCTGATCACCGACGAGGCGGAGATCCTGCCGGGCTATCTCCGGTTCGTGCGCGGCCTGATCGATTCGGCCGACCTGCCGCTCAACGTCTCGCGCGAGATGATCCAGGAGAGCCCGATCCTCGCCGCCATCCGCAAGGCGGTGACCGGCCGGGTGCTGAGCGAACTGGAGAAGCTCGCCGGCAGCGACGCCGCGGCCTACGAGAAGATCTGGGACAGCTTCGGCGCCGTGCTGAAGGAAGGCCTCTACGAGGATTTCGAGCGCCGCGACGCCCTGCTGGGGCTCGCCCGCTTCAAGACCACGGCGGCGAAGGGCGGCTGGCGCTCGCTCAAGGACTATGTCGCCGGCCATAGGGAGAACCAGACGGCGATCTACTATCTCGCCGGCGAGGACGCGGCGCGGCTCGACGCCTCGCCGCACCTGGAGGGCTTCCGGGCCCGCGGCATCGAGGTGCTGCTGCTCTCCGATCCCGTCGACAGCTTCTGGGTGACCTCGGCGCTCGGCTTCGACGGCAAGCCGTTCAAGTCGGTGACCCAGGGCGCGGCCGACCTGGCTGAGATTCCGCTGGTCGACAAGCCCGCCGAGGCGAGCCCCGAGACCACGGCCGCGGTGGCCGGCTTCATCGGCTTCGTCAAGCAGACGCTGGGCGAGGCGGTGGCGGATGTCCGCGCCTCCGAGCGCCTGACCGACAGCGCGGTCTGCCTGGTGGCGCCGGACCACGGTCCCGACCGGCGGCTGGAGAAGATCCTGGCCGGCGCCGGGCGGCTCGACGCGACGCAGAAGCCGGTGCTGGAGGTCAATCCGCGCCACGCCGTGGTGACGCGCCTCGCCGCGGCGCGCGAGGCGGGCGCCGAGCCGGCCTTCGTGGAGGATGCCGCCCGCCTGCTGTTCGACGAGGCCCGCATCCTCGACGGCGAGCCGCCGGTCGATCCCAGGGCCTTCGCCGAGCGCCTGGCCCGGGTGATGGCCAAGGGGCTGGGCTGACGGCCATTCCAGGCCCGGGCGGTGCCCGGGCACCGTCCACGCGGCGCCGGTCGAAGACCGGGGCCGATGACATGAGGCGGCGCGGCGGGCTCGCGGCCTGCCGCCTTCACCCTTTCCAGGAGAACAGACCGGCCTTGGCCGGCGGCGTGTCCTCGGTCATGCCGGGGTCGTCCGGCACCGGATGGGTGGCGGGGATCGGCGGCGGCACGGGCGCGGACTTGTCGCCGACCAGCGACAGCTTGACCGGCTCCGGCGCGGCGGGCTTCGGATCGGGCGCCGGTGCGGGCTCGGCCTTGTCCTCGTAGGCGATCATCTGCGCCGGCTCGTCGATATCGGCCAGCACGTCGTCGGCGGGGTCGACGAGCGGGCCGCCGATGCGTTCGACCGGCCGCTTCCATTCGAAGGCGTCGATACGCCCGGTGGCCGGCGACACCGGCAGCCAGACGTCGGAAACCATGCCGTCGGCGGTCCAGGCCGGGTCGCGCGGGGCGCGGACCGCGCGCGAGAGCCATTCGCGCACGCGGCCGGTGGCGCCGTTCTCGGCCTCCTCGATCTCGGCCATCAGCAGATAGACGCGCTCGGTGGCACCGCCGTTGAGCAGCGGCGCCAGCGCGCCGCGGGCGGCCGGGAACTCGCGGGCCGCCAGGGCGGCACGGCCGAGCGCCAGGGCGCTTTCGGGGTTGCCGGGCGCCTGCGCCGCCAGGGTCTGCACCCGGGCGAGCCGGTCGCGGGCGGAATCGCCGAGCCGCACGCTCATATAGGCGTCGGCGAGGTCCGGGTGCGGGCCGGCGCGCCAGGCCGTCTCCAGCACCTTCGACGCCTTGCGGATCTCGTTGCCGTCGGCGAGCAGGCGGGCCGCCAGCACCGCGGCGGGCACCAGGCCGGGCGCGAGCTTCAGGGCCTCCAGCGCTCCGGCCTTGGCGGCGGCGCGGTCGCGCTCCGCCGCGTCCAGGGCCCGGGCGGTGAGCAGCACGGCGCGCTGGCGCCGCGCCGTGTCCCTGTCGACGAGCCGGTGCTCGGCGTTGCGGGCGAGGGTCGCCAGGGCGCCGGTCCAATCCTTCTCGATCGACTGGAATTCCAGGAGCGCCGTGCCGGCCCAGGGCAGGGAGGGCGAGGCCTTCACCGCTTCGGCCGCCAGCAGCCGGGCGGCCTTGACGTCGCCGCGGCGCCGGGCCTCGATGAACAGGCCGCGCAGGCCGAGCGGCTTGGTCTCGGGGTCCTGCAGCATGGCGGTGAAGGCGGCCTCGGCCCCGGCCCGGTCGCCCGAGAGCTGCGCCGCCTGCGCCCGGAGCAGCAGGGCGAGCGGCTCGGTCCCGAGGATGCGCTCGGCTTCGATCGCCTGGCGCTGGGCCCGCCGCGTGTCGCCGGCGCCGACGGCGATCATGCCCTGCGTCACCGCGTTGAAGCCCTTGGAGCGCCGGCGCGTGCGCAGGAACAGGGAGAAGCTCTCCGGCGTGCGCAGCAGGGCGCGCAGCAGCGCGACCAGCACCATCAGCACCACGACCAGGATCAGCAGCGCCACCGCCGCAGCCATGACCGAGGTCTTGACGTGCCAGCCCTGCCAGGCGAGCACGATGTCGCCCGGCCGGTCGGCCAGCCAGCTCAGCCCCGCGGCGACCAGGGCGAGCAGCGCGATGAGAACGAGAACGCGGATCATCGGCGCCTCACTTGCCGGAGAGGGTCTTGAGCGCGGCTGCGCTCTGGCTGCGCACCAGCGCGTCGGCGTCGAGGCGGGCCTTGGCCTCGGTCGCCCAGGCGGCGCCGGCCGTGCGGGCAGCCTCGGGCATGGCCGCGAAGGCGTCGAGGGCGGCGGCGAGATCGCCGCGATGCAGGGCATCGGACACCGCCTTCACCGGTTGCGCCGCCGCGAGCGCGTCGGGCTGGTCGTCGCGCGTCACGCTCACGACGCTGCCGAAGCTCGTCCACAGACGGTCGAGCGCACTCGGCTCGGCTGCGGCCGGCGCCGAGGCCGGCTTGGGCGCGAGCGTGGAAACGAGGCTCGGCGCCAGCGCGTCGAAGGCTTGCGTCAGGCCGTCGAGCGAGGGGGCGCCGCGGTCGGCCAGCGGCGTCAGCGCATCTAGCGGCCTGGCGTCGCCGGCGAGCGCGCTCGCCGCCTGCAGCTCCGGCTCGAAGGGGCGGCCGGCCCGCAGCGCTTCGCCGAGCTGCGACAGGGCCACGAGATAGGCGGCAGACCGCTCGCGGCTGCCGGAGGCGGCCTGCTCGAGGGCGCCGAGGCGCTGCTGCACGACCTCGATCCCGGCCCTGGTCTGTGTCGCCGCGTCGGCCGCGGCGGTCACCTTCTGGCCGAGCGGGTCGACGGCGGCCCGCAGATCCGCGACGGCCTTGTCGGTGTCGTCGAGCCGCTTGCCGAGCGGCGCCAGGTCGACCGGCGTGCCGGAGGGCGCGGCCGCCGGGACGTTCGCGGCCGCGACCTTGGCCTCCTCGGCCAGGTTGATGGCGTTGCTGGCGCTGTCGGAGGCGCCCTTCACCGCCGTCTCCACCGCCGCCACCCGGCCGGCGGTGCGGTCGAGCGCCTGGCGGCCGGAAGCCAGCTCCTGCTCGATGGCGGCGAGGCGCGGGGCGAGCGTCTCGTCCTGCGGCGCGCCGCCACCCGGCACCAGCCCGGCGAACATGGCGGCCAGCACGAGCGCGCCGCCGACGACACCGCCGGCGAGGGCCGCCAGGGCGAGCGGCAGGCGGGAGGGCCTCGGCTGGCGCTCGGCGAAGACGTCGAGCGGCGGCACGCGCGGCGCCTCCGGCCCGGGCTTCGGCGGTTCCGGCGTTCCGGCGTCCGAGGCCGGCGTCTCCGGCGTCGACGTCCCGCGTGAGTCCTCGGCCCCCGCCCAGGGGCCTTGCCCGGGCGGTGTCGCCGCCTCGGCGGGCGCCGGGTCGGCAGGGCCCGCGGCCGCCGTCTCCGGCGCCGCGGCCGGTTCGTCCGTGGTCGGCGCGGGCTCGGACGCAACCTCCGTGGCCTGGAGGTCGATCACCGGCGATCCGGCGCCGGTCGGGCGGCGCGCCTTGCGCCCGGCGGCCTTGTCGTCGTCGTTCTCCATGCCGTCCTCGTCGTTGGAGTCCATGTCAGAGGCTGTCGCTCACGCCAGCAGCGCGAGCAGGGCATCTTCGTCGGGCCGCTCGGCGACAAGGATGCGACTCCCGCCCGCCGACCGCAACACCTCGCCGACCTTGGCCGAGAGGCAGAGATGCCGGAACGGCGCCGGGCCGAGCGGCATGTCGGCGCCGCAGCAGGCGACGAAGGCCTCGGCGGTGCGGGCGGAATAGTGCAGCACCGCGTCGATCGCCCCCTCCTGCAGCGCCTCGAGCGCCGCGTCGGAGAATCGCGTCGCCTTGACTGCGTCGTAGACGATGGCGGTGGTGACATCGTGGCCGAGCGGGCGCAGCGCCGCATCCGGGTCCGTGGTGCGGTCGGCGCCGGCGAGATAGAGCACGCGCTGCGGCCGGCGCCAGGCGACCGAGAGGTGGGCGACCAGGGCCGCAACGTCGCGGCCGTGCGATTCGGCGCCGGCAAAGCCGGCGGCCTGGGCCGCCATGGCCGTGCGCCGTCCGACGGCGACCAGCGGCAGGCCGAGCAGCGCCGCCGTCTCCGGCCGCCCCTCGATCGCGGCCAGGGCGTTGCCGCTGGTGACGATGACCGCGTCGAACGGTCCCGGCGGCAGCGGCTCGTCCCGAAAGGAGACGGTCAGCATCGGCTCGACCAGCGCCATATGCCCCATCGCCGCCAGCCGCCGGCACGTCGCCTGTGCCTCGGCGAGGGGACGCGTGATCAGGACGCGGCTCATCGGTGCGGGCCGGGGAGGCTTTGTGGCGTAAAAGGCACGAACGCGACGTTGATTGTTCCCCTCCCCCTTGTGGGGAGGGGTGAGGGGTGGGGGTCGTGCAGAACGAGCGGATTCCGGGGCCAAGGGCGTCTCTCGACGGACGTCGCACTTCGTCCTGCCGGACCCCCACCCCTCACCCCTCCCCACAAGGGGGAGGGAGGACGCAAGCGTCGAGCTTGGTCCGAGATCGGCGCGTCTCGCCCAGCCCGGCGCTCACGTGAAGCGGCCCCCCACCTCACACGGGCCCCCCGAAGAATGCCGGCCCGCCCCGCGCCCGCAGCTCTTCGCCGGCGGCGCGGCCGAGGGCATCCGCCTCGGCGGCCGGTCCCTCGCGCTCCGTCTCGTGGGCCTCGCTTCCGTCGGGCGTCAGGATCTGGCCGCGGAAGGCGACACGGCCGCCCTCGACCCGGGCATGGCCGGCGATCGGCGTGCGGCAGGAGCCGTCGAGCACGGCGAGGAAGGCGCGCTCGGCCCGCACGGCGATCTCCGTGTCGCGATGGCCGATCGCGGCCACCAGGCGCCGGGCCTCGGCATCGGCTTCCCGCGTCTCGAGGGCGATCGCCCCCTGCCCCACGGCCGGCAGGAAGGTCTCGACCGGCAGGATCTCGCTGGCATGACCCTCCAGGCCGAGGCGCTTCAGCCCGGCGAGCGCCAGCAGGGTCGCGTCGGCCGCGCCCTCGGCGATCTTGCGCAGCCGTGTCTCGACATTGCCGCGGAACAGCACCGGCCGCAGGTCCGGGCGCAGGCGCTTGAGCTGGGCCTGGCGGCGCAGCGAGGCGCTGCCGACCACGGCGCCGTGCGGCAGGTCCGCCAGCGTCGCGACGCCGGGCGCGATCAGGGCGTCGCGCGGGTCCTCGCGCTCGAGAAAGGCCGCTATGGCCAGGCCCGGCGGCAGGGTGGTCGCCATGTCCTTGGCGGAATGGGCGGCGATGTCGATGGCGCCTTCGAGCAGCGCCTGCTCCAGCTCCTTGGTGAACAGGCCCTTGCCGCCCGCCTCCGACAGCGGCCGGTCCTGGATGCGGTCGCCGGAGGTCTTGAACACGACGATGGCGAAGCGGCCGGGATCGACGCCATGCGCCGCGCCGAGCCGGCGGGCCGTCTCGTGGGCCTGCGCCAGGGCGAGGGGGCTGCCTCGGGTGCCGATGCGCAACAGGGTCTCAGATACCATATGCCGTTCCAGCCTGCGCCGGGTGCGGGCCGGGCGCCCGCACCCGGCAAATCCATCCGGGGCTCCGCGCCTTGCGGCGCGAAGCGGGCGGACTATAGGGTGGCCGCGCGCCAATCGAAAGCCAAGCCATGCTCGTTCTCGGCATCGAAACCACCTGCGATGAGACCGCCGCCGCGGTGGTGCGCCTCGACGCGGACGGCGAGGGCTCGGTGCTGTCCAACGTGGTGCTGTCGCAGGTGGCCGAGCATGCCGCCTATGGCGGCGTCGTGCCGGAGATCGCGGCGCGCGCCCATGTCGAGGCGCTCGACCACATCATCGAGCGGGCCCTCGCCGAGGCGAAGACGCCGATCCGCGCCCTCGATGCGGTCGCCGCTGCGGCCGGCCCCGGCCTGATCGGCGGCGTCATCGTCGGCCTCACCACCGCCAAGGCGCTGGCCCTGGTGCTGGGCAAGCCGCTGATCGCCGTCAACCACCTGGAGGCGCATGCGCTGACGCCGCGCCTCACCGACCGGGTGCCCTTCCCCTATCTCCTGCTGCTCGCCTCGGGCGGCCACACCCAGCTCGTCGCCGTGCGCGGCCTCGGCGACTATGTCCGGCTCGGCACCACCATCGACGACGCCATCGGCGAGGCCTTCGACAAGACGGCCAAGCTGCTCAGCCTGCCCTATCCCGGCGGCCCGGCGGTGGAGCAGGCGGCGCTCGCCGGCGATCCCTTGCGCTTTTCCTTTCCGCGGCCGATGCAGGGGCGCCCCGAGCCGAACTTCTCGCTGTCGGGCCTGAAGACGGCGGTCCGGATCGAGGCCTCGCGCATCGCGCCGGTGACCGACCAGGACGTGGCCGACCTCTGCGCCTCGTTCCAGGCGGCGGTGGTCGACATGATCGTCGACCGCACCCGCGCCGGGCTGCGCCGCTTCCGCGACGTGGCCGGCCAGCCGAGCTGCCTGGTGGTCGCCGGCGGCGTCGCTGCCAACCATGCCATCCGGCGCGGTCTGCAGCGCCTCGGCGCCGAAGCGGGCCTGAGGATCGTCACGCCGCCCCAGGCGCTGTGCACCGACAACGGCGCCATGATCGCCTGGGCCGGCGCCGAGCGCCTGCTCGCCGGGCTGACCGATGGGCTCGACACCAGCCCGCGCGCCCGCTGGGCGCTCGATCCCACGGCCGCGGCAGCGGGGAAGAAGGCATGAGGCGCTTCGATGTCGTGGCGGTGGTCGGCGCCGGCGCCTTCGGCACCGCGCTCGCCTGCGCCGCGGCGCGGGCCGGGCGGCGCGCGCTGCTGTGGGCCCGCGATGCGGATCAGGCGGCGGCGATGGCGGCGAGCCGGCGCAGCCCGCGCCTGCCCGAGGCGGTTCTGCCGCCGGCGGTGACGCCGAGCGCCGCGCCCGACGACCTGCGGCGGGCCGAGGCCGTCATCCTCGCGGTGCCGACCCAGAACCTCGCCGCGGCCGCCGCGGCCCTGGCGTCGGTGCTGGCGCCCGACGTGCCGGTCATCGCGGCGGCCAAGGGCATCGAGCGCAGCACCGGGCGCTTCGTCACCGAGATCGTCGCTGCGGCGCTGCCGCGGGCGGTGCCGGCCATCCTCTCCGGCCCGGGCTTCGCCGCCGACATCGCCGCCGGCTCGCCGACGGCGCTGACGCTGGCCTGCGCCGAGGCCGCCACGGGCGAAGCCCTGGCGCTGGCCCTGGGGTCGCCGACCTTCCGGCTCTACCACGCCACCGACATGCGCGGCGTCGAGATCGGCGGGGCGGCCAAGAACGTGCTGGCGATCGCCGCCGGGATCGCCGCCGGCAAGGGCTTCGGCGAGAGCGCCGTCGCGGCGCTGATCGCCCGCGCCTTCGCCGAGCTGACGCGCTTCGGCGTCGCCTACGGCGCCCGGGCCGAGACGCTGGCGGGCCTGTCCGGCCTCGGCGACCTCGTCCTGACCGGCACCTCGTCGCGCTCGCGCAACCGGCGGCTCGGCGAGGCGCTGGGACGGGGCCTCGCCGTCGAGGCGGCCGTCGCCGCGGTCGGGCTGGCCGAGGGCGTGTGGACCGCCGGCATCCTCGCGGAGATGGCGGCGGCGAAAGGCGTCGACATGCCGGTGGCGCAGGCCGTGGCCGACCTCATCGCCGGGCGGCTCACCGTCGACGCCGCGATCGAGGTGCTGCTGTCCCGGCCGCTCAAGGCCGAGGCTTGATGAAGCGCCTTCGCAGCTTCAAGCGCGACGCTGGCCGCTCTCCTCCCCCTTGCGGGGAGGAGTAGGAGGTGGGGGTGGCGCGGAATGGAGCGCGACGTTGCAGCCGGCGCCTTCTTCGAGCCGGTCGCCTCACCTTTCACCACCCCCATCCCCTACCCTTCCCCGCAAGGGGGAAGGGATCTGCCGACGTCGCGGGTGGCATCGAAGCGACGATCTCCCGCTATCCCCTGAGCTGCAGCAGGTCCCACTTGTTGCCGTAGAGATCCTCGAACACCGCCACGGTGCCGTAGGCCTCCTCGCGCGGCTCCTCCAGGAAGCGCACGCCCCGCGCGAGGAAGCGCCGGTGGTCGCGGGCAAAATCGTCGGTGTGGAGGAAGAGGAACACGCGCCCGCCGGTCTGGTCGCCGACGCGCGCGGCCTGCGCCGGCGAATCGGCCCTGGCGAGCAGCAGCCGGGCCTCGCCGGACCCGGGCGGCGCCACCGTCAGCCAGCGCTTGCCGCCGCCGAGCGGCGTGTCCTCGATGAGGTCGAAGCCGAGCACGCCGGTGTACCAGGCCCTGGCCTCGTCATAGTCGCGCACCACGAGGGTGACGGCGCCGATGGCCTGCCGCATGGCGCTCCCCCTTTCTCAGGCCCGCGCCCGCGGATGGGTCGCCCGATAGACGCGCATCAGCTCGGCCGCGTCCACCTTGGTGTAGATCTGCGTGGTGGAGAGGCTGGCATGGCCGAGCAGCTCCTGGATCGAGCGCAGGTCGCCGCCGCGCCCGAGGAGATGGGTGGCGAAGGAATGGCGCAGGGCGTGCGGCGTCGCCGAGTCCGGCAGGCCGAGCGCGCCGCGCAGCCGCTCCATGGCGAGCTGGACGATGCGCGGCGACAGCGGGCCGCCGCGGGCGCCGACGAAGAGCGGCCCGTCGGGGTCGAGGGCGTAGGGGACCAGCCTGATATAGTCGGCGACGGCGCGCGACACCGGCGCGATCACCGGCACGCTGCGCATCTTGGCCCCTTTGCCGAGGACGGTGACGTCGTTGCGGCCGTCGACCGGCGCGTCCTTGCGGCGGATGCCGAGCGCCTCGGAGATGCGCAGGCCGGCGCCGTAGCACAGCGCCAGCACGGCGGCGTCGCGGGCGAGGATCCAGGGGGCGCACGCCTCGCCGGCGCGGCTGTCGGCGTCCGACACGGCCCGGGCCGCCTCGGGCGACAGCGGCTTGGGCAGGCTCTGCGGCAGCTTGGGGCCGCGCACGGCGGTGAGCGCGCCGCTGGCGCCGTGCCCCTCGCGCTCGAGGAAGCGGGCGAAGGCGCGCGCCGCCGCCAGCGCCCGCATCAGCGAGCGCGGCTTCAGCCCGTCCACCCGGCGGGCGGCGATGAAGGCGCGCACCTCGCGTGGGGCTATTTCCGCAACCGCGGCGATGTCGGGCGGCTCGCCGAGATGCCCGGTGAGGAAGCGCAGCAGCGACGTCGCGTCGCGCTCATAGGCCTCGACGGTCTTCGGGCTCATGCGCCGCTCGGTGGCGAGATAGGCGAGCCAGCGGGCCCGGGCGGCGGCGAGGTCTGGGGCGGCGATCAGGGCGAGCATGGGCCGGAGCCTAGCGGACAATCCTGAGCGTTTGGTTGCGCCGATCTGGACCGCCTGGCAGAAGTTCATGGTGCCGGTGGCTCCGGTGCTCACCATCGGTGAACGCCATGCCGCCTCCTCGCGATCAGGCTGCGGCCCGGTGCTCCTTTCTGGCGGCTGTCCACACCTCGTGCGCCGCATCGGCGTTCATGACCGCGATGCCGAGCCCGACGATCAGGTCGGGCCACGCTGACCTCCATGCGAAGGCCGTGACCAGTCCCGCACCGATGATCGCCACGTTCGCAACCGCATCGTTGCGGGCGGACAGGAAAGCGGCCTTGGTCAGACTTCCGCTGTGATGACGGAAACGGGCGAGCAAGAATGCACAGCTCAGGTTGACGACAAGCGCGCCCAGGCCGGTCAAGGACAGCGCAAGCGGCTCCGGAGCCACCGGCACCATGAACTTCTGCCAGGCGGTCCAGATTGTCGCAATCGCCGGCACGAGCAGGATCGCGGCCAAGGCCATGCCAACTCGGGCGCGGGAGCGCGCCGACCAACCCAGCGCCACCAGGATCAGGAAATTGACCGCGGTGTCCTCCAGGAAATCGACCGAATCGGCGAACAACGAGACCGATCCGATGGAAAGAGCCACGGCGAACTCCACCCCAAAATAGGCGAGGTTCGCGAGGGCGACGATCGTGACCGCTCGCCGGAGAACGCAGCTGCGCGTGTCAGTATCGGTCAGATCCACACGGCGTCTCCGTCACGCTTGATATGTAACTGCTGATACAATACGCAGGATCGTATGGCTACCGAGACTTGGCTTCTTCTCACCTACAAGGTTCCAGCCGATCCCCCGCGGCGGCGTGTCGCCCTGTGGCGAAAGCTCAAAGGGCTAGGCGCGGTCTATCTGCAGAATGGCGTGTGTCTGCTGCCGCAAACGGATGAGCATCGGCGGGCGCTCAAGATCACCGAGAACGAGATCGCCGGCATGGGCGGCGAATCGGTGCTCCTGGAGAGCGCCCCCCTGGACAAGGCCCAGACCGATAAGGTGATCGCTCGCTTCAAGGCCGATCGGGATGAGGAATATCGGGAACTGCTGGGCCGCTGTGGAGACTTCGAGGCAGAGATCGCACGCGAGCGGGCAGCCAACCACTTCACCTACGCGGAGCTTGAGGAGAACGACATCGACCTCAAGAAGCTGAAGAGCTGGTTCGAGAAGATCCGCAAGCTCGATTTCTACGGCGCGGCCTTGGCGGAGGAAGCGGCCGCTCGGCTCGCCGGGTGCGAGGCGCTGCTTGAAACCTATGCTCAGGATGTCTTTGCGGCCCAGGACGAGAACCGCCCGGGCTTGTCTTGATGGGATGCGTGCCGCCAGCACCGCGGATAGTTTGCCCGTATGGGAACGGCCGATGATTCACTCGGGCTGCGGTTCCGGCCTATCCTTGGCGAGTCGATTGGCGTGGGCCCAGGCAAGGCCGATCCACTTGCGGCCATCCTGCTTCTCGGCGCTGTGAAGATCTGGCGTCATCGATAGCCCATACCCATGAGACCGCCGCCGAGGGGCGCATTTCAGCACAGCCTGCGCTGGCGCCCGTGCGGCTCCTGCGGCTATCGACTTCCCCCGAATCAGCTTCCTGCGCCATGGTCGCCGCATGACCGATCCGCATCACATCCTCGAGCACGTCTTCGGCTTCTCCGGCTACCGGCCCGGCCAGCAGGCGATCGTCGAGGCGGTGCTCGGCGGCGAGGACGTGCTGGCCGTCATGCCGACCGGCGGCGGCAAGTCGCTGTGCTACCAGCTGCCGGCCCTGGCGCGCGAGGGCCTGACCCTGGTGGTCTCGCCGCTGATCGCGCTGATGCGCGACCAGGTGGCGCAGCTCAGGCGCAACGGCGTCGAGGCCGGCAGCCTGTCCTCGGCCAATGACGAGGAGGAGCGCTCGCGCGTCGCCGAGGCGGTGCGCGCCGGCCGCCTCAAGCTGCTCTACGCCTCGCCCGAGCGCCTCGCCCTGCCCGCCACGCTGGACTGGCTGGCGCGCTCGGACGTCAAGCTGCTGGCGATCGACGAGGCGCATTGCGTCTCGCAATGGGGGCACGACTTCCGGCCGGAATATGCCCTCCTCGGCGACGTACGCCGCCAGCTCGGCGGCGTCCAGACCATGGCGCTGACCGCGACGGCCGACGTCGCCACCCGCGAGGACATCGTCCGGCGCCTGTTCCAGGCCCCGCCGCGCACCTTCATCCACGGCTTCGACCGGCCGAACATCCGCCTCGCCATGCAGGCCAAGGACAATGCCAGGCGGCAGATCCTGCGCTTCGTCGAGCGCCATCGCGGCCAGAGCGGCATCGTCTACTGCGCCACGCGCAAGGATACGGAAGCCTTCGCCCAGGCGCTGAGCGACAGCGGCTTCAACGCCCTGCCCTATCATGCCGGGCTCGACGCGGCGGCCCGCTCGCGCAACCAGGACGCCTTCCTGCAGGAGGACGGGATGGTGATGGCGGCCACCGTCGCCTTCGGCATGGGCATCGACAAGCCGGACGTGCGCTTCGTCGCCCATGCGGCGCTGCCGAAATCGATCGAGGCCTATTACCAGGAGATCGGCCGCGCCGGCCGCGACGGGCTGCCGGCCGACACGCTGACGCTCTACGGCCTCGACGACATCCGCCTGCGCCGCCTGCAGATCGAGGAAGGCGAGGCGAGCGAGGACCAGAAGCGCATCGAGCGCCAGCGCCTCAACGCCCTCATCGCCCTGGCGGAGGCGCCGCGCTGCCGGCGCCAGACCCTGCTCTCCTATTTCGCCGAGGCGAGCGAGCCCTGCGGGCGCTGCGACCTGTGCGAGGGCGGCGTCAAGGTGTTCGACGGCACGGTCGAGGCGCAGAAGATCCTCTCGGCCGCGGTGCGCACCGGCGAGCGCTTCGGCGCCGAGCACCTGGTGGCGGTGCTGGCCGGCGAGGAGACCGAGGCGGTGCTGCGCGCCGGCCACCAGGGGCTGAAGACCTTCGGCGTCGGCAAGGACCGGCCGAAGGGCGAATGGCGCTCGCTGATCCGCCAGGTCTATGCGCTCGGCCTGATGCAGATGGACATCACGTCCTATGGCAGCTTCGCCCTCACCGAACGGGGCTGGGCCGTGCTGAAGGGCGCGGAGCGGGTGGAGCTGCGCGCCGACGTGCTGCAGCCGCGCGAGAGCACCCGCTCGCGGCGCGAGGCGGCGCGCCAGGAGGCCGGCCTGCCGGCGGACCACGCCCTGCTCGCCGCGCTCAAGGCCCTGCGCCTGGAGATCGCCAAGGCCGAAAGCGTGCCGGCCTATGTCGTCTTCACCGACAAGAGCCTGATCGACATGGCGAGCCTGCGCCCGCGCGATCCCTATGCCATGCGGCTGGTGCACGGCGTCGGCGACGCCAAGCTGGCGCGCTACGGCGAGGCGTTCCTTGCCGTCATTGCCGGGCATACGGGATAGACGCGACCACCGGCCATCGCTGAGTTCGCGTGGATGGACGGGACAAGCCCGTCCATGACGATCAGTTGCGTCGGTTCAACGCCCCCCACTCACGCCGGGTCGGCGTGGTGCGGCGAGAACAGCCGGCCCTTCTCCGTCCACAGCACCACGCCGAGGCAGGCCAGCCCCAGCCCGACATAGGCGGTCGCCAGCGGCAGGATGGTGCCGTTGAAGGCCTGGCCGAAGACATAGCCGCCGGCCGCGCCCGCCAGCGTGGTGTAGGAGCCGATGAAGGAGGAGGCGGTGCCGGCGACGTCGCCGAGCGGCTCCATGGCCATGGCGTTGAAGTTCGGCATGGTCAGGCTGAGCAGGAAATGCGCCAGCGCCAGGGTGACGCCGAACAGGAGCAGCGGCGGCCGGCCGCCGAAGATCAGGCCCTGTGCCAGGATCACCAGCGCCACCAGGATGAAGCCGCAGATCCCGGCATGGGCGAGGCGGCGCATGCCGAGAGTCTGCACCAGCCGCGAATTGACGAAGGCGGCGGCGCCCATGCAGATGGCGATCAGGCCGAAGACCACGACGAAGCCGTGGCCGAGGCGGTAGATCTCGGTCTCGAAGATCTGCTGGGACGAGCCGAGATAGGTCATCAGGCAGGCCATGGCGAGGCCGAGCGCCGTGGCATTGCCGATCGAGGCGCGCGTCGTCACGGTGCGGCGGATGCCGTCGCCGATCTTGGCGGCCGAGACCGGCATCCGATATTCCGGGTGCAGCGTCTCGGGCATGCGCAGGCCGAACCAGACCACCACGATCAGAACCAGCGCCAGCATCGACACGAAGATCAGCCGCCAGCCGCCCAGCATCAGGAACAGGCTGCCGGTGGCGGGAGCGACCACGGGCACGATGATGAAGATCATCATGGTGAGCGCCATGACGCGCGCCATGTCGCGGCCCTCGAACCGGTCGCGGACGATGGCGACGGCGAGGACGCGCGCCGCGGCGCCGCCCAGGCCCTGGATGACGCGGGCGGCCAGCAGCACCTCGTAGCTCGTCGCGAACACCGCGAGCAGCGTCCCGGCGGTGTAGATGGTGAGGCCGAGGATCAGGATCGGCCGCCGTCCGATCATGTCGGAGAGCGGCCCGTACACCAGCTGCATCGCGGCAAAGCCGCCCATATAGGCGGTGATGATCAGCTGCATCTGGTTGGCGTCGGGCACCCGGAGGCTTTCGCGGATCGGTTCGAAGGCCGGCAGGAGGTTGTCGATCGACAGCGAGACCAGCGCCATCACCAGGGCAATCAGGAAGACGAACTCGCGAAACGACGGCTCCGGGGTCGGCCGGGCGGCCGAGCCGGTGAGGACTTGGGACATGACAGGCTCGAATGCGGCGGGCAAAAACGATTGCGGGGGCGGAACGCCGGCGCAGGAATGGGGTTACCCTAACATGACGAGCGTGGCATTTGCGTGATCATGCCGATGCAATCGATGAAAGAAATCGATGGATGATGTCAGGGTGCATCATCGATGGCGCGTGCGGGCCCGCACAGCCGCACGGATCGGGGCGCGCTTAATGGCGGCAGGTGATGCTCAGCGGAGCCGCGTCGGAAACCATGTCCACCACCCTCGCCCTGCCCAGCCGTGCCGTTCCCAGCCGTGCCGACGCGCTGCTGTTCCGCACCAAGACGACGGTGCTGCGTGGCCTGCGTGGCCTGCGCGAGACGCTGGACGGCACGCGGGCCGCCCATCATGGCGCCGGCGGCGTCCTCGCCGAGGCGCCTGTCGTCGCCACGGTGCGCTCGCCGCTCTGGACCGGGCTCGCCGGCGAGAAGGACCGCGCCCTCACCGCCGGCAAGGTGCAGAATCTCCGGGTGGCGCTGCGCGGCATCGACGGGGTGGAGGTGCCGGCCGGCGCGGTGTTCAGCTTCTGGCGCCAGGTCGGCCGCGCCACACGCCGCCGCGGCTTCGTCGCCGGCCGGGAGCTGCGCGAGGGCTGCCTGGTCTCCAGCGTCGGCGGCGGGCTCTGCCAGCTCTCCAACGCCCTTTACGAGGCGGCGCTGCAGGCCGGCTTCGAGATCGTCGAGCGCCACGCCCACAGCCGGGTGGTGCCGGGCTCGCGGGCGCAGGCCGGCCGCGACGCCACGGTGTTCTGGAACTATGTCGACCTGCGCTTCCGCAGCCCCCGCCCGTTCCGCATCGAGGCGCGGATGACGGCGGACGCGCTGGAGCTGGTGCTGCGGTCGGGCGTGCCCGGTGTCCTGGATCGCCTCGGCGAGCCGGCGGCGCCGGACGGGCGAGGCGACGCGCATGATTGCACCAGCTGCGGCCAGACGTCCTGCCGCCTCAACAATCCCGACACGGCCCTGACGCGGCACCTGCCCACGGCCTGGCTGCTCGACGCGGCCACGCCCGAATTCGCGGCGCTGTTCGCCGAGCGGGCGACACGGCGGGATGCGCTGGTCCTGCCGACCCGGCTGTTCGGCGGGCCGCGCTATGGCTGGGCCAGGGGGCGCTGCGGCGCCGAAGCCTCCGCCGACCTCGCCGCGCTGCGCCGGTCGCTGGCGCTGCGCCGTGCGCCGCAGGGCGCAGCGCTCCAGGCGCGGATCCTGGAGGCGGATGACCGCCTCGCCGCGAGCCATGCCCGCAGGCTGTCGCATCTGCACACCCACCTGGTGGTGTCGCAGAACCTGCTGCCGCATCTGTGGCGGCTCGGCGCGCTGCAGGGGCGCAGCTTCGAGGTGCTGATGGAGCGCCTGCCGCTCGACGTGCTGCAGGCGCAGCTCGACGAGGCGCTGGCGCGACACCCGGAGAGCCTGACCCTCGGCGATTTCCGTGCGCCCGACGCCGTCGTCGCGGCGGAGCGGGCGGCGCTCGACGCGGCCGCCCGGCTGATCACCGCGCATCGCGGCATCGCGGCGCTGTTCCCGGGCCGGACGCAGCTCCTCGACTGGGCCGCCGCCGCGCCGCTGGCCTCACGGCGGGGCGGCCGGGCGATCCTGCTTCCGGCCTCGGCTCTCGGCCGCAAGGGCGTCCATGCCCTGCGCGCGGCGATCACCGGCCTCGATATCGAGGTGCTGGTGCAGGGCGGCGCCGTCGAGCATGCCGGCTTCTGGGGCAACCGGCCGGTGCGGCGCCTCATGCCGGGCGAGGCGCCGGCGGAGCTGGCGGCGGTGGTGCTGCCCGCCATCGTCGAGCACCAGCCTCGCGCCCTGCTGCGGGCGCTGGCCGCCGGCATCCCGGTGATCGCGACCGCGGCCTGCGGCCTCGGCGAGCGGGACGGGCTGACCGTCGTGCCGGCGGACGACCCGGCGGCGCTGCGCGCGGCGATCGCGGCGGTGCTTTAGGCCGCCTGCGCCCGAGCCTGTCGGGCGAGCCTCTCTTCATGTACCTTCATCCCTCCGGACAGGAGGCTGGCATGACGGAGACTTCCATCGATTTTGGGCTGCTGGCGACGATATCGGTCGAAACGCGCAAGTATCGCGCGGGCCAGCCAATCTTCGAGAAGGGCGATGTCGGCTTCGAGCTGCTCGTCATCAAGCAGGGTGACGTCGAGCTTCGGCTGGGCGACCGCGTGCTGGGAACCCTCGCAGCCGGCGATATCTTCGGCGAGATGGCCCTGGTCGACAATTCGATCCGCAGCGCCTCGGCCATCGCCGTCAGCGATGTCGAAATCGTGCCGATCTCTGAAAAGCAGTTCGTCAGCTTCATCCGGCAGGCGCCCTCGTTCGCGCTCGACGTGATGCGCGTCCTCGCCAAGCGGCTCCGGGACGAAACCAGGAAATCGTGACCGGACGTCGCGGCCTGTGAGTAAACGAAGCGGGTCCGATGAGGACGATCTCCGGGATCATGGCCGGCCTGCTGCTGATCAGCGCCGGTATCGTGGCGTGGCGCTCCTACGGCATCCCCGAGGACTGGAACGAAGCCGTTCTCCGGGGCAGCACCGCCTCGGCCATTCATGCTCGATTGGGGGCGCCTTCGATCGGCGATCTCGGCACGAAGGGCTTCGAGGAATGGCACCTCGACCTCTTCCCCTATTGGATCCTCGTGGTCCGCTATGACAGGCGAGACGGGGCGGCGACGCCTTCGAGCGGCTCCGAGGCTGGGCTGGACGACCACGTGGCGTCGTCCGCGCATCTTCTCCGCGTCCACGACTTGTTCGGCGATCGCTATCTCGAGCGATACGCCTTGTGGGGCGCGTCGTGACGTTCGGCTGGCCTGATGACAGCGCCAGCGGAAAACCGGGGGAGCGGCGTCGAGGAAGGATGCTGCCAGATGACGCGGGTCCTTCCCCAGTTGAGCATTGCGGAACCCCTCTCCCGTCTGGGAGAGGGGCAGGGGTGAGGGTCTAAACTTTGCCGGAGTGGCGAAGCCCTTTACATCCTGTTACTTCGGCAATGCTTTGTTCTGAGACGTCTAGACCCTCACCCCTGCCCCTCTCCCGACCGGGAGAGGGGTGAAAGGAGCGGTGCGTCCGAAGCATTTGTTTGCGAACTGCGACTACGCCTTCGCGCGGTTCTGCCGGTTGGCGACGAGGTCGTCGACCACCGCCGGGTCGGCCAGGGTCGAGGTGTCGCCGAGGGCGCCGAAATCGTCCTCGGCGATCTTGCGCAGGATGCGGCGCATGATCTTGCCGGAGCGGGTCTTGGGCAGGCCGGGGGCGAACTGGATCAGATCGGGCGAGGCGATCGGGCCGATCTCCTTGCGCACCCAGGCCACCAGCTCCTTGCGCAGGCCCTCGCTCGGCTCCTCGCCCCGCATCAGCGTGACATAGGCATAGATGCCCTGGCCCTTGATGTCGTGGGGATAGCCGACCACGGCCGCCTCCGACACTTTCTCGTGGGCGACGAGGGCGCTCTCCACCTCGGCCGTGCCCATGCGGTGGCCGGAGACGTTGATGACGTCGTCGACGCGGCCGGTGATCCAGTAATAGCCGTCCTCGTCGCGGCGGCAGCCGTCGCCGGTGAAGTACTTGCCCTTGTAGGCGGCGAAATAGGTGTCGAAGAAGCGCTGGTGGTCGCCATAGACCGTGCGCATCTGGCCCGGCCAGGAATCGGCGATGACGAGGTTGCCCGCGCAGGGGCCGTCCTGCACCTTGCCGTCGGCATCGACGATCTCGGGCTTGACGCCGAAGAAGGGCCGGGTGGCGGAGCCGGGCTTCAGCTTGGTGGCGCCGGGCAGCGGCGTGATCAGGATGCCGCCGGTCTCGGTCTGCCACCAGGTGTCGACGATCGGGCAGCGCTCGTCGCCGACGACGCGGTGGTACCACTCCCAGGCTTCCGGATTGATCGGCTCGCCGACGGAGCCGAGCAGGCGCAGCGAGGCGCGCGAGGTCTTCTTCACCGGCTCCTCGCCTGATCCCATCAGGGCGCGGATGGCGGTGGGGGCGGTGTAGAAGATGTTGACCTTGTGCTTGTCGATCACCTCCCAGCAGCGCGACACGCTCGGCCAGGTCGGCACGCCCTCGAACATCAGCGTGGTGGCGCCGTTGGCGAGCGGGCCATAGAGGATGTAGCTGTGGCCGGTGACCCAGCCGACATCGGCGGTGCACCAGTAGATGTCGCCGTCATGGTAGTCGAAGACGTACTGGTGCGTCATCGCGGCATAGACGAGGTAGCCGCCCGTGGTGTGCAGCACGCCCTTGGGCTTGCCGGTGGAGCCGGAGGTGTAGAGGATGAACAGCGGATCTTCCGCGCCCATCTCCTCGCACGGGCATTCGGCGGCGACGCTCTTCGCCGCCTCGTCGTAATAGACGTCGCGTCCCGCGGTCATCGGCACGGCGGCGGCGGTGCGGCGCACGACGATCACCGAGGTGACGCCGCCGGCCTTGGCGCAGGCCGCGTCGACGTTGAGCTTGAGCGGCACCGGCTTGCCGCCGCGCAGGCCCTCGTCGGCGGTGACGACCACGCTCGAGGCGCAGTCGGCGATGCGGCCGGCCAGCGAATCCGGCGAGAAGCCGCCGAACACCACCGAATGCACGGCGCCGATGCGGGCGCAGGCCAGCATGGCATAGGCGGCCTCGGGGATCATCGGCATGTAGATGGTGACGCGGTCGCCGCGCGCGACGCCCTGCGCCTTGAGGACGTTGGCGAAGCGCTGCACCTCGGCGGAGAGCTCACGATAGGAGATATGGCGGGATTCCGCCGGATTGTCGCCTTCCCAGATGATGGCGGTCCGGTCGCCGCGCTTGCCCACGTGACGGTCGACGCAGTTGTGGGCGACGTTGGTGGTGCCGTCCTCGAACCAGCGGATCGAGACGTCGGGCGCGTAACGGGTGTTCTTGACCTTGGTGTAGGGCTTGAACCAGTCGATGCGCTTGCCGTGCTCGCCCCAGAAGGCGTCGGGATCGGCGATGGAGGCCGCATAGAGCCGGCGGTACTCGGCGTCCCCGACATAGGCGCGCTCCGCCCATTCGGCCGGCACGTCATAGACCTTCACGTCGGACATCGTTTCCTCCACCATCTTGCGCCGCTCAGCAGGTTCTCCCGAACCTGCTTGCACCTTGGGAATCTGAGCAGCTTCTCGTGGCTGAAGCCATGAGAAGCTGCCGAGGGGCTCTTCCGCCTGGATTAGGGCAAAGCCGCGCGGCGGCGCAAGCGCGAAGCGACCCGACCTTGGTCGTCCCGCCGCGGCTCGCGGGGACTTGCGCCCGCCGCGCAATCTGCTTGCATGGGCGCGTCGCCACCGCCCGATGGACGCCGCATGCGCCGCCCCGAGACCACCGGCCTGATCGTCCGGCAGAAGTCGCCGCTCAACCTTGAGTTCCAGTTCTCCAGCCTGGCGGACTGGCAGATCCCAGTCGACCAGTTCTATGTGCGCAGCCATTTCCCCCCGCCCGGGCTGCACGAGGAGGATTGGCGGCTGTCGGTGGAGGGCGCGGTGGAGCGGCCGCTGGCGCTGAGCCTGGAGGCGCTGAAGGCCCTGCCGCAGGCGCGGTTTCCGGCAGTGATGGAATGCGCCGGCAACGGCCGCGTGTTCTACGAGCCGGCCCGCGAGGGCCTGCAATGGCAGAACGGCGGGGTCGGCAATGCCGAATGGTCGGGCGTGCTGCTGCGCGACGTGCTGGCCGCGGCCGGCGTCAAGCCCGAGGCGGTGGAGGTGATCCTGGTCGGGGCGGACCGCGGCGTGGTCGACGGCGGCAAGAAGACCGCCTCGCCCGGGCCGATCGCCTTCGCCCGCAGCCTGCCGCTCGACAAGGCGCTGTCGGACGGCGTGCTGCTCGCGCACGCCATGAACGGCGAGCCGCTGACGCCGGACCACGGCTACCCCCTCAGGGCGGTGGTCGGCGGCTGGTTCGGCATGGCCTGGATCAAATGGCTCGCGGCCGTGCGCGTGGTGCCGCGGCCGTTCCGCGGCTATTGGCAGGCGCGCGACTATTTCCGCTGGGAGCGCGGGCTGGGCGAGCCCATGCTGGTGCCGCTCGACGAGATGGAAGTGAAGGCGCAGATCGCCCAGCCGGTCAACGGCGCCACGCTGCGGGCGGGCGAGCCGTTCCGGGTGTTCGGCGCCGCCTGGGGCGGCGAGACCGCGCTCGCCCTGGTCGAGGTCGACACCGGCGAGGGCTGGCGGCCGGCGCGCCTGCTCGAGCCCGAGACGCGCTATGGCTGGCGCTTCTGGGAGCATGTCTGGACGCCGCCCCGGCCCGGCCGCTACACGCTGCGCTGCCGCGCCAGCGACGCGGCCGGCCATGTCCAGCCGGCCGAGCAGCGCTCCGACGCCGAGAGCTATTGCGCCAACTGGATCATCCCGGTCGAGGTCAAGGCCGTGGCCGTGCGGCCGGGCCCGGCAGACGACTTCGTGATCTGATCCGGGCGGGGCTGCCTTGACACCCGGCCGTGCCGGGCGCGTCAATGCGCCGGTCCGACCCATCGCGAGGTGCGCCCATGGACATCGACAAGGCCGTCGCCGCGGTCACCGCCGCCGGCATCGAGCTGACGGATCGTCGCCGCCGGGACGAAGGCGACGGCTGGATCCTGCGGTTCTCGAACGGGGCGTCGCTGATCCTGCTCGACAGCGGCAAGGTCACCGTCGAGGGCCGCGGCGCCGCCGATGTGGCCGGGATCCTGGACCTGCCCGCCGGCAGCTGAGGCTTCAGCGCCAGGCAGCGTCTCGTGGCTTCCGCCATGAACTGATTTTGCATGCAAAATCAGCGCTGCTTCGATTCCAAAGCGTAAGCAGGTCCGGGAGAGCCTGCCTGGGGTTCGTAGCCGTCGGTGAGCGTGTCGAGGAAGGCGACGAGGTCGTCGATCTCGGCCGCGTCCAGGGCCGGCGCGTCGCCGGCATGGCGGTCGAAGGGCGGGTCGGTGTTGACGTTCGCCTTGGCGAAGGCCGGCAGGTCGTCATACTTGTCGATGCTGCCGTCGGGCTTGCGGGCGTACCAGCGGCCGGGGTCGGTGTCGCGCTGGACGTAGAATTCCACGACCTGGCGCAGCGAGTGGAACACGCCGTTGTGGAAGAAGCTCTTGCGCAGGGCGACGTTGCGCAGGGTCGGCGTGCGGAACAGGCCGCAATAGTCCTGGCGGCCGGCGAAGTCGGTTCGCAGCGGGCCGCACAGCCCGAGGTCGAAATAGGCGGGGTCGCGGTTGGCGGGGATCGCCGGGTTGCGCGGCACGCCGATGGCGATCAGGCCGTAATCCGTGAATTGCGGCGGCGTGCCGTCATTGCCGCGCCGGCTGACATGGCAGGACGAGCAATTGCCCTTGGCCGGGTCCTCGAACAGGGCGAGCCCGTGCGCCTCCTGCGGCGTCAGCACGGCCTTGCCCGCCAGCACCGCGTCATACTTGCTGGAATAGGGGTAGAAGGTCGGCTCATCCTGCTCGAACGCCTCCAGCGCCTCGAGGGCGGCGCGGTAGACCGCCGCCGGATCGGGCCGGGGCGCCTGACCCGGCAGGCCGGCGACCTTGTCGCCATAGCCGGCGGCGGCGAGGCGCGCCGCCACGGCCGCTTCGTCCTTGTTGCCCATCTCGAAATCGGAGAGCAGCGGGATGGCGGCCTGGTCGCGGCCGCGGTCGACGCGCCCGTCCCAGGTCAGGCCGCCGGTCGGGCCGTTGTCGACGCTCTCGTCGGCATCGTCCTCCGATTCGAAGAAATGCTCGGTGAAGGCCGGCACCGCCTGCAGATAGGTCAGCGTCGGCACCGCCCGGAGCCCCGGCCGGCGGAGATCGCCGCCGCCGAGCTGCACCGCGGCCGCATTGGCCGGGCCGAAGGCATGGGCCGGGTCGTGGCAGGAGGCGCAGGCCAGCTTGCCGGAGGCCGAGAGGGCGGGATCGGAGAACAGGGCGCGGCCGAGGACGCGCAGCGCCGCGACACGCTGGCGCACCGCCGCGCGCGACTGGCCGCCGTCGCCCGCCTCCGGCCCCTGCCCGGCTGCGAAAGCCGCGGCGGCAAGCCCGATGGCCGCGGCCAGGGCCAGCGCCAGCGCCGAGGCCGGCCCGCGCCCCCTTGTCCGGCGAAACCCTTGTGTGATTTCCTGCCGCCGGGGTCGGTGCCATCCGGCGGTCCGGGACAGGGCCGCGAGGCGACAGCGGGCAAGCAAAGGGAAGACTGGCATGCGCACGAGATCCATCGCGGCGGCGTCGACCTTCGGGCTGGCGGCGCTTCTTCCGGCCGTGGCAGGGGCCGCCGGCTTCAACGACGATCCTGCCCAGAACCTGAAGCTGATCGACACGGTCGTGGTGATCTACGCCGAGAATCGCAGCTTCGACAATCTCTACGGCGCCTTTCCCGGCGCGAACGGCTTGGCCAATGCCTCGCCCACGGCCCTCGTGCAGCGCGACCGCGACGGTATGCCGCTGAAGGAGCTGCCGCCGGTCTGGGACGGGCTGACGGCCAAGGGCGTCACCCCGCCGGTGACCCAGGCCGAGACCGAGCGCCTGGCCAACCGGCCGTTCCGGGTCGACGACCCGCAGGGCTTCAACCTGCCGCTCGCCACCATCACCCACGACATGTGGCACCGGTTCTACCAGAACCAGATGCAGATCGACGGCGGGAAGAACGACAGGTTCGTCGCCTTCGGCGATTCCGGCGCCATGGTGATGGGCCTGTGGGACGGCTCGAAGACGGCGATGTGGGACGTCGCCCGCAATTATGTCCTGGCCGACGACTTCTTCATGGGCGCCTTCGGCGGCTCCTTCCTCAATCACCAATGGCTGGTCTGCGCCTGCGCCCCCACCTATCCCGACGCCGACAAGAGCCCGGCCAAGCCCTCGATCGCGACGGTCGAGGCCGACGGCGTGACGTTGAAGCTCGCCGCCAACTCGCCGGCCTCGGCCATGGACGGCATCCCGAAATTCGTCGCCGACGGCAATCTCACCCCGGATTTCCACGCGGTGAACACCATGCAGCCGCCCTATCAGCCGAGCGGCAACCCGCCGGCCAAGGGCGGCGATCCCGCCCTGGCCGACCCCGCCTCGCCGACGACGCTGCCGCCGCAGACCGAGCCGACCATCGGCGACCTGCTCAGCCTCAAGCATGTCAGCTGGGCCTGGTATGGCGGCGCCTGGCAGGACGTGCTCGACCACGGCAACAAGACGCCGGTGCCGAACTTCCAGTACCATCACCAGCCGCTGAACTATTTTGCCAGCTTCGCACCCGGCACGCCGGCGCGGGCCGAGCACCTGCGCGACGGCGGCCTCGGCGGCGCCGAGCTCATCAAGGCGATCGACGCCGGCACCCTGCCGCAGGTCGCCTTCTACAAGCCGCAGGGCGACCTCAACCAGCATTCCGGCTATGCCGACATCCTGGCGGGCGATGCGCATATCGCCGACCTGATCGGCCATCTCGAGCGCAGCCCGCAATGGCCGCACATGCTGGTCGTGGTCACCTATGACGAGAACGGCGGCATCTGGGACCATGTCGCCCCGCCCAGGGGCGATCGCTGGGGGCCGGGATCGCGCATCCCGACGATCATCGTGTCGCCCTATGCCCGCCGCGGCGTCGTCGACCACACGCCGATGGACACGACCTCGATCCTGCGCTTCATCACCCGGCGCTTCGAGCTGCCGACCCTGCGCGGCATCACCGTGCGCGACGAGGCGGTGGCGTCCGCCAACCAGCCGCCGCTCGGCGACCTCACCAGCGCGCTGGACCTGACGGCGGCGCGCTGAGCCGGCGGAGGGAGCGCCCGGCGTCGGCCGGGCGCTCAGGACTTGTAGCCGCCCATGGCGCAGACGAGCTTCCATTCCTCGTCGGTGACCGGCTGCACGGAGAGGCGGGAGAAGGCGACCAGCGCCATCTTGGCGAGCTTCGGCTCGGCCTTGACCGCGGCCAGCGTCACCGGCTTGGGGAAGGGGGCGACCGCCTTGAAGTCGACCAGCACCCAGGGCTCGCCCGGGGTCGCCGGGTCGGGATAGTGCTCGCGCACCACCTCGGCGACGCCGACGACCGCCTTGCCCTCGTTGGAATGGTAGAAGAAGGCCTGGTCGCCCTGCTTCATCGCCATCAGGTTGAGCTTGGCGGCGTGGTTGCGTACCCCGTCCCAGGGCGTGCCCTTGGCCCCGGCCGCGACCTGCCGGTCCCAGGACCAGACCTCGGGCTCCGATTTGATCAGCCAATGCGCCATGGCCGTGCTCACGCCTTGGGCGGCTTGACGCCCCAGCGCCAGCGCCGGATCTGCGTGGCGGCGAAGAGGCCGGCCTTGGCATAGGGATCGCCGTCGGCAAGCGCCTTGGCTTCTGCCTCGGAGGCGACGTCGACGATCAGCATCGAGCCGATCGGCCGCTCCTCCCCGTCGAGGAACGGCCCGGCCGCCATCAGCGCATCGCCCTGGGCATGGAGATAATCGAGATGCTCGGGCCGGACCCGCAGGCGCAGGTCCAGGCTGTCGGGCTTGTCCTGGCAGAGAATGACGAACTGCATGCGGGGCTCCGTGGGCGATGTGCGCCCCCGGGTATAGCGGGGGGAGGCGGGGTTGGCGAGAGTGTAGGTCGAGCACAAGCGGGGCCTAGCGCTGTCACTGCAGCCGTGATCGGAAAGCGGGTCGATCTTTGGGGTGCAGGGCCGGGAGGAATGCCCGGACGAGGAGGAGCGCACTTCCACGGCAGCCAAATACAGTGCAACACGCCATTCTCGTTGGTATACTCTTCACTCGAACCTAGCTGATGGGATTATCATGGACGCGAAGCAAGCAGCAAAAATAGCCAAGGCATATGTTGCCACAATGCTTGAAGATGAGAATATTACAAATCTCGGCTTAGAAGAAATAGATTACAACAATGGCTTCTGGGATGTTACAGTTGGTTTCTCACGTCCCTGGAATACATATCGAAATCCTCTGGCGGCTATTACTGGTGCTGGAGATTCTACGATCCGACGTGCATACCGTATAATTAAGATAGACAACGAAACCGAAAACGTGCTCTCAATGAAGCGTCGTGATGCCGAGCAATGAAAGAAAAGTACATTCTGGATACAAATCTATCAATATTATTTTTTGTCGGAACAACAAATCCAAAATACATCGAGAAGCACAAGCGTTGCAGGATGTACGACGAGAGGGATTACGAGATTCTTCTCTCCATGATCGAGAATTCGTCCGGCGTTATCTTTACGCCGAATGTACTAAGCGAAACATCCAATCTACTACGTCAGATAGATGATCCAATTAGGACTGAAATTTCTAAAGCATTCAAGAATATAATTCATAGAGCAACAGAAGAGATTGTTGAAAGTAGAATCGCCGTTGCAAGATCTGAGTTTGTAAGGCTCGGCTTAACCGATTCTGTTTTGTTGGAAGCTGCCAGTAAAGGTCTAACTATCCTTACTGCAGATTTAGATCTGTACTTGGCTGCGTTGTCTTCTAATCTATCGGCAATTAACTATACGCATATCCAGGAAGAGCGATCAGATTTTCAGTGAGTTCCTGCCTTATACCGTGGTAAATATGCTCTCCATTGCGCGCTCTGCCCCCGGCTCGGCTCCCATAGCAAGCTTAGCAGTCCGGTTCGGCTCAGCCAATGACGGGAGTGCAAGCCCGCAGGCGGGATCGGGCAAATCCGGCAGGGTTGCAGGGACAGTTTACTCGATTCCCGCCGCGAGGCCGAAGCCGCCCGCAACCAGCAGAGGCGTGCTGAGCGCTGGCGGGGCTATAGCGTCACGCCTATCTGCCGGTAATGTTGTCCAGTAAATTTCGACCTGTTTCCCAGTACCGACTATCCACCGGCATATCGTACAAGGTCGTGCCGTCAATCCGCAAGCGCACCGCAAACCAGATGCTCGCGCCGGTGCTGAATAGATAGACTTCGTCCGGGCGATCCGCCACCAATGACTCAATCTCGAGCAGCGCGTCGCATACGGCGAAATGATTGGTCAGGTAAATATCATCTTCCTCAAGGATGAGAACGGTGCGGGCGCCTGCCTCTTTCCATTTGAGGAGCTTTCCAAGTTTCTTGTGATAACCGATCCTGATGCGCTCGCGCCGGGCCGGTGCCACGTCGGGCTCCGCTACCAGATGCACCACATGGAACGGAACCGGGTAACCTTCACGTTTCCAGCGATGAAGGGAGACGGCGAACGGTACTCCTGCCACGGTGACTTTCTGGATCGGCACGGCGTAACGCCCAAAGCGCGCGATGGGCAGCGTCGGCGCAGTCGCGATAATCCACTGCGCCAATGCTCCTTGAATGGGGCGCACTTCTCGATCATTTTTGCCGAGCAGGACTCCCGCCGGAACATGCAGTTCGAATCTTTCATCCGCCGGCAGCTTTTCAGCCAGCATGCCGGACAACGGCGTGAAGTGCCTGTCGGCTTCTGCCTCCAGCCGAATATGACCGGCGAACGGCTCAATGCGCGTGTGTTCAAATGCGTATCGCTGCGCGCCAAGCCTACAAACCAATTCCACCGGCCCGACATCGTGCATCTTCTCGGGGAAACTCAGGTCGCTGCGAATCTGGCCTTCACGCGCCTCAATGTGTCGCAAGACGGCGTCGCAGGCCCTTCCCTCGTTTGAGCCACTGATTGCTGTCATGGGCTGCATTCTACCCTGGTAATTACGGTGCATATGACCCCGCCTGACACGCCGCGCAATATAGGCGGTCCATCGCCTCGATGATGGCAAGCCGGCCGTCGACTTGCCGCCGGCCGCACCGGCCGACGTCATCCCCGACCGCCTACACCAGCCGCCCATGGTGGCGCAGCACCAGGCCCACCGCGCCCATGCAGCTGTCATTGTCGAGGAACCGCCCCACCGTGAAGCGCGGCGCCTGCGCCTCGTCCAGGTCGTCCCGCTTCACCAGCGTGTGCTTCTCGTAGCTCGCCCGCAGCGGCTCGAGCAGGATCTCGCCGGCGGCGGCGAGGCCGCCGCTGATGACGAAGAGGCCGGGATTGACGATGGTGCCGATGATGCCGAGGCCGCGGCCGGCGGCCTCGCCGGCATCCTGCAGGAGGCGGCGGAAACCGACGTCGCCGGTTTGGGCGCCCCTGATCACCTCGGGCAGCGTGGTTGCCCGGCCGAGGCGGCGCTCGGCGAGGCCGAGGACGGCGGCGGCGCTGACGGAGAGCTCCAGGCAGCCGCGATTGCCGCAGCGGCAGAGCTCGCCGTGCGGGTCGAGCGTCATATGGCCGAACTCGCCGGCGCTGCCGGCCGCGCCGGTCAGCACCCGGCCGTTGGCGACGATGGCGCCGCCGACGCCGAGGTCGAGCTTGAACAGCACGAAATCGTCGCTGCCGACGGCGGCGCCCCACATCATCTCGGCGAGGGCGGCGCAATTGCTCTCGTTGTCGGCGAAGATCGGCTTCTCCAGGAGGGGCTGGAAGGTCGACTTGAGATCGACGCCGCCCCAGGTCGGCAGCATCGAGGCGCGCATGATCCGTCCGTCCGGCGCCAGCGGGCCGGAGACGGCGAGGCCGACGCCGAGCAGGCCGGCGAGCGGCAGGCTGTGCTCGCGATAGAGGCTGCCGAGCGTGTGCTTGATCACCCGCGTCGCCCGCTCCGGCGCATAGTCGCGCTCCACCGGAATCGAGACGTCGGAGATGACGTTGTGGGCGACGTCGGCGAGGATGATGCGGATCTCGCCGAGTCCGAGCAGGATGCCGGCGCAGGTGCCGGCCTCCGGATTGAGCGAGTGGGCCAGGGCGGGCCGGCCGATGCCGAGGCTGCGGGCCTCCACCTCGATCACCAGGCTTGAGCGCCTGAGGTCGGTGAGGATGGTGGAGACGGTCGAGCGCGCCAGGCCCGTCGTCCGGGCGATCTGCGCCGTCGAGACCGCGCCGTGGCCGCTCAGGGCGCGCACCACCCGCGCCACCGGCGAATCCGTCTCGCGCTCGATCAGGAGGCCCCTGAGGCCTTCGCTCTGCATATTGGCCACTGTCGTCGGGTCCGTTTGGATGGGGCCAGCCCATCGGTAGCGCGCTTGCCCATCAGATCATAGCGCCGTCGCGATGATAAGAATTTTGTCGTCACCGACGTAAAATCCTCTGTCGGGTGGCAGAACCCGCGCGGGGATCCCGGTCGCTTCCGGCTTCGATCGGAATTCCGACGGCGTGAATAGAGAGGGTGGCGGATGAGTTCTGTCACCGGCGACATATTTCGATCTTGACAGCCCGCGCTCCGAAAGCACTATAGGGGCCAATCACAACAAGCACATCGAAGGGGGCGGAAGCCGTGACTGCGATCCTGAAGACTGCGCTCATCGGCGCCATGGCCGGCTCGCTCGTGGCCGGCGCCTCGGCGGCCTCGGCCCAGAAGCTGACGGTGTGGACGCTGAACTTCAGCTCCGCCGCATCGAACGATGCGCTGGCCAAGATCGCCGGGGATTTCGAGGCGGCCAATCCCGGCACGAAGGTCGAGATCGTCACCCGCGGCGTCGACGACCACAAGACCGCGCTGCGCGTCGCCGCCGGCTCCGACCGCGGCCCCGACATCTATTTCAGCTGGGCCGGCCTCGGCCTCGGCGGCGAATATGTCAAGGCCGGGCTCAGCCTGCCGCTCGACAAGTACTACCAGCAGTACAAGTGGGACGACGAGCTGGTGCCGGCGGCCGCCTCCTTCTCGAAGCTCTATCCCGGTGGCCGGCACGGCGTGCCCTTCACCTTCAAGGGCGAGGCGCTCTACTACAACAAGAGCCTGTTCGAGAAGGCCGGGATCACCGCGACGCCGGCGAGCTACGACGAGCTCGTCGCCGACGCCGAGAAGCTGAAGGCGGCCGGCATTCCCGCCATCACCTTCGGCGGCACGGTGAACTGGCACGTCATGCGCCTGATGGACGTGATCCTCGAGGCCAAATGCGGCGTCGAGAAGCACGACGCGCTGATGAGCATGACGGCGAGCTGGAAGGAAGAGCCCTGCGCGACGCAGTCCTTCGCCGAGCTCGACAGATGGGCGAAGAATTACATCCTTTCGCCGTTCATGGGCATCGACAACAACCAGTCCTTCAACCTGTTCGTCGCCGGCCGCGCCGCCATGATGCTCGAGGGCGACTGGCTGGTGCAGCAGCTCGCCGAGGCCGGCAACCTCGACGGCTATGGCCTCTTCCCCTTCCCGACCGGAACCAAGCGGCTCTACGGCTTCGCCGAGTACCACTATATCAGCACCAAGAGCAAAGAGCCGGACCTCGCCGCCAAGTTCCTCGACACCTTCATCTCGACGAGCGTGCAGCAGGCGGTGCTCGGCAAGTTCAGCACCAGTTCGATCAACCGGAACGTCAAATACGAGAACCTGCGGCCGCTCGACGCGCAGTGGAACGAGATCTTCAAGACCTACGCGCAAGTCTACATGAACGGTGACCAGGCCTTCCCGCTCGACGTCACCACCGAATATTTCCGGGTGATCAACGAGGTGGCGACCGGCAACCTCGCCCCGGCCGATGCCGCGGCCCAGCTCCAGACCTTCATCGGCAACCGCAAGTGACGGCGGGCCTCGACAGCGCGGGGGTCCGGCGGGCGCCGAGGGCGGCGGCATGACCCCGCAGCGCCTGATGCAGGACGACCGGCTGCAGGCCGTGCTGCTGCTCGGGCCAGCGATCGTCATCTATCTCGTCTTCGCCATCTACCCGATGATCGACGTGGTGGTGCTGAGCTTCCAGAAGTGGAACGGCCTCGACGCAAACCGGCAATTCGTCGGGGTCGGCAATTATGTCGACATCTTCACCCGCGACCCGGTGTTCTGGCGCGCCTTCCGCAACACGGTGATCTGGACGGCGCTGTCGCTGATCTTCCCGCCGCTGATCGGCCTCCTCCTCGCCCTCGGCCTCAACCAGCCGATCTTCGGACGCAACGCGCTTCGCGCCGCCTATTACCTGCCGGTCATCATCGCGCCCATCGCGGTCGCCACCATGTGGCGCTGGATGTACGACCCGTTCTTCGGCCTGTTCGCCCAGATCCTGACCGCGCTGGGGCGGCCGAACTGGATCCAGGACTGGCTCGGCAACAAGGATCTGGCGCTCTATTCCGCCTTCGCCGCCCATGTCTGGCAGTCCGCCGGCTTCTCCATGGTGCTGTTCCTGGCCGGGCTGCAGGGCGTGCCGAAGACGCTCATCGAGGCCGCCCGCATCGATGGGGCAGGCCGGTGGGACGTGTTCCGCCATGTCACGCTGCCGGCGCTGCGCACCACGATCACCATCGTGCTGGTGCTCGCGGTCATCTCCTCGCTGAAGGCGTTCGACATCGTCTACGGCCTCACCGGCGGCGGCCCGGCGCAGGCGACGCAGATGCTGGCGCTCTGGGCCTTCACCCAGGCCATGCAGATCTTCGATTTCGGCCGCGGCAGCGCCATCGCCGTCGTGCTGCTCGTGATCACGCTCAGCGTGGTCGTGCCCTATCTCAGCTGGACGCAGCGGCGCGAGGAGAGCCAGGAATGACGGCGCTGGCCGATCGCGCCGCGCGGGCCTTCGAGGCCGAGCAGCCCCGCCGCGACTGGGTGCTGGTCGGCCTGTGGATCGCTCTGGTCGTGGTGGCCGTGGTCTGGCTCGCGCCCTTCGTCTTCATCGTCTTCACCTCGCTGAAGTCGACCGCCGAGGTCATGGGATCGAGCGCCTTCGCGCCGCCCAGGGATCCGCAATACGCCAACTATGCCGCCGCCTGGGGCCGGGGGCGCTTCGGCACCACGGTCTTCAACAGCGCCGTCATCACCATCGTCAAGGTGCCGCTCGGCCTGATGATCTCGGCCATGGCCGCCTATGCGCTCGCCTGCATGCGCATTCCCGGCGGCAAGCTCATCCTGATCGGCGTGCTGTTCGGCACGATGATCCCGTTCCAGGTGATGCTGGCCCCGCTGTTCACCCTGGTGAACGGCCTGCACTTGATCGACACCTATCCCGGCGTGATCCTGCCCTATATCGCCTTCGGCATCCCCTACCAGGTCTTCATCCTGCACGGCTTCTTCCGCGGCATTCCGGTGGAGCTCAACGAGGCGGCCCGCATCGACGGCGCCTCGCACGCCACCATCTTCCTCAAGATCTTCCTGCCGCTGTCGCTGCCCGTGCTGGCGGCGCTGCTGATCCTCGACTTCGTCGCCACCTGGAACGAATTCGCGATGGCCCTGGTGCTGCTGCAGGACCGCGACATGTGGACCCTGCCGCTCGGCCTCTCCGCCTTCCAGGGCCAGTTCTCCCGCGACTACGGCCAGCTCAACGCGGCGATCGTGATGACGGTGCTGCCGGCGACGATCGTTTACCTCATCTTCCAGCGCTATTTCGTGTCCGGCCTCACCTCCGGCGCGGTCAAGGGCTGATCCATTCGACCATTGCGGATGTATGACATGACCGACCAGACCGTCGCCAAATGGGATGTGTTCGAAACCTCCCTCGCCGGCCCCTCGACCGGAAACCCCTTTGTCGAGGTGCGGCTTGAAGCCGTGTTCTCCCAGAACAGCCGCACCGTCCTGGTGCCGGGCTTCTACGACGGCGAGGGGACCTACAGGATCCGGTTCATGCCCGACAGCGAGGGCGAATGGCAGTTCCGCACCCGGTCGTCCTCGGCCGAGCTCGACGGCAGGACCGGCAGCTTCACCGCCGGGCCGCCCGGGCCGGGCAACCATGGGCCGGTCAGCGTCAGCAACCGCTTCCACTTCGCCCATGCCGACGGCACGCCGTACCTGCCCTTCGGCACCACCTGCTACGCCTGGACCCACCAGCCCCTGGACCTGCAGGCCCAGACCCTGGCGACGCTGAAGGCGACGCGCTTCAACAAGATCCGCATGGGCGTCTTCCCGAAGGACTATCCCTTCAACATCAACGAGCCCCTGCACGACGTCTTCCAGCGCGACGCCGAGGGCGAGCTCGACTTCGATCGGCCGAACCCGGAGAGCTTCCGCCATTTCGAGACCCAGGTCGGGGCCCTGCGCGACCTCGGCATCGAGGCCGACATCATCGTCTTCCACCCCTATGACCGCTGGGGCTATTGCGACATGAGCGCGGAGCAGGATTTCCGCTATGTCGCCTATCTCACCGCGCGCCTCGCCGCCTATCGCAATGTCTGGTGGTCGCTGGCCAACGAATACGACTTCCTGCTCGACACCAAGCCGATGGCCCAGTGGGACCGCTATTTCCACATCATCGAGGAGAACGATCCCTACCGACACTTGAAGTCGATCCATAACGGCGACGTCAACGCCAATTACGACCATCGCAAGCCCTGGGTCAGCCATGTCTGCATCCAGAACTGGGACGTGAAGCGCACGCAGGACTGGCGCGAGGCCTATGGCAAGCCGGTGGTCAACGACGAGCCGGAATACGAGGGCAACATCCTCCTGTCCTGGGGCAACATCTCGGCGCGTGAGCTGGTCCACCGCTTCTGGATCACCCTGATGCGCGGCGGCTATGCCGGCCACGGCGAGACCTTCATGCATCCGCAGGATATCCTGTGGTGGGCCAAGGGCGGCGTGCTGCACGGCGAAGCCTGGCAGCGCATCGGCTTCCTGCGCGATCTCCTGGAGGAGGACGCGAGGCACGGCCTCACCCCGATCTCGGGCGCGGCGAACTGGCCGTGGAGCCGCGTCTCGGGGGCGCGGGACGGGGATGTGACCTACATCTATCTCGGCGAGCACCAGCCGGTGATCTGGGCGCCCGGCCTGCCGCAGGAGCCCGGCGACTACGCGGTCGACGTGATCGACACCTGGGCCATGACCGTGACGCCGGCGAGGCTGGTCGACGCACCCGCCAACCATCCCACCCGCCACGGCGCCGTGGTGCGCCAGCGCCGGCCCGATGCGGCCTTCGCGGTGGAGCTGCCGGGCCGGCCGTACCTCGCCATCCGCGTCCGTCCGCGGCGCTAGGGGGTATCGGGCGGGTGCCACGGGGCGCCCGCCGAGCGATGCCTCGGGATCACCGGCGTCGCGGCTGTGAGTCCGGTCTTGCAAGAAGGCCCGAGGCCAGGGACCGGAAGGCCTCCACGGCCCTGGGCAAGGCATCCGGCGGATCCTCACTGGCGGCGATCCAGAGAGCCGCATTGAGCGCAGCACCATTGAGAAGTCGCGCGGCGGCTTCCGCGTCGACCGGCTTCAGAAGTCCCTGAGCGATCAGCCGCTCGGCTGTGCGCCTCGTCGCCTGCAGGCAACTGTTCTGGCTGGGCCAATGCGATGGGTCGCCGAGGACGGCAGGCCCATCGAGCAGCACGATGCGCTGCACTTCAGGGTCGAGCGCCATTTCGATATAAGCCGCACCTTCGGCCAGCAACCCCTGCCAGTCGTCTTCCGCCCGCGCACCGATTTCCTGGGCTCGCGACGCCATTTCAGCATCGATCTGATGGACCACGGCGGCCAGAAGTCCGCGCTTGTCGCCGAAATTGTGGTAGAGCGCCCCCCGTGTCAGGCCGGCCTCTGCCGTCAGCTCGTCCATCGAGGCGGCCGCGTAGCCCTTTTCGGCAAAAGCCTTTCGCGCGGCGGCGATCAGCCTGGCGCGGTTCTCCTCCATCGTCTCGGCGCGTCGCTTTGCCATGGCCCCCCGCAATTTCACATACGCTACGTATATGGATTGACATACACTGCGTATGTCAGCTAGATCACATACGCACCGTATATCAAATGACGCAGCGGGGTGTGAAGCTCAGCGATCCGCGGATCGAATGCCGCTTCGCAACGATGAAGAGAGATCAAGACATGGCCCAGCGCGACGCCGTCTTTCCCGCGAACAGACATGCTCTCTACGAAGCCCATGGCTATTCGGCGGCGATACGATCCGGCGATCTCCTGTTCGTCTCCGGGCAGGTCGGCAGCGGTTCCGACGGGACGCCCGAACCCGAATTCGGGGCTCAGGTCCAACGGGCCTTCGACAACCTGCAGGCAACGCTGAAAGCCGCGGGCTGCACCTTCGACGATATCGTCGATGTGACGACGTTCCACACGGATCCCGAGAGCCAGTTCAAGACCATCATGGCTGTCAAGAACCAGATTTTCAGCAAACCGCCTTACCCCAATTGGACCGCGGTCGGTGTGAACTGGCTCGCCGGATTTGACTTCGAGATCAAGGTCATCGCGCGAATTCCCGGTGGTGCATAGGGTCTTCGGCCACAAACCCGCTCGAAAGGTCCGTGTCCTGCGAGCGATACGGCAAAAGCGCGAAGGCCTGCTCTACCGGACGGCCGGCGCCGCGGCAGGGCCGAGCGGCCCAGGGCGCGGTGCGGGGCGAATGCGCACCGGGCTGTCCGGGCGGCGCGTACCAGGACACCCCCTCCTCTGCCTACGGCCTGGTGGCATTTGAGATTTCAAATACCCTTCCCCTTCACTCAACGGAGGGCATGCCCATGGCTTCACTGACTGTCACGATGAAAGGGCAGGTCACACTGAAGCGGGATCTGCTGCAACATCTCGGCATCAGGCTCGGCTCACCACCACGCGGCCGCAATCTTTGCACTGTCGCCGGAATTCGGGGAGATCGCATCTGGCGATCCGCGTTCGGCCACGGCGGCAGGAGCCATCCCGGGAGGACTGCCGGACCTTACGCTTGGCGGCGATCAGGCGCGCTTGTAGACGTCGGGTCGGAGGATTTCCATGAAACGCCATGCGTTGCCGATTTCGCCGAAGCCGAACTGCTTGTAGAGCGCATGCGCATCTGACGTGAGCAGCAACAGCCGGCGAAGGCCTTGAAGGTCCGGGTGCTGCGTGACTTCGTGCATGAGCCACTTCGACAGGCCTTTGCCGCGGTGAGGCTCCAGCACGAATACGTCCGCGACCAGGGCGAATGTCGCCCGGTCCGTGACGACACGCGCGAAGCCAGCCAGCCTTCCGTCATGGTAGATGCCAAAGCAAAGCGAATGGTCGATCGACGTCTCGACCACCGATCGGGGAATGCCGGGGCACCAGTATGACTCCTCGGATAGGAAACGGTGGATGATGTCGCGGTCGAGCCGGCCCGGATCAGTCGATATTTCGTACCCAGGAACATGCATCATCGGTCGGCCCAGCCATCGCTTGCGGGTAGGAAGTTGCTCGAAGAGGTCGAGAAACTGGGCATCGCGTCTTTCCACGAAGATGTTCGGGCTTGTTCGGAGCGAGCGAGGCGAGGATGAGTCACTCGTCGGGAGCATAGTCGCGCGGAGGATCGACAGCTTAGCCGGACGGTAAGAAAAGTGGAATGAGAAGTCCCCTCGAGGCGAATGTGTTGGCGCGGGGTCCTGGAACGGAATGACGAAGCCGGCTAAACCAGCGGCATGAGCATCGAGCCCTGGGATAGAGTCCACACGGTCAACAAGTATTACGATGGCCCGGAGCTCGGTATCGCCGACTATCGTGGAAAGCCATATATCTATGAGAAGCAATTCGACGCGGCAGATGGCGAGGACACGAGTCGTTTCCTGCTGAGCGAGATCGAGCCCGAGCTGTTGGCGCTCGTCCTGGAGGACTGGCAGATCTGGCTTCGCTGGGACGAAGCCTATCGGCAGGGGGAGGCCGGCGTCAAAACCCACCCGGCTCTACCGGAGGAGCGGGAACGCCACGACGAGCTGGCACAGCGGATCGGCGATCGCCTGAGAGCCGATCCACGACTGGGAATCGTCAAATGGGCTCGCTTCAGAGCCGTCGATCGACGGATCGAAGTTCGGTGGCTCGATTCTCCGGTGCAGGCCGGCTGACGCTCACGATCCCTGGTAGTCCGTCCGGCTTTCGTCCGCTCACACCAGCTCGGCCCGCGCCTGTGCCGCCACCACGGTGTTGTGCAGCAGACATGCGACCGTCATCTTGCCGACGCCGCCCGGCACCGGCGTGATGTGCGCGGCCCGGCCCATGGCCTCGGCGGTGGCGACGTCGCCGACGATGCGGCCCTTGCCGTCCTCGGTCGGGACGCGGTTGATGCCGACGTCGATGACCACGGCGCCCGGCTTGATCCAGTCGCCGCGCACCATCTCGGGCCGGCCGACCGCCGCCACGAGGATGTCGGCCTCGCGGCAGACGGCGGGCAGGTCCCCGGTGCGGGAATGGGCTGTCGTCACCGTGCAGTCGTTGGCGAGCAGGAGCTGGGCCATCGGCTTGCCGACGATGTTGGAGCGGCCGACCACCACGGCGGCCTTGCCGGCCAGGCCCTTGGGCCCGAGCGTGTCGTGCAGCATCATCAGCGATCCCAGCGGCGTGCAGGGGATCAGCATCCGCTCCGGGTCGATTTTCGTCGCCGTGTAGAGCTTGCCGACATTCAAGGGGTGGAAGCCGTCCACGTCCTTGTCGGGATGGATGGCGCCGATCATCATCTGGCCGTCGAGATGGCCGGGCAGCGGCAGCTGCACCAGGATGCCGTCGACCGTCGGGTCGGCGTTGAGGCGGGCGATCTCGGCGAGCAGAGCCTCGGCGGTGACGGTCTCCGGCAGCTCGATCAGCCGGCCGTCGATGGCGGTCTCGTGCGCCATCCTGGTCTTGGTGCGGACATAGGCGCGGCTGGCCGGGTGGTCGCCGACGATGACCACATCGAGCCGGGGCTGGCGGCCGTGGTGGGCAGCGAAGGCCTCGGCCCGCGCCTTGGTCCTGGCCCGCAGGGCGGCCGCGTGGACATTGCCGTCGATCAGGGTCGTCATGGCTGGGCTCTCGCGGAAAGGCCGGGGCTGCGCGAGCCGGGAGAATCCCGATGCGCGCGGCGCCGGCCGGGCCGTGGCGGGAAGGAATGCGGCGCGGACGGGAGGATCCTGCGCGCGACCACTCCCACCTCATACGGCCTGCCGCAAGAGGCGGGAATGTCGCATGCGCCCTGTTCTGTCCCGATTCGCCGGGCTCAGACGTCGAGCGTGTGGTCGCGCTCCCACTGGGTGAAGTGCTGGGCGTAGCTGTCCCATTCCCGCTGCTTGAGCTTGAGATAGGCAGCGGAGAAGTCGAGGCCGAGCGCCGCCTTGAGCCCCTCGTCCCGGTCGAAGTTGCGCAGGGCGTCGAGCAGGTTGAGCGGCAGCCTCGGCGCGTTCTTCACGGTATGGCCGAACTGGTACATGTCGATGTCGTGGCGCTCGCCCGGGTCGGCCTTCGAGTGGATGCCGTCGAGGCCGGCGGCGATGATCACCGCCTGCAGGAGGTAGGGGTTGGCGGCGCCGTCCGGCAGGCGCAGCTCGAAGCGGCCCTTGCCGGGCACGCGCACCATGTGGGTGCGGTTGTTGCCGGTCCAGGTCACGGTGTTCGGCGCCCAGGTGGCGCCCGAGACGGTGCGCGGCGCGTTGATGCGCTTGTAGGAGTTTACCGTCGGATTGGTGATCGCCGAGAGCGATTCGGCGTGCTTCATGATGCCGCCGAGGAAATGGTAGCCCTGCCGCGACAGGCCCATCTCGTCCTCGGCGTCGTAGAACATGTTGGTGGCGCCGTCCTTGTCCCACACCGAGATGTGGGCGTGGCAGCCCGAGCCGGTCAGGCCCTGGAAGGGCTTGGGCATGAAGGTGGCGCGCAGGCCGTGCTTCTCGGCGACCGACTTGACCATGAACTTGAAGAAGGAATGGCGGTCGGCGGTGACCAGGCTGTCGTCGAAGGCCCAGTTCATCTCGAACTGGCCGTTGGCGTCCTCGTGGTCGTTCTGGTAGGGGCCCCAGCCGAGCTCCAGCATGTAGTCGCAGATCTCGGCGATGACGTCGTAGCGGCGCATCAGCGCCTGCTGGTCGTAGCAGGGCTTGGAGGCGTTGTCCTTGGCGTCCGAGATGGCGTTGCCGTCGGCATCGATCAGGAAGAACTCGGCCTCGACGCCGGTCTTGACGTGCAGGCCCTCCTTGGCGGCGTTGGCCATGACGGTCTTCAGCACCACGCGCGGGGCCTGCGCGACGGGCGCGTCCTCCATGACGCAGTCGGCCGCGACCCAGGCGACGTCCTTCTTCCAGGGCAGCTGGATCACGGCGCTCGCGTCCGGCATGGCGAAGAGGTCGGGATGGGCCGGCGTCATGTCGAGCCAGGTGGCGAAGCCAGCGAAGCCCGCCCCATCCTTCTGCATGTCCGCGATCGCCGCCGCCGGCACCAGCTTGGCGCGCTGGGCGCCGAACAGGTCGGTGTAGGAGATCATGAAATAGCGAATGCCCTTCTCCCTCGCGAGCTTCGCAAGATCCTGCGCCATCGTGTCGTCCTCGTCTCTGGATGTTGCTGCCGCGCTTGCCGCGCGGGCTGGTCGTTTCTGGCCCTGCGCCGCCGTGTCGGCGCAGGCCGTGCAAGGAGCGTGCTAGAAGCTGCCGTTCTGGCCCGGAATCCAGCTGGTGCCGGCCAGCGGGACGCCGGCCATGGCCGCCGCCTCGATGGTGAGGGCGCAGAGGTCCTCGGGCTCGAGATTGTGCAGGTGGTTCTTGCCGCAGGCGCGGGCGATGGTCTGGGCCTCCAGAGTCATCACCTTGAGATAGTTGGCGAGGCGCCGGCCGGCCTTCACCGGGTCGAGCCGCTCCATCAGTTCGGGATCCTGGGTGGTGATGCCGGCGGGGTCGCGGCCCTCGTGCCAGTCGTCATAGGCCCCCGCCGTGGTGCCGAGCTGGCGGTATTCCTCCTCGTGCACGGGATCGTTGTCGCCGAGCGCCACCAGGGCGGCCGTGCCGATGGAGACCGCGTCGGCGCCCAGCGCCAGGGCCTTGGCGACGTCGGCACCGTTGCGGATGCCGCCGGAGACGATCAGCTGCACCTTTCGGTGCATGCCGAGGTCGCGCAGCGCCTGCACGGCCGGGCGGATGCAGGCGAGCGTGGGCTGGCCGACATTCTCGATGAACACTTCCTGCGTCGCCGCGGTGCCGCCCTGCATGCCGTCGACCACCACCACGTCGGCGCCGGCCTTCACCGCCAGCGCCACGTCGTAATAGGGCCGGGCGCCGCCGACCTTGACGTAGATCGGCTTCTCCCAGTCGGTGATCTCGCGCAGCTCGAGGATCTTGATCTCAAGGTCGTCCGGGCCGGTCCAGTCGGGATGGCGGCAGGCCGAGCGCTGGTCGATGCCCTTGGGCAGGGTGCGCATCGCGGCCACGCGGTCGGAGATCTTCTGGCCGAGCAGCATGCCGCCGCCGCCGGGCTTGGCGCCCTGGCCGACCACCACCTCGATGGCGTCGGCCTTGCGCAGGTCGTCCGGGTTCATGCCGTAGCGCGAGGGCAGGTACTGGTAGACCAGCTGCTTGGACTGGCCGCGCTCCTCCGGCGTCATGCCGCCGTCGCCGGTCGTGGTCGAGGTGCCGGCGAGCGAGGCGCCGCGGCCGAGCGCCTCCTTGGCGCGGCCCGACAGCGAGCCGAAGCTCATGCCGGCGATGGTGATCGGGATCTTGAGCTCGATCGGCTTCTTGGCGTGGCGCGCGCCGAGCACGACGGTCGTGGCGCATTTCTCGCGATAGCCCTCCAGGGGATAGCGCGAGATCGAGGCGCCGAGGAACAGGAGGTCGTCGAAATGCGGCAGCTTGCGCTTGGCCCCGGCGCCGCGGATGTCATAGATTCCGGTGGTCGCCGCACGGCGGATTTCCGACAGGGTGTAGTCGTCGAAGGTCGCGGACTTGCGCGGAACGGTCGGCGGATTGTGATAGCTCATGCGGGGCTCCAAGACCCCCTCTCCCCGATGGGGAAGGGGCGGGGACGGGGCATCGGGTGGGTTCGGGGCGCGGCGCCCCTCATTAGGCGTCGGCTCGCCGCTTAATACGCGTCGGCTCGCCGCTTAATACGCGTCGGCGTTGTCGATGTTGAAGTTGTAGAGCTTCCTCGCCGAGCCGTAGCGCTTGAACTCCTCCGGCTTCGCGTCCTCGATCCCCGCCTTGGCCAGCAACCCGGCCAGGATCTCCAGATGCTCGGGGCGCATCTCCTTCTCGATGCAGTCGGCGCCGAGGCTCTTGACCTTGCCGCGCACGAACAGGCGGGCCTCGTAGATGGAATCGCCGAGCGCGTCCCCGGCATTGCCGCAGACCACGAGGTTGCCGGACTGGGCCATGAAGGCCGACATGTGGCCGATATTGCCCTTCACCACGATGTCGATGCCCTTCATCGAGATGCCGCAGCGCGAGGCGGCGTTGCCCTCGATCACGAGCAGGCCGCCCTTGCCGGTAGCGCCGGCATATTGGCTGGCGTCGCCCTTGATGCGCACCTCGCCGGACATCATGTTCTCGGCCACCCCAGGCCCGGCCGAGCCGTGCACGACGATGGTCGCCTCCTTGTTCATGCCGGCGCAGTAATAGCCGACGCTGCCCTTGATCTCGACGGTGACCGGCGCATCGACGCCGACCGCGACCGCATGCGAGCCCTTGGGGTTGACCACCTCCCAGTCGGTCTCGTTGACGCCGGCCTTGAGGCCGTGCAGCGTCTGGTTCAGCTCGCGCAAGGAGGTCCTGGCGAGGTCGACTTTCGGCATTTCAGCGCTCCCAGAAATAGACGGTCGAGGGCTCGGGCTCCCACACCCGGGCGTTCTCGATGCCGGGCAGGTTGACCAGCGCGCGATATTCCGAGCCGAAGGCGACGTACTGGTCGGTCTCGGCCAGCACCGCCGGCTTGCAGGCGATGGGGTCGCGCAGCACGCCGAAGCCGTTCTTGGTGCCGACGACGAAGGTGTAGAAGCCGTCGAGGTCGTCGAGGCTCTTCTCCAGCGCCTCGCCGAGGTTGAGGCCCTGGTTCATCCGCCAGGTGAGGTAGGCGGCCGCCACCTCGGTGTCGTTCTCGGTCTCGAAGCTCATGCCGTCGTGCTTGAGCTCGCGGCGCAGGTTGTTGTGGTTCGACAGCGAACCGTTGTGCACCAGGCACTCGTCGGCGCCGGTGGAGAAGGGGTGGGCGCCGAGCGTGGTCACCGCCGATTCGGTGGCCATGCGGGTGTGGCCGATGCCGTGCGTGCCGGTCATGCCGGCCAGGGCGAAGCGCTTCGACACCTGCGTGGGATAGCCGACCTCCTTGTAGATCTCGATCGCCTCGCCGACCCCCATGACGCGCACCGAGGGGCGCAGCCGGGTGAGGGCGGCCCGGGCCTCGGCGACCTTGTCCGCCGGGACGGCGAGCACGGCATGGGTGTCCTTCACCGAGATCGACACCTTGGCGCCGACCGCTTCGGCGAGCGCTCCGTCCAGCCCGGCGAAATCCGCCGCCGGCGTGGCCGACTGCACGGTGATCTTGGCCTCGCCGGCCTTCGGCGCGCCGTAGACGGCGAAGCCGGCCGAGTCCGGCCCGCGATCGCACATGGTGCCGAGCATGTCGGACAGCATGGCGCCGAGCCGGGGCTCGAGGGACTTGTCCTTGATGAAGAGGCCGACGATGCCGCACATGGGCGGGCCCTCCGCTGTTGATCCGGCGGGACGCTAGCAGGTTCGCCGCGCCCCCTCAACCGAGAAGAAAGATATTTTCACTACAGGCAAAAACGGTCGTGCGTCAAAGAATTTTCCTGGCAGGAAACGGATCATGCTTTGCAGCGGCGGAAAGTGCAACCCTGGCCCGCTCCCGCGCCGGTCGCCCGCCGGTTTTGTCGCAGGATTTTAACAGGCGGAAATTTTCTTGCACTTCAGGAAGCGGTCGCTAAAACGGAAAGCACGGCCGCGACGGCGGCGGGAGTGACACATGCCTCTGGCGCTTCTCAAATACGGCCTCAGCTCCAAGCATCCCGAGGATCCGCACCTGCGCTGGGCGCCGGAGCTGAAGAAGAGCTACGACGTCGTCATCATCGGCGCCGGCGGCCATGGCCTGGCCACCGCCTATTACCTCGCGGCCAAGCACGGCATCACCAACGTCGCCGTGCTCGACCGCGGCTGGCTGGCCGGCGGCAACACGGCGCGCAACACCACGATCGTCCGCGCCAACTATCTCACGCCCGAGGGCGTCGCCTTCTACAAGGAATCGGTCGAGCTGTTCCGCACCCTGTCGGTCGAGCTCGACATCAACATCATGTATTCCGAGCGCGGCCATTTCACCCTCGCCCATACCGACGCGGCGATGCGCACCGCGCGCTGGCGCGCCGAGGTCAACAAGCACCTGGGCGTCGATTCGGAGGTGATCGACGCGGCCGGGGTGGCGCGGATCTGCCCGGTGATGAACGTCTCGGACGAGGCGCGCTATCCCGTGCTCGGCGCGCTCTACCATCCGCCCGGCGCCATCGCCCGGCACGATGCCGTCGCCTGGGGCTACGCCAAGGAGGCGATGCGCCGCGGCGTCGAGGTCCACACCCAGACCGAGGTCACCGGCCTCCTCATCGAGAACGGCCGGGTCAAGGGCGTCGAGACCAATCGCGGCACCATCCATGCCGGCAAGGTGGTGCAGGCCGTGGCCGGCGCCTCCAGCCGGGTGGCGAAAATGGCCGGCTTCAAGCTGCCGATCAAGACGATCCCGCTGCAGGCCTGCGTCTCCGAGCCGGTCAAGCCGATCCTCGACCAGATCGTCGTCTCCGGCTCGCTGCATGTCTACATCTCGCAGTCGGCCCGCGGCGAGATGGTGATGGGCGGGGCGACCGACCCCTACGGCCTCTATTCCACCCGCTCCACCCTCGACTTCAAGGAAGGCCTGATGGGCCATATGCTGGAGCTGTTCCCGTTCATGGGCGAATTGCGCATCCTGCGCCAATGGGCCGGCATGGCCGACATGACGCCCGACTTCTCGCCGGTGATGGGCCTGACCCCGGTGGAGAACTACTATATCGATTCCGGCTGGGGCACCTGGGGCTTCAAGGCGACGCCCGTCTGCGGCAACCGCATGGCCGAATGCGTCGCCACCGGCCGCCAGCCCGACCTCCTGAAACCCTTCGCGTTCGACCGCTTCCGCACCTTCGACCTCGTCGGCGAGAAGGGTGCGGCCTCGGTCGGACATTGAGAGTCTCCCATGGTTGGACAGAGACAGCCGGATTTGGGGCGCGACGCAGGCCGATCCCCTCCCCCTTGCGGGGAGGGGTACGGGGTGAGGGTCCATCAGGATAAGTCGGGCCCTATGTCGACGACCCCCACCCTTTATCCCTCCCCGCAAGGGGGAGGGAAAACCCAAGCGTCGAGCTCGCCGCACGATCGTCGCGCCTTGGCCGCCTGCGCGGGCGAAGGCCACAGGCCGTCCCCTTCAGGTCTGGCCTCCATCGCATCCTATGCCTGGCAAGCGAACCGCCCATGAAGCTCATGACCTGCCCCCTCAACGGTCCGCGCAACATTTCCGAGTTCGTCTGGGCCGGCGACGTCAAGCCGATGCCCGACCCCGCCACAGCCTCCGACGACGCCTGGGCCGAGTACCTCTTCCTCGAGGACAACGTTGCCGGCGAGGTGCACGAATGGTGGCTGCACGCGCCGACCAACTACTGGTTCATCGCCCGCCGCAACACCATCACCGACGAGATCCTCGAGACCATGACCGCCGACGCCTATTTCGCCAAGCAGCGCGGGGACGGGGCATGAGCGCGAGCGCCGCACCCCGCCTCGGCCCGGACGGCTGGGGCCTCCTGATCGACCGCGCCAGGCCGGTGTCCTTCACCTTCGACGGCGTCGCCTGCCACGGCTATCGGGGCGACGTGATCGCCAGCGCGCTGGTCGGCTCCGGCCGCTGGCTGATGTCGCGCTCCTTCAAGTATCACCGCCCGCGCGGGCCGCTGACCATGGCCGGCCACGACGTCAACGCGCTGGTGCAGGTCGGACCCGAGCCGAACGTGCGCGGCGACCGCCATCCCATCGCCCAGGACATGGCCGCCGTCTCGGTCAACCATTTCGGCTCGCTCGACGGCGACTGGTACGCCGTGCTGGAGCGCTTCGGCCGCTTCCTCCCCGTCGGCTTCTACTACAAGACCTTCTTCCGCCCGAACGGCTCGTGGAAGCTGTTCGAGAAGCCGATCCGCGCGCTGGCGGGCCTGGGCAAGCTCGATCCGAAGGCGCATCACGGCCATTACGACAAGGCCTATCTGTTCTGCGACGTGCTGGTCGCCGGCGGCGGTCCGGCCGGCCTGGAGGCGGCGATCGCGGCGGCTGAGGCCGGCGCCGAGACGCTGCTGATCGACGAATGGCCCGAGCTCGGCGGCTCGCTGCTGCACGGCCGCGGCGGCGCCGGGCGCGCCGCCACCGACGCGCGCCGGGCGGCGCTGGTCGCCAGGGCCCGCGCCCTGCCCGGCCTCACCATCCTCGGCGACACCACGGTCTCGGGCCTGTTCGCCGACAACTGGGCCTCGGCCATCTCGGGCAACCGGCTCTACAAGATTCGCGCGCGCGAGACCGTGCTCGCCACCGGCGCCTTCGACCAGCCGCTGGTGTTCCGCAACAACGACCGGCCGGGCATCCTGTTCGCCGATGCGGCACAGCGGCTCATGCGGCTCTATGGCGTCCGGCCCGGCCGGCGCGCCGTGATCGCCACCGCCAACCGCTTCGGCTACGAGGCGGCGCTCGACCTCCTCGACGCCGGCGTCGAGGTCGCGGCCATCGTCGACCTCAACCCGTCCGGCGACGGAGAGGCGGCGGCCGAGGCGCGGGCGCGGGGCCTGCGCATCATCGCCGGCTCCACCCTGGTCGAGGCCCGCGGCAAGGTCCGGGTCGAGGCGGTGGCCGTCGCGGCGATCGCGGGCGAGGGCAGGACCGCCGGCAGCCCGGAATGGATCGGCTGCGATACCGTGCTGATGAGCGTCGGCTACACCCCCGCCCTCAACCTCGCCAGCCATGCCGGGGCGAAGGTGATCTACGATCCCGCCATCGCCATGCATCGCGCCGTCGACCTGCCGCCGGGCGTGACGCTGGTGGGCGCGGCCGCCGGCCTGTGGTCGGAGGAGACGGTGAGCGCGGATGCGCGCGCCGCCGGCGTCCGGGTCGCGGCGGCCGCCCTCGACCGGCCGGCCGCGGCATCGGCGCTGACGGCCGATCCGGGCGCGGCGCGCATCACCCATCCCTGGCCGATCTTCTCCGACCCCAAGGCCAAGGACTTCGTCGACTTCGACGAGGACCTGCAGACCAAGGACATCGTCCATTCCGTCCAGGACGGCTATGACGACATCCAGCTGGTCAAGCGCTACTCCACCGCCGGGCTCGGCCCGAGCCAGGGCCGGCACGCCAACCTCAACACCATCCGCCTGGTGGCGAAGGAGACCGGCCGCAGCATCGCGGCGGTCGGCACCACCACCTTCCGCCCGCCGCTGGTGCCGGAGAAGTTCGGCCACATGGCCGGCCGGGCCTTCGAGCCGGTGCGCCACACGGCGATGCATCACCGCCATCTCGAGCTCGGCGCGCAGATGATGCCGGCGGGCCTGTGGCTGCGGCCGGCCTATTACGGCCGCAAGGGCGCGTCGGCGGACGCGATCGAGGCGGAGGTGCGGGCGGTGCGCGAGGGCGTCGGCATGATCGACGTCTCCACCCTGGGCGGGCTCGACATCCGCGGCCCCGACGCGGCCGAGCTCGTCGACCGCATGTACACCTGGGCCTATGCCAAGCAGCCGGTCGGCCGCGCCCGCTACGCCCTGATGACCGACCAGACCGGCGTGGTCATCGACGACGGCGTCGCCTGCCGCTTCCACGAGCGGCACTATTACCTCACCGCCACGACAGGTGCCGTCGACCAGGTCTATCGCCAGATGACCTGGTGGAACACGCAGTGGCGGCTCGACGTCGACATCGCCAACGTCACCGCCGCCTATGCCGGCGTCAACCTCGCCGGGCCGAAGGCGCGCGAGGCGCTGGCCGGGCTGGAGACCGACATCGACTTCTCGGCCGAGGCCTTCCCCTACATGGCGGTGCGCCAGGGCCGGCTCGCCGGCATCCCCGTGCGGGTGCTGCGCGTCGGCTTCGTCGGCGAGCTCGGCTACGAGATCCATTGCCCCTCGGGCCTGGGCGAAGCGCTGTGGGACCGGCTGTTCGAGGCCGGGCAACCCTTCGGCCTGAGGCCGTTCGGCGTCGAGGCGCAGCGCGTGCTGCGCCTGGAGAAGGGCCACATCATCGTCGGCCAGGACACGGACGGGCTCACCAACCCGGCCGAGGCCGGCATGGAATGGGCGCTGGCCAAGAAGAAGCCGTTCTATGTCGGCAAGCGCGCCGTCGAGATGCAGATGGGCAAGGGCGTCACCCGGCGCCTCGTCGGCTTCGCCCTGGCCGATCCGGCCGCGCCCTGCCCGAAGGAGTGCCACCTCGTCATCCGCGACGGCGACATCGCCGGCCGGGTCACCTCGGCGGTGCGCTCGCCCTCGCTCGACAAGGTGGTGGGCCTCGCCTATGTGCCCTCCGACCTCGCCGCGCCCGGCTCGCGCTTCGAGATCCGCATCGAGGGCGGGCGCATGATCGGCGCCGAGGTGGTGGCGACGCCGTTCTACGACCCCGAGAACAAGCGCCAGGAGCTCTAGATGCCGGCCGAAGCCGAAACCCTGCCGCGCCGCACGCCGCTCTATCGCGTCCTCGACCGGGAGGGCGTCGCCTGGGCCGCGACTTCGGATGCCATGATCGCCGATCCCGCCGGCGCGGCCGCGGGCCTCTGCCTCGCCGACCTCACGCCGCTGCCGCGCCTCGGCTTCAAGGGGCGGGGCACCATCGCCGCCATGCAGGCGCGCGGGGTTGCCGTCGAGGCGCAGCCGAACCGGGCCTTCCGCCAGGCGGACGGCGGGCTCTGCCTGGTGCTGGCGCCGGGCGAGGTGTTCCTGCTCGCCAACCCTGCCGGCGACGGGACGCGCTTTGCCGAGATGGAGCAGGGCTGGCGGATCGAGGACGAGGAGCGGACCTATCCGCTGCCGCGCCGCGACAGCCATGCCTGGTTCGCGGTCACGGGCGAGGCCCTGCCGGGCATGTTCGCAAAAATCTGTGGGATCGACCTGCGATTCCACAAATTCCCGGATCTCACCATTGCCCAAACCTCGGTCGCACGGCTCAATGCCATCGTGGCGCGCGCCGATCTCGGCACGACTCCGGCGTTCCACGTGCTTGCTGACAGTGCTTCTGCCGCATACTTCTGGGAATGCCTGCGCGACGCCGCCGTCGAGTTCGGCGGGCGGATCGTCGGCATCTCGGCGCTGAGAGGATTGACAGGCTGATGAGCAAGCGGGCGGAAGCGGGATCGGGACCGAGGGCGCCGGAGGCCTCCGGCAGCGAGCTGCTCCGCCCGGTGCCGCGCCGCGCTCCGATCGCCGCCAACGAGGCGATCCCGAGCGAGACGCAGTTCCCCGACGCCTTCCCCACCGGGAACTATCCGGCCGCGCCGGCCATGCCCTCGCAGGACCCGCACGCGCTGGAAGGGGCGCGCGACAATATCCTGGAAGTGGCGATCGGGCGCGAGGTGCGCGCCTTCCGCAACAAGCTCGGGATCACCGTCTCCGACCTCGCCGCGGCGACGGGCCTGTCGCTCGGCATGCTGTCGAAGATCGAGAACGGCGTCACCTCGCCCTCGCTCACCACGCTGCAGTCGCTGTCGCGGGCGCTCGGCGTGCCGGTGACCGCCTTCTTCCGCCGCTACGAGGAGCGGCGCGACGCGGTGTTCGTCAAGGCGGGCGAGGGGCTGGCGATCGAGCGGCGCGGCACGCGGGCCAAGCACCAGTACCATCTGCTCGGCCATACCGGCGGCCACAGCGGCCGGGTGGTGGTCGAGCCCTACATGATCACCCTGACCGAGGAATCCGACGTCTTCCCGCTGTTCCAGCATTCCGGCCTGGAGTTCCTCTACATGCTGGAAGGCGAGGTGATGTACCGCCACGCCGACAAGCTCTACATCATGCAGCCGGGCGACAGCCTGTTCTTCGACGCCGATGCGCCGCACGGCCCGGAGGAGATGCGGAAATTGCCGATCCGCTTCCTCTCGATCATCTCCTATCCCCGCGACGACGCCTGAGGCTTCACCCGGTCAGGCGTGTTTCAGACGCGACGCCGGCTATCCCCTTCCCCCTTGTGGGGAAGGGTCAGGGATGGGGGCGGTGACAAAGGGCTCGCCTCATCCTGCCGGACCCCCACCCTTTATCCCTCCCCACAAGGGGGAGGGAGGACGCACGCCTCGCGCCCGATCCGAGACCTCGGGCGTCTCGCCCGGCCGTCCTTCGCGCCGCTCCGTGCTGTTTCACGTGTTCCGAGCGCCCGATGCCTTCGGCCGGCCATGCTGGACCAGCGCCCCCGCGATGTGGATGAGCGCCAGGGCGATGAAAGCCTTGCCCATCAGCGCATGCGCGGCGTTGAGCCGGCGCGCCAGGGCGGGGGCGGTATCGCCGGCGGCGATCAGCGTCACGCCGAAGGGCGCGACGTCGAGGCCGGACAGGGTCAGCTTCAGCACGCCGGTGAGCGGCAGGGCGAGGAGCAGGACGTAGAAGGCGGCCGTGCGCAGGCCGGCCAGCCCGGCGAGCATCCGCGCGCGCCGCAGCGGCTTCGGCCGCGGCAGCACCAGGCGCGCCGAGAGCCGGGCCAGGGTCAGCACCAGGATGGCGAGCCCGGCCAGCATGTGCACGCCGACCAGCATCTCGGCGCGGTCGGTGTCGACCTCGGTCAGGGCCTCAGCGGCAAAGGCCGCCGGGATCATCACCAGCGCCAGCACGGCCGTGGTCCAGTGCAGGATGCGGATGAGGGCCGGCCAACGGCCCGCCATGGTGCCGATCACGGCGCGCCCGCATGATCGTAGAAGGTGGCATCGCAGGGCACCCGGCCGGGCTGGTCGCAGAGGAGCCGCGCCACGCTCCGGGTCTCGCCGAACTTCGCCAGCACCGGCAGGGTGAAGGTCAGATCCTCGGCCGCATCGATATGGCAGGCATGGCAGACGGTCTTGGCCTTGAGGCCGGTCCAGTCGGGCTGGCCCGGCTCGAAGGAGCCGTAGAGCCACGCGCTGCCCTGCTTGAGCTTGGTGAAGACCGTGGCACGGTTCTGCGGGCCGTAGAAGGTCTCCATGGCGATGGTCGTGCCGTCCGGCAGCGGCTCGCCGCGGCGCGCCCTGGCGAGCGAGGCCTCGTCGATCCACAGCCGGCGGAAGGCGCCGTCGTTGCGGGCGATGGTGGCGTAGTGGACCAGCGGCCGGCCGAGATCGGCCAAGGGCGGCTCCTCGTCCTGCAGCGCCCCCGCCGCCAGCGCCGGCGCGCCGGCGAGGGCTGCCAGGGCGAGGACGAGCCGGCGAGCCCGGATCACGGCTCGGACTCGCTGAAATGGTCTGGGCATGACGGCACGGTGCATGGCGGCTCTTCCGGTCCAGGCGGTGTCGGCAGCGCCGATTGACCCTGTGCCGCCGGCAGACTATCTCCCGGAGCATGGCCCTGCGACCGATCATCATCCTGCCCGACCCGAAACTGCGCCTCAAGTCCGCGCCGGTCGAGCGCGTCGACGGCGAGCTCGTCGCCCTCGCCGACGACATGCTCCAGACCATGTACGACGCGCCCGGAATCGGTCTTGCCGCCATCCAGGTCGGCGTGCCGCGCCGCCTCCTGGTGATCGACGTCAGCCGCCCCGAGGAGGAGCGCGCGCCGCAGGTCTTCATCAATCCCAGCATCGTCTGGTCGTCCGAGGAGCGCTCGGTCTATGACGAGGGCTGCCTGTCGATCCCCGACTATTATGCCGAGGTCGAGCGTCCGGCCCGCGTCCGGGTCGCCTATGTCGATCGTGCCGGCAAGGCGCAGGACCTGGAGGCCGACGGCCTGCTCGCCACCTGCCTGCAGCACGAGATCGACCATCTCGACGGCGTGCTGTTCATCGACCACATCTCCAAGCTCAAGCGCGGCATGGTGATCCGCAAGTTCACCAAGGCCGCCAAGCAGCGGGAGGCCGACGGCGAGGCGGACCGGTCGGCGGCCAAGGCGCGGCCGGCGCCGCGTGCGGTGGAGTGATGGCGCTGCGCGTCGTCTTCCTCGGCACGCCGGACTTCGCCCGGCCGGTGCTGGCCGAGATCCTGGGCCAGGGCCACGAGGTCGCGGCGGTCTATACCCGGCCGCCGGCGCCGGCCGGCCGCGGCATGGAGCTTTCGCCCTCGCCGGTGCACCGGCTCGCCGACGGCTTCGGCATTCCGGTGTTCACGCCCAGGAGCTTTCGCGATGCCGAGGTCGCCGACACCTTCGCCTCGCTCGAAGCCGACGTCGCCGTGGTCGTCGCCTATGGCCTGATCCTGCCGAAGGTGGCGCTGGAGGCGCCGCGCGAGGGCTGCCTCAACCTGCATGCCTCGCTGCTGCCGCGCTGGCGCGGCGCGGCGCCGATCCAGCGCGCCGTCATGGCCGGCGACGCGGAGACCGGCGTCATGGTGATGCGCATGGAGGAGGGGCTCGACACCGGCCCGGTCGCCATGGCCGAGCGGCTGGCGATCGGACCCGACATGACGGCGGGCGAAGTTCACGACCGGCTGTCGGTGCTGGGCGCCGACCTGATGGCGCGGGCGCTCGCGGCGCTGTCGCGCGGGTCGCTGTCCTTCGTGCCGCAGGCGGAGGCGGGCGTCACCTATGCTCGCAAGATCGACAAGGCCGAGGCGCGCATCGACTGGTCGCAGCCGGCGGCGGCGGTGCACAACCAGATCCGCGGCCTGTCGCCCTTTCCCGGCGCCTGGTTC